>DAOTUG010000084.1:0-33365 GCA_034437335.1 Anaerolineaceae bacterium
TCAATTGTGAAACCGACTCCATGACAACCTGTGTGAAACGTGTGCAGGAAGCGGTCGCAAGGGCTCCAGGGGATGCCTGGATCAGGGGTCACGGCTGGAATCACAACCGCTGGGTCAATGGGTATGGCACTGCGGCAATCCTGGACGCTGTGTCAGGAGGACATCCCGTATATCTGACGGCCAAATCCTTGCATGCGGCCTGGGTAAATTCCGAAGCGCTGCGCTGGGCAGAAATCACAGCGGACACGGCGGATCCTCCGGGAGGTATGATCCAGCGCGATGGATCAGGCAGACCAACGGGGATCCTCTTTGAAAACGCCATGAAGCTGATCGAAGACCGCCTTCCAGAACTGTCACAGGAAATGGTCCAGCGCCAAATTGCTGGTTTGATCCCTGAACTGTGGAAGCTGGGACTGGTTGGGGTGCATGACTTTGACGGCCTACCCTGCTGGCAGGCCCTGCAAAGCCTTCACCAAGAAGGAGCATTAAAATTCCGAGTTTGCAAAAATATCCCCTTCGAATTCATGGAAAGGTTCACTGACGCAGGCCTTCGGACGGGATATGGAGACGATCGACTGCACATTGGTTCGGTCAAACTTTTCGCAGATGGAGCCCTGGGGCCGCAAACCGCTGCCATGTTGGAACCTTATGCGGAAAGCGCAGAAAAAGGGGCCCTACTCCTATCCCATGAGGAAATCTTTTCCATTGGAAAACAGGCCGTGGAACACGGCCTCGGGTTGGCGATTCATGCCATCGGCGACCTGGCCAATCGCACGGTGTTGAATGCACTGCAACAGCTCCGATCCTATGAGGAGGAAAAAAGACTGCCGCACCATAGCCACCGCATTGAACATGTCCAGATAATTCACCCGCAGGATTTACCCCGCCTGGCAGCCCTGAATATCGTGGCCTCTGTCCAACCCATCCATGCCCCTTCAGATATGTACCTGGCGGAGAAAAAACTGGGCAGCCGGGCCCAATTTTCCTATGCCTATGGCAGCCTGCGGCAGACGGGGGGAATGGTGATCTGCGGTTCGGATGCACCTGTAGAGCCTGTAAATCCCTTCCTGGGGCTGCATGCAGCCGTCACTCGAAGACGTCTGGATGGCTCCCCAGGACCGGAAGGATGGTTTTCAGAACAACGTCTACCCCTGACGGATGCCCTCTCCGGTTTCTCATTCGGGCCAGCCCGGGTCATCCATAGAGGAGACCGTCTGGGGAAAATTGCTCCGGGATACAGAGCAGATTTTATCATCCTCGAAAATAATCCCTTCCGTTGCCCTTCAGACAACTTAGGTCGGATCTTACCCCTGGCAACCTTCATTGATGGTGAATGTGTTTTCCAGGATCCGCAGATTAACTATTCCTTCTAAAACACATAATCTCCCTGAAACCCTTTTGAAGCCTGCTATCTCCTAGAATTAAGATATAGGAGAGATTTAATGCCGCAGATACTCGTAATAGATGATGATGTCCTCTATCTTAAAATGATCCGGGACAGCCTTAAACGCGAAGGATATTCCGTAACCTGCGCGCAAAGCGGCCTCAAGGCGATCCAACTGATCCGAAAAGAAAAACCCGATCTCGTGCTGCTGGATATGATGCTGCAGGGAGAAAATGGTCTGGACCTCATCAAAAAGATCCGCAGTTTTTCCGGGATCCCCGTCATCATTGTCAGCGGATGCCGGAAAGATGAGCGCGATGTGATTCGTGGGCTCGATCTGGGTGCAGACGACTATCTGTTCAAACCATATTCCCTTTCTGAGCTCTTGGCCCGCGCCCGAGCCATCCTGAGACGGACAGCGGATCAAACTGAGGAGCAGGAAGACCATCTTCTGATTAATGGTCGTCTGAAGATCAATTTCGCCAGGGCGGAGGTTAGAAAAGATGACAAGGTCATTCCCCTCTCATCCACGGAATATCGGCTCCTGCTGACCATAGCACAAAACATGGGCAAGGTGGTTTCTCCCGAAACCCTGTTGACCAACGTTTGGGGCGAAAGCTACCAGGGAGAAAAAGAAATTCTATGGGTCAGCATTGCCCGTCTGCGGCAAAAATTGGAGGAGGATTCCCGAAGGCCCGAGTTCATCATCACAAAAACCGGCCTCGGGTATATCATGCCGAAGATTGACAGCCCGGATTCCAATGACCCAACACACTCCATAAACCAATAGTCTTTTTTCCGGGGATACGCTATAATCCTATTATGGATGCACACGAAACCATTGGGTCACTAAGAAAGTGAATATGGACATCCCGGCAAATAACATTTCCTCAAACAGCATCGGACAGCGCCTTGGAACCCTGCGAAAGATCATGAAACGCAGTCTGCGGGACTGCGCTGGTATCCTTGACATCCCCATAGAAACCTATCTTCAGATTGAGAACGGGGAAGAATCCATCTCTCTCCCCCAGATTGAAATCCTGTCACTATTTCTGGGTGTTCCAGCAGTCCTCATTTTGAAAGATATGGACCTGCAGAACCACAATGTTCAATATTTAACAAAACAAAAGCGGGCCACCTTCATGACCATCAGGGATAAGATGATCCGGAGTCAACTCCTCGGTCTGCGGGAAAACAGCGGGAAGTCATTAGAAAATCTCAGTGAAGAGACCGGAATTGAAACTGCGATCCTGGCGGCCTACGAAACAGAAACAACGCCCATTCCTGCGGACCACCTCGCGGCGATTGCCGCTGCCTTCGAGCAGCCGTTTTCCCATTTTCTCTCCCCGAAATTCACCCCCCCTGCGTCATCATCGGAAACGGACAAAGTGCTGGATGGTTCTCAGCCGGCAGAAGAAGACAACCCCTTCGATCCAGAACAGGAAATCTACAGCAGTCTCCTGAAGGGCCTGCGGAAAATCCCCAGGAAAGATCTGGCTCAGCTTGCCAAAACCATTCTGAACATCCTGAAATCATCTTGAGCGGTATGCGAATACCGTTCTTTTTTTATCAAAAGCAACCCGAGAATCATAGTGACCAGAAAAGGTGACTCATGCTTCAAGAGAAAACGCCCTCTGCAACATCGGGAAATTCCATTGTCCAGGTCACAAAACGAGAATACAATCGCCTGGCTGACTTTTTTAATCAGAATATCCTTACCCACCGACATCTTGACTGGATCACCCCCCTGGATTGGGTCGGCCAGCAACCCTATTTAATGCATCAATCCGGTGAAAAAATCCAATCGGTGCTCTGCACAACACCAGAAAATGCGGGTTCCGCCTGGATTCGTGTCTTTGCAATCCAAAAAAGTGTATCCCCGGAAAAGCACTGGCGGATGCTACTGCCAAGGGCCTTGCAGATGCTGCAAGAAAACCATGTCCGCCGTCTTGCTGCCCTTGCATTACATCCCTGGTTTCGAAGCTTGCTGATGGAAGCAGGATTTGCCAACCGTCAGAATGTCATCGTCCTCGAATGGCAGGGGACGTTTCCAACACCGCAGTCCTGCAATCCCGAGGTTCAAATCCGTCCTTTGGTTTTTGAGGACCTGCCCACCGTTTCACAAATTGATCATCTCGCTTTTCCCTCTCTGTGGGAAAACTCCATGCTTTCCCTCACAAAAGCCCTCAAGCAAACAGGGGTCAGCAGTGTGGCCACCCTCAATGGGGAGATCGTCGGTTATCAGATCAGCACCACCATGACGATCTACGGACATCTGGCGCGTCTGGCAGTGCATCCTGAATATCAGCGCAAGGGCATTGCCTACACGCTGGTGTACGATCTCTTAAAAACCCTGGACCAAAGGGGGTTTTGGCGGGTGACCGTCAACACCCAATCCGACAATGCGCCCTCACTGGCCCTCTATCGGCGTTTTGGATTCACGCCCACGCAGGAAGAAATCAAAGTGTACGAGCGAGCGCTATAATCTATACCAGTTGACAACCAAACACAACTCCATTCCATCGCTAGACAAAACCCTCTATTTATGGGAAAATCAAGGGCGTTAAGGTTAAATATTTGGAGGTTTTTTGATGACTGGAAGTAAATCAAAAAGGGAAATCCTGCGTGAAAAGCGCAATGAAAGAAAACGACGCCAAACCATCACCTTCTTGGCGATCTCACTGGCCGCCATCTTGCTGATTGCCCTGGCGGTCATTCTGCCTAGAATTCTCGTTTCCCGAACAAAATATGATAATACCGATGGTTTTTCTGTCGGCGACCCCAATGCACCCATCAAAGTGCAGGAATTCACAGATTATCTCTGCAGCCACTGTAAGCAGTTTGCCCTTTATTATGAAGAGGATTTCATCCGCACCTATGTCGAAAGTGGAGACGTTTATTTCACCTTTGTGAATTTCCCTTTCATGCACGAGGATTCTTTCCGAGGTGCGGAGGCCAGTTACTGCGCAGCAGATCAAAATCGGTTCTATGAGTATAAGGATTTTCTCTTCAATTATGCTGGCTACGCGGGGGCTTTTTCGGATGAATCCCTCATATCCTACGCAGCAACTGCCGGGTTGGACACCGATGCCTTTGAAGAATGTCTCCTGACGGGTGTCTATGCCGAAGCTTACATCAATGATCTGAACTACGGGCAATCTGTCGGCGTACAAGGTACCCCATCGTTTCTTGTAAATGGAAGTATCGTATCCAGCGCAGATCTCATCCCCTTGGTAGAATCCCTCATTGCGGATCTGGAAGAATAAGCCACAATTGCATACACGAGATAACAGAGCCGTTTCCGGCTCTGTTTTTTTTCTCAAAATCCGAAGAAACGCTCCAAAACCCAGGTGATGAAAGGCGTGACCAGCAAAGCCGGCAAAAAGCTGCCTGTACGGATCCTTTTTATCCCCAAGAGGCTGCTGATTGCAATACTGACGAGGATGATCCCGCCAACCGCTGTCATTTCAGTCATCATTGCCTCAGAAAAAAAACGGTGAAAGAAATTTGCCAGAAGGCTGATCGAACCCTGATAGACGAGGATAGAAAGCGCGGAAAAAGCCACACCGATTCCAAGGGTTGAAGCAAAGGCGATGGATGCAAAACCATCCAGAATTGCTTTGATGGCCAGAAGTTCAAAATCCCCCGTCAGGCCATCTTGAATCGAACCCAAAATTGCGATGGGTCCGATCACAAAGACCAGTGATGCTGTCACAAACCCCTCCACAAAGCGCATCCCCTGCTCAGACGCTTTCTTACGGCGCATCAGACGATTCCTTAAGAAATCCCCAATTGTCACCAACCCTTCCTCAACACCCCACCACTCGCCCAAAAGAGCACCAACCAGCAAGCCCCCGAGGGGTACCAGGGGATTCCTCGTATCCAAAAAGGTTAATAGTCCGTATCCAAGGGTAAATATTCCCAATCCAGAGACGATGGTGGTGCGGACACGCTCCGACATTCGTCCGCCAATCCAGATTCCCAGCAGGGTGCCGACAAGAATTGTGGCGACATTGAGGAGGGTTCCGAACATTGTTACTCCTCTTTTGCCAGTTGAATCCCCCGGCCAAACTGAGAGGCTTCATACACTTCCAGGACAAAAATCAAAGAAGACAGGCGGTTCAGGTAAGCAATCAGATCTCGATTATCAATTTCACCGGCTTCCATCAAGGCAGTCACCCGGCGTTCAGCACGACGGACAATGGTTCTGGCTAAAGATAGAGCCCCACTGGCAGGGGTCTCTCCCGGGACGATAAAATCTCGAGGGAGAACAATGGCATTTTCCAGACTGGCGATTTGCTCCTCAAGCCAGGCAACAGCGGCCCCATCAATTTTCCTGAAGCTTGCAGCAGCTTCCAAAGCGGCTGAGATCTCCGCCATGAGCTGGTACAGGGTCTTTTGAACATGGAGGATGATCATGCGGGTCTTTTCGCTCTGGGTCATCGCCCGCGCCATCCCCAGGGCAGCATTGGCCTCATCCACGCTGCCAACAGCGTCAATTCGGAGAGAGGATTTTGAAAGCCTGCCCTTACCAAGATACCCTGTATCCCCGGTGTCTCCATCACCCGTGTAAAATGGTGTCATTTTTGCCTTCCAACTTAATCTTCTGCCGTGGGGGTCAAGCTCACCGCCGGTTCCGCAGCCGCCTCCGTCCCCGAGAGGATGTACCAGGTATGGACCGCATTAAAACGATCCCCTGGCTCAAAAATCGGACCCAGGCTGACTCCGTTAATATCATCAAAGATGGCGTAGGTATAAACAGGAAAAAAAAGCGGTAGAGAGGGCAATTCTCGCATGAAAAGAACCTGGAAATTGCGATACAGCCTTTCCCGCTCCAGAATGTCCACCGTCATCCGGGCCTGTTCGAGGAACTCACTGGCCGAACGATTGTCCCATTCAGCATAGTTTTGTCCGGTCTGCATCTGGGCCTGCCCCCAAAACGGATAGGGATCAGGATCCGGCGAACGGGTCAGGTTGATATCCACAAGAGCCGTCTGGTAGGCCCGATTTTGCAAATCTTCCAGGACATCAGCATAGGGCTTCGCATCCAGGTTGACGATGATTCCCATTGTTTCCCAGTCCAGCTTAATCCGCTCTGCAACAGCCGTGTGCTCCGCTGTGTCGGGATGTAAGAGAGTCAGCTCGACCAGAAGGCTGTCTTCCGTCAGATATCCTTCGGCTTCCTCATCATAGCTGACGCCGGTTGCCCGGAAAAGATTCTGAGCTCCCAGGCGATCGTAGAGGATCTGCTCCAATTCTGGATAGTGCGCCCAGGTTCCCGGCATAATCGGACCGTTGGCCGGCACGGCCTGACCGCCATAGACATTTTCGATGATCAAATCCCGGTTGATGGCCATCATCAACGCCCGACGGAAATCCGGGTTTTGCACAAAACCCACCTCGGGGTTATCCAGATTCAGATACACCATGGTCAGAAGGGGTTCTCTGGCGGTATGGATGGCCAGTTCTTCCTGGGCCAACACGGGTTCAAGGATTGCCATGGGAACATCCCCGATCCCTTCCACCTCCCCTGCTTCATAGGCTGCCAGGGCATCTTCGGCCGTTGGATAGTACCGGAAAACAAATTCATCTATGAACGGCCGATCCAAATAATACGCATCAAAGGCCTCCAGAACAACTCCCACGATCTGATTGTTCTCAACCAGCATGCGTTGGAAGCGGAAAGGCCCAGTTCCAACTGGCGCCAGATTGAAGGGATGGTCAATCATCTCTTCCAATCCCAAATCCCCTAACAGGTGTTCCGGTAAAATGCCAAAGGTGAGATAATCCAGAAATGGGGCATAGGGCTCTGGAAGCAGAAACTGAATTTGGTTTTCGGAAAGGGCCACGACGTCAACCTCTGCCCAGAAGTTTCTTAAATCCTCCGGGATCAACCCGTGCTGACTTTGTAAGAGGCCGATGGTGTAAAGGACATCGGCGCTGTTAAAAATTTCACCGTCATGCCAATAAACATCCTGTCGTAAGCTGAAATTATAGACCGTACCGTCTTGTGAAATCCCCCAGGATTCCGCCAGTTCCGATTGGGGTATCCCTCTGGAGTCAAAGCGAATCAAACCGTTGAAGAGTAATTGATCCACAGAGCGATCCGGTTGGTTATACAGATCCAGGAAGGGATTAAGGCGCATAAACTCCCCAATTAACCCCTCGGTATAAATCCCACCGGAGACCGGCGCAGGGGTTGGATCAGAGATCTCGTCTTCATTCATCTGCTGGACGATCAATAAGATTCCCACCAGCAGGCCTGTCACCAGGATAATTACCAACTGCCATCGGAATTTTTTCATCTGATTAACCTAAAAGGGCAACCCCATGCGGCGAGTTGCCCAATCTATCGTATTGTGAATGAATATCGCCAGGGGTGAAATCAAACAATCCCGGATTATTGCATGAACATGACCGTGAGGATGGTCAGCAAAAAGAAGACCACACTCAGGCTGATGGTAATCCAGAAGAGAATCTTCTCAATTCCACGCCGCTGGGTATAAATTCCACCCGTATCCCCACCCCCTGTCAGGCCGCCAAGGCCGACACCCTTGCTTTGCAGGATAATACTCGCAATCAGGGCAATTGACGTTATAATCAAAGCGATACTGAAATAATTAGCCACATGAACCTCCTTTTAACAGAGATGATTATACCCACAAGTGCAAAAAACCGTCAACCCAATGTTTGAATCCACTTTCGCTCTTCACATTCACACAAATTATTCCGATGGCACCGCCTCCCACCAGGAACTTATCGAGATCGCCAGAAAAACGAGCCTGGACGGGATCATCACCACAGACCATAACATCCTGGTGGAGGGCCTTGAAGGTTATTATGGGGAGGGCAGACGAAAGACCCTTCTGCTGGTTGGTGAAGAGATTCACAATCGCAAATTAAACCCCCCTGGCAATCATCTTTTGGCAATCGGGGTCGGGCAGGAAATGTCACCCTATGGAGAAGACCCCCAGCGCTTGATTGACCAGATTCAGCGCAGTGGTGGGCTCTCCTTCCTTGCCCACCCCGTCGAGGATGCTCTGCCCCTTTTCAATGAAGGTGCCTTTTCCTGGCGGGATTGGACTGTGAAACGGTTCACCGGCATAGAGCTCTGGAACCAGTTGAGCGAATTTAAGAGCGTTACTAAGGGCTATGGTTCTGCCCTGATCCATACCCTCTTCCCGAAAAGAATGACCACCGGGCCGTCGGAAAGAGCTCTGGCCCTGTGGGATGCGTTGATCCAGGAACGCCAAAGGCCCATTGTCGCTGTGGGGGGTGTGGATGCCCATAATCTGGAAAAAAAGATCGGCCCATTCACACTCCATCTTTACCCATACCGACACCATTTCAGGAGCGTCCGCACGCATCTGCTCCTTCCCAAACCCCCGTCCTTTCTCTTTGAAGAAGACCGCAAAAACATCCTTTCTGCCCTCAAGGAGGGACACTGTTTCGTAGCTTACGATCTCCCGGAAAAAACTGACGGATTCCGTTTCACGGTGGACACAGACCAGGGTGAGTTTATCATGGGAGACCAGTTGCAGCATCGGGGCGGCCTCACTTTTCAAGTCCGGTTACCGATGCGAACCCTCTGCCGATTGATCAGGAATGGCAGGCTGGTCAAGGAATGGACGGACCGGGAGGTTTGCACCCATATCACAACCGAACCCGGCGTCTATCGCGTGGAAGTTTTCATCCCATATAGAGGAAAGCTACGGGGATGGGTATTCAGCAATCCGATTTACATTTGGCCTACCCCTTGATGACGATCAGGGGCTCCAAGCGGGCCACCTTTCGGGCAATTCCCGCCCCGGAAACACTTTCCACAACACGGTCAACATCCTTATAAGCCTTGGGGGCCTCCTCAGCCAATCCGGCCATTGAGCCAGCCCGGATTCTGATTCCCTCCGCTTCTAATTCCTTCTTGAGATCTTCTCCCCACACTTCTTTCTTGGCCTGTGAACGGCTCATCACACGCCCGGCGCCATGGCAGGAGGAACCGAAGGATCTGGACATGCTTAATGCGGTTCCGGTCAGGACCCAGGAACTGGTTCCCATGGAACCCGGCACCAGCACAGGCTGACCGATGTCCGCATACGCTTCCGGCAGTCCCGCAGATCCGGGACCGAAGGCCCGGGTAGCCCCCTTGCGGTGAACACAGACGTCCATTTCTTCACCATCCACGATGTGTGTCTCAAATTTGCCGATATTGTGGGCAATGTCATACACCTGGCGCAGATGCCAATCCTTTGTCTTGCCGGCCAGAACATCTTCAAAGGCCCGACGGAGCTTGTCCGCCAGCAATTGACGATTCAGAAAGGCGAAATTTGCACCACAGCGCATGGCGCCCAGATATGCCTGCCCCTCAGGGGATTTGATCGGAGCGCAGACAAGCTGCCTGTCTGGCAATTCAATGCCATATTTTGTCACAGCGCTCTGCAATTCACGGACATAGTCAGTGCAGATCTGGTGTCCAAATCCTCGTGAGCCGGTGTGCACCTGAGCAGCCAGATTACCTCTGGAAAGGCCCATCACCCTGGCTGCTTCTTCATCAAAAATTTCCGTGACCACATCCACCTCAATGAAATGGTTTCCGCCACCCAAGGTGCCCAATTGTGAACGGCCCCGGTCAAGAGCTCTTTTGCTGAGGGCGTTGGGATCCGCCCCGTCCAAGGCACCATTTTCTTCTGTGTGCGCGAGATCGTCAGCGGTCGCATACCCCTGGGCTTTGGCCCAACGCCCCCCTTTGACACAGGCCTCAGCCAGTTCTTCTTTGGAAAGATGCAGATCACTGCCTACCCCCACCCCACTGGGACAATACTGGTTGATGATCGAGGCAAGATCGGTCATCCAGTCTTCCACCTCCGCCACAGGAATTCGGGAGGCCAGAAGCCGTACACCGCAATTGATGTCATATCCAATCCCGCCAGGGGAAACCACCCCAGTTTCAATATCCGTGGCAGCCACCCCGCCAATAGGGAAACCATACCCCTGATGCATGTCAGGCATCACCATAACGGCCTCCACCAATCCTGGCAATGTGCTGGCGTTGACAGCCTGAATCACAGCGCGATCACCCAGTGCGTCCTTGAGCAGAGCCTCCGACGCAAAAATGCGTACCGGCACGCGCATATCCTCCCGGAAGGAAGTGGGAATTTCCCACTCATAATCACTGATTTTCTTAAATGTATCAAACGAAATCTCTGACATGGATATCACCATTTTTCTTCTCATGAATGAAACAACTCTGGACAGGGCTTCCTCACACTTCTCTCCAGGAAATCGCAGGTCAGGTACACTGCCTGAAGAAAGCGCTGATCTTGCAGCGGTCACACCAGAAGGTGAACAACAACCCGCTGCACCAGGACAAATACTCCCCCTGATATGCAGACATGCCCGAATCCAACTGCATCAGGAATGACATCATCCCACCACACTCTGGACATTGAGGATGCCCTGGATCCTGAACCCAGGAAGGCAAACCGCCTAACCGGTTGAGATTGGCCCAACGGCTGTTGGAGTCTTGCCATTTCCAGCGAGCAGGCGTGTTGATTAATCTTACCTCATCCTGCGCGATGAAGGGCAATGGGAAGGCAACCTCTTCCGGATCAGTATCCAGGGTCATCGGTCGGCCGTCCGCTCCATGATGATAATAGGTGGGCAAATCTACCCCCAATCCCAAACAGCGATGATTGGTGCAAACCGAAAGAACCAGCTTGGAAAGCCCACTGACTCCCAGACCGGAAGGCGGAGGGTCAAGGGTGAGGATATGCTGCAAAGCCCTGCCACATCGTGGACAATCCTCCGAATCAATCCCTCCAAATTGGGATGTCCTTTGGGTCATTTCCTCCGGTACTCTCCAGGTGGGATGCAGAGGCGTGGCTTTTTTCCGGGGGTTGATATATCCCTCCGAAAAGTGTAATTGCCAGGCTTTTCGGGGATACAAAAGATGAACGCACTCACCCCGTATCTCATAATAGGCAGTATAGGCAAACCTATTCAAGGCATACGACCAGAAGAAATGTGAGTCCAGGGCCTGCTCCAGATAGTGCGCTTTGAGAAGCATTTCCGGGTCATGGGTGTTTTGAAGGATCTCAATCCCCTGGCGGTGATTCTGGGAATTGGAATTCCCCAGGACAGGCTGTAAGAATGTCAGACTGGAATCACCGGATCCACGCCAAACACCGGGTGAGAAAGATTTCAGAAATGGCTCCATCTCAAAGAAAATCCGGGAAAGGTGGGGGTGAAAAGCTTCCGGGGCCTGAAAATAGGCAGCGCTCAGAATACGCCGGGAGACCTGATTGGCCGGATCCTGAGCAAAAGCAGTCAGGGCAGCCTCCACCAATCTGGGCCAATCCCTATCCGGAAGATAATCCAATGTCCCTGAAACAGCATCCCCACGGGCCCCTTCCGGTTCTTTCAGAACAACTAGACTTTCCGGGAGGATTTTCTCGGGGTGCGAGGCAGCCAAGGTGATCATGGGCCTGTTTGAGCCCTTACCGCGGAACAAAGCTCCTGTAGGCTGGCTTGTTTGCATGCTCGGATTCCTTAAGGTGTTCTCTACGGATTTCACACATCAAAAACAATGGTGGTGCTGAGTATTCCGTCTTGTTCATCAATCGCAAGGTCATGAAAAGTGACCGCTTTGATGATCGTTTCAAGGGACTTGACCATGTGTCCGCTGGCCCTGACCCTGATTGCGCCATCGGCATCTGCAAAGGTGAAATTATGAAAAGCCTTGTTTTCATCCTCACAAAGGTACAGCAATTCGCTCAGGAAATCCACCAACTGCGCTTCAGGGGAGCCAGAGGCCACATCAAATTGCGTTTCTACGGAAGGACCGTCCTGCAAGTCAACCCCCATGAGATGGTACATCCCTTGCACAGATTGGTTCAGGAGGTTGGTAAATCCCTCCCCCCAAACCCGCAGCGCAAGATCGGCCGTGTGATCACATTCTTCATAACCGTTAGGAGGCATAGTTGAGTATAATTATACTGGATATTGATATGATGAATAAAAACCTCGATCGCATTGAAGCCCAGTTGCGAAGCTTGTTTGAGCAGAGCCTGTTAAAGTTGTTTACCGGCCGACAAAGCACCACCACCCTAATTGATGATTTGGTCCGGGTGATGGAAGAACATCTCAAGGAAAGGGAGGACGGGAAAACCTTTGCCCCGGATGTGTATCAACTCAATGTTTCCCCGGAAGCGTTGGTTGAATGGCAGGCTCATCAAGATGTCCTGGATGATATCGCTGCCAGCCTGTATGAACTGGGCTTGAAAAATGGCTTCTATTTCCAAGCCACACCCGCAATACGCGTTGAAGCCAATACCCGGGTGCCAGCCCATGCTGTCCGAATTAAGGCTGGTTTCACCCCCCTGCAACCAAAGCCAGCCGATACAGCCGCCATGGAAGCCCCACCCCAGGCTGTCAATGGGGCCCAAATCCCTGACCATGCATTTCTGATCCTGCAGGGTCAGCATAATTTTCCCCTGAACAAGCCTGTGATCAACATCGGCCGCCATTCGGACAATGACCTTGTCATCGAAGACAAATACGTCTCACGGCATCATGCACAACTGCGAGCCATCAATCAACGCTATGTCATCTTCGATCTGGGGTCAACAGGTGGTATATTATTGAATGGAAAATCCATCTCACAAGCCACCCTGCAAGCGGGTGATGTCCTCCGGATTGGTGCTCTCAACCTGATCTACATCCAGGACAGCACATCGGCTAATCCAACTTCGGCCATGCCGATTAATCCGGGGACAAACTCCAACGGAGACCTTTCTGAATGAATGCCATTCTGGCCCTCATCCTGCGCCTTATCTTATTACTGCTATTTTATATCTTTATCGCCTGGATTGGCTATACCCTCTTCAACCAACTGAAACAGGAGCTTCAAACCAGACATCAATCGGTCTATGCTCCAATCACCCTGCAGGCCACCAAGGATGAGGACATCCAGACCAAGACCTTTGAGATTTCAGAAATCCTCATCGGACGCGATCCGGCCTGCCATTTTCCCCTCAATCATGAGACCATCTCCCTCCATCATGCCAAGATTTCATTTCATCACAGACAATGGTGGGTTGAGGATTTGGGGTCAACCAATGGCACGTTTCTCAACCAGAATAAGATAGAGGCCCCCACAGTCTTGACAAACTACGATCAAGTCACCGTGGGAGGAATCCAGATCAGCATCACAACACAATAGATCTAAAACGGAGAAAGCTATGGAAAAAGCACCAGTACTTGCGGTTATTGGGGGATCAGGGCTGTATGAATTTGACGATCTGAAGAACATCAAGACATTGGAAGTGAATACCCCCTTCGGAAATCCAAGCTCACCCATCACCGTTGGAACTCTGAAGGGCAAACGGGTCGCCTTTCTGGCCCGGCATGGACTGGGGCATGTGCTGTCCCCATCGGAAGTGCCCTATCGGGCCAACATCTATGCCCTGAAATCCCTAGGGGTGCAGCGCATTGTCAGTGTGAGTGCCTGCGGCTCCCTCAAAGAAGCCTATGCTCCCGGGCATATCGTCATCCCTGATCAGATTTTTGATTTTACCCACAAGCGTGCCAGGAGTTTCTTCGGCGAGGGATTGGTGGCCCATGTCAGCGTTGCAGATCCCTTCTGTCTTGCCCTCTCCAATGTCCTGGAGGACTCCCTTGATGCCACTGGCGCAACATATCACCGCGGTGGGACCTACATCACAATTGAAGGCCCCCGGTTTTCCACCAAAGGCGAGTCCCGGCTCTACCGCCAGTGGGGACTGGACATCATTGGCATGACAGCATCCCCGGAGGTCTTCCTTGCCCGGGAAGCTGAAATATGCTATGCCACCATGGCCCATGTCACCGATTATGATGTCTGGCATGAAAGTGAAGAAAGCGTCACCGTGGATATGGTGATCCGGACACTCATGAAAAATGTCGCGCTGGCCCAGGAAACCATTAAAGAAATAGTCACCCGGATTGATGAGACAATCTTCTGCGAGTGCGAAAATGCCCTCAAAGACGCCCTCATCACCAATCGCAACAGCATTCCATCGGAAACGAAGGAAAATATTGATCTGCTGGTAAAGAAATACCTGGACTGAACCGTGCTGAAGGTTTTTCCGATTCGAGACAACCAGTCCCCAAAGGACCGGATTCAGAGCCGCCTGATGATCCTGGCGGCCCTGGCACTGCTGGCCTATGCCCTGGTCCTCAGCCTGGCCCCTGCGATTCGCTTTCACGCCAGTGACGGCCGTTATCGCCTGGACCACTGGTTGGGCATCGTTATCTGGCTGGGGATTTTCTCCTTCTTCCATCACCAATCGGCCAAACGCCTGCCGGAGAGAGATCCTTACCTCCTTCCCCTGACAGCTTTTCTGACCGGCCTGGGGTTGATGACAATCTGGCGGCTTGCGCCTTCTCTTGGTTTGCGCCAGACCATCTGGCTGGTGATTGCCAGTCTGGTGGTCTTCCTTGGATTTCAGTTTCCCATTTTTCTGACCTATCTCCGCCGATATAAATATATCTGGCTGGTTTCCGGGTTGATCCTGACTGCACTGACCATCATCCTGGGCCAAAATCCCACAGGTGCCGGGCCTAAACTCTGGCTGCGGATTTTTGGGATCTATATGCAACCCTCTGAACCACTGAAGCTTCTCTTGATCGCATATCTCGCGGCCTACTTCACCGACCGCCCGGCGATCCGATATCAGTTCCTGGAAGGGTTTCTTCCGACAATTCTCATTGTGGGCATGACGTTGCTGCTCCTGATCTCCCAGCAAGACCTGGGTACAGCCAGCATTTTCTTGATGATTTATCTGGCCATGCTCTACACCGCCCGGGGTGAAAAGTATATCCTGTGGATCACACCGGTCCTCATTCTGCTCGCGGGTGTGTTGGGATATTTCTTTGTGGATATCGTCCGGGTTCGCATTGATACCTGGCTTTTTCCCTTTGCCGATCCCTCCGGAGCAGCCTATCAGGTCATCCAATCCATGATTGCCATTGCCGAAGGTAGCTTAATGGGCGCCGGGCCCGGCCTGGGAAGCCCCAGCCTGATCCCGGTTGCTGTCTCCGACTTCATATTTTCCGCTATTGCAGAAGAACTGGGATCCCTGGGAGTGGCCGCGCTGATCTTGATGGTTTTGTTATTGATTTTCCGGGGAGCAAAAACTGCGCTGCGCTCAAAAAAGACATATCACCGGTATCTGGCCCTGGGGCTTGTCTTCTATTTTGGCATCCAGAGCATTTTAATCATCGGGGGGAATATTGGCCTGCTTCCCCTGACCGGTGTCACCCTGCCTTTTGTATCCTACGGCGGTTCCTCTCTTGTGGTGTCCTTTGCTGCCTTCCTGATCCTGATCACCATATCCAATGAAACCAATCAGTCTCAAGCTGACAAACCCACAGCAACCCAGAACCGTTATATTCTTATCAGCGGCCTGCTGATGGCCTTGATGCTGATCGAAATTGTTGTGACGACCATGTTCTCCTTCTGGCGAAGGCCAAACCTGATTACCCGAGCAGAAAACCCTCGTTGGGTCGTCTATGACCGCTTCCAGGAACGAGGCGCTATCCTCGATCGCAATGAACAACCCCTTATCACCAACATCGGTGAGGTGGGAAATTTTCAACGGACCAGCAACCACACCCCGTTATATCCCATTCTGGGATACACAAGCGGCGTGTACGGTCAGACCGGCATTGAATTATCCATGTATCCCTTCCTGCGCGGCCTGGAGGGATACCCTTATGAACATCTTTTCTGGAATGACCTGCTGTACAACCAGCCCCCGGAAGGATTGGATGTTCGGCTGACTCTCGACCTGAAAACCCAGCGCCGTGCAGATGCCCTCCTGGGAGATCGGGATGGTGCGATCCTCCTGTTGAATGCCCAATCCGGTGAGATTCTTGTCATGGCTTCTCACCCGTATTTTGACGCTGCCAGCCTTGAAGAGGAATGGCAGACCCTGGTCAGCGATTCCAGGGCGCCGCTGGTAAATCGCGCGACCCAGGGAAAGTATCCTGCAGGCACCACCCTCTTGCCCTTTATTCTGGCTTCTGTGGAAGATGACATCATCGAAGCTGAAGCCCCGGATTTTATCTTTCCCCAACTGGATCAAGGATTGGCATGCGCCCTTGCACTGGATGCCCCGCCGGATTGGAGCACATTGGTTGCATCGGGCTGTCCCATGGCACAGGAAACCCTGGGCAAGCTGGCTGGTACGGAGGATCTATTCGCACTGTATGATTCTCTGGGATTTTATTCAGAACCAGCACTCCGTCTCTCTGTTGCTGAGATGAAACGACCTTCTTTCATCCTGGACGAACCTGCCTTTTATCGCGGAGAAACGGCTGTGAAGATCAGCCCATTGCAAATGGCTCTGGCAGCCAGCACCATCACAAACCAGGGACAGCTTCCCGGCCCCAGAATCGTCAACGGATATCGTTCCCCGGATGACGCGTGGGTCTCACTGCCAAAGCTCGGAGAAAACCAACGCGTTTTTTCCGAGGACACAGTCAGTTATATCAATTCTTTGATCACCCCGCCCCAAGCTGCTTACTGGTTTGTCACTGCCACAGTACCCACGGAGGATGAGCAAACCATCACCTGGTTCGTGGCAGGCACAAGCTCGGCCTGGCAAGGACAACCTCTGACCCTGGTGATCATCCTGGAGGCAAATGCCCCCGAAGAGGCCACAGCGATTGGTCAAACCCTCCTTGAGGAGACCATCCAATAGCACAAAAAAGGCGCACTTGATAGTGCGCCTTTATCTGCGTCATTTTCAGAAAGCTTCAGACAACTTTGACAAAACGCCGTTTTCCAACCTGAACCACCACGGGAGGAGATAGAGTCAGATAAGGATCGGTGACTGGTTCTCCCTCGATCTTGACGCCATTTTGCTGGATGAGCCGGCGGGCCTGGCTCTTGCTTCGAACCAGACCGGAATCCACCAAAATTTCCAGAAGGACAGCCTCTCCGGACACTTCAAATTCAGGGATGTCCTCAGGCATGTCGCCCTTCTGGAACAGGGTCACAAAATGCTTCTTGGCGGAATCTGCAGCGGCATCATCGTAAAACGCGCTGGTAATCTCCCATGCCAGGGCCATTTTGGCGTCCCGGGGGTGCGTCTTTCCCTCCTCAATGGCGGATTCAAAGGACTCGATCTTTTCCACCGACCAGCGTGTCACCAATCGGGCATAACTCGGCATAGCCCGATCCGGAATGCTCATCACTTTTCCGAACATATCCTCGGCGGAGCTGTTCAGTGGAATGTGATTCCCAAGGGATTTGCTCATTTTGACATCCCCATCCGTGCCCGGAAGGATCCCCAAAATGATGCCGATGTTGGGCTTCTTATCAAAGTACGTCATAATTTTACGGGCAGCCGTCATGATATTAAACATCTGGTCTGTCCCACCAACCTGCACATCAGCATCCAGAGAATAAGCATCATACCCTTGCATGATGGCATAGAACAACTCATGCAGATAGACGGCTTCCTCTTTTTCCCAGCGTTTTCGGAAGTTCTCCCGGGTAAGAAATTGCTGAATAGTAAAGTTCGATGCCAGATGGATCAATGCGTTGAAAGTAAGTTCTGAGAGCCATTCCGCGTTGTAACGGACCTCGGTTTTCTCTCGATCCAGAATGCGAAAGGCCTGTTCCGCATAAGATCTGGCATTCTCCTTGGCCTCCTCAGGCGTCAACCGGGCGCGCAGTTTATCTTTGTCGGAAGGATCTCCAATCAGAGCGGTGTACGTCCCAATGACAAAGATCACATGATGACCCAATTCCTGGAACTGCCGGAGTTTGCGCATGGTGACGGTATGACCGATGTGCAGATCCGTAGTCCGGGGGTCATACCCGCAATAGACCCGGAGCGGCCGGTTCTCTTTTTCAGCCGTCAGTAAACGGTCTCGTAGTTCATCTTCCATGGCTTTATGCATGGCCGGATCGCCGTATTCCGTGCCCCGCATCAGATAGGCAACCTGTTGATCAATATTCATCCTTGCCTCCTTGTTACATCCAATCATTCAATCATTGACAAAAAGAAAACGCGCCCGTCAGAACAAGGCGCGTTGTTGGCCCTGGACGAGTGCTGCGTTTCAGGGGTAATAATAAACCACTTGTTTGTGCATCTGCTTCATAAGTCCATTATAACGAATTTTCAGCGAATTTGCATTACATCAAGGATGGTTTAATGCGGATTTCACAGACAAAGCCAGCCGCATGAACGGTGACTTGCTTTTCTGCTGTGGAAAAATTTTCCGATTCATACTCCAGGGGTGTCAAGAACTGTTCCTGCTTCCCAGCAGGATGATGCACCTCGGAAACGAAACTCGTTGCCACCACCCGCAAGCCAACATCTTCCGGCACGATGATGCGCACATCCGGGACAAAACCATAGATCTTAAATGCTCCCGCCTCCTGTGGAAAAACTGCATCAGTGAAATCAAGACGAGCAGATCCCACCAGAGTCCAAAGCTCATGCTGACCAACCTGCCAGGAGCCCTTCATCCGCAGGTCAGAAAAAGGGATCATCTGCACCTGGACATCTCTTCCCGCCATGGTGGGCCGGAGGATGAGCAAAAGGCCCAATCCCACCAGGATGAGCGGCCAGATAAACCGCCAGAGATCCAAATCAAACAATGTTTCAATCAGCGCGATGAAACCCAGAGAGAGCAAGAAGATTCCAAGGACAATCTGCCAACGTTTCATTTCGGTAACCCTTTCTTTTCACTTTTGTCTTATTCTAACCGATTTCTGAGATCAGTCTGAGCGAATCCGTTCCAGAACTCGCAGCAGACGGGGTCGGTTGTATCGTTGCATGATGATCGGGATCGCATTGAAGGCCAGGGCGTACACGACCATGAAAATGCCGATATGCCACGGGTTCCACAGAAAGAATACAGCCGATGGGAGAATCGCCATCCAGTGGCAGAGCTCCGCCCTGCAGCTTTCGGTAATCCATCGCTGGATGGTGTTTTCGTCCCACCCCTTGATTCGGTCCATCGAAAACCCTTCCTTATACAACCGGCCACCGGAGGGAATCCGGTCCTTCCAACTGCGGATGGCGAACACCCTCTGATAGACTTGCCCCTCCTCCTCCCAGGGCCAAGATTGATACCAGGGTCGGCGAAAATCAATCCAGGAGTCAGGAAATTTGAAGGCCAGCCAGCCAATCGCCGGTTGCAGGACGGCCCAAACCAATGAATCCACGAGGATGAGCCAGAAGCGGGGAATATCCACCAGGGGCAGCCTCATACAGAAATCTCCCGATCATGCCAGCGGACGCGCTTCAACACATGAATTCGGATGAGAGACCAGAGCATCGTCAGGGCAAAGAAAAACGCTGGCAGGGGGTAGAGGATGGGCGTCAGGATATAAAACCGTCCTATCCGCCTTAAAATCCAGTACATCTGTATCCCATACCCGAGATACAGGATCAGCGGACCCAGAAGGGTCCCCTCATCCCCACCCAAAGCGCTCAACAAGAGGAAGAATGCACTGAAACTGCCCCACACCCAAAGAACCGCCAGGAGCATAAAGGAAAACCTTATGGACAGGGCCCCGCTGCCAAAACCCTTTGTCCAACCTTCGAAAAGCTGACCGAATCCCTCGGGATACATCCTGAAGCAGAGTGCCCCCCGGCCGGAGTACAGGGTGACCGGCAACCCTTCTGCGTGAAAAAGGACAGCCATCGGAATCGATTCGAGGATGTCTGTGCGGATTTGATTATGTCCCTTAGTTTTGAAATAATCATTCCGACTGCAGAGCATCACCGGGCCAAAGGCGCCCCGAGGTGGGAGACGATTGCCCAAGGGGGTGAAAGCATTCATCCCGGCCATCAGGACCATGTTAAAATACGTTGATAATTGTTCATAGAGTCTTTTGGTCACATGAAATGGCTGGACTGAAACCAGACCGCCATCGCGCTGATAAGTCAGCGCCAGCCTTGCGAGGGCGTCGGGAGTCAACCAGATATCCGCATCAAGAAAAAGAAACAGCTCCCCCCGAGCCCGTTGGGCTCCCTGCCAGCAAGCCCAATTCTTTCCCGTCCATCCCTCCGGCAGGTCCCGCCCGGTCAGCACAAGGCACCCGGCTTCCCTCGCCAGCGCGGCGGTCCCATCCGAAGAGCCATCATCCACCACAATCACCTCGAAGGGAGGCAGGGTCTGCTCGTTGAGGGTGTCCAATAAAAGGCCAATCCGCTTGGCCTCATTCCTGGCGGGTATGATAACGCTCATGGCCGGGAACGAAACTACCGATTCGCAGGAAAGTCTTTTGGACGCCAACAGCCCGGGAATCCGCCACAGAAGGAAAAAACCCGCGGCCCAGAAGATCAGAATTAGAATATACCGTAGCAAGGCACACTCCAGCCCAATTACCTGGCTTCACCAGGCAAAAAATGGAGAACAGGCAGTAAAGTCAACACGACTCTGGACATTATAAATGAAAAAATCACAGAAACCCCTAAAATCACTGAGTCTCATCCCGGCCTCTCTCCTGGGGCTGACCCTCGTACAGTCGCAAAAGACAAAGCTATTTGGTTTCTTCTGGCCTTTCAAGATGGTAGCCGGGGGATGGGCCCCGATTCTTGGATTGTTGTCCCTGGCAGGGGGACTTCTCAACTGGAAGAAGAATAATCATCTGGCAGCCCTGGCGGGATTTGCCGGCGCGCTGATCAGTCTGGACCACATACGCAGGTTGGCAAGACCCTATAAGGAGGTCCATCAGGCCTTTCCCAAAAAGGCCCAAAAAGCAATTTCCACTATCCAAAAAAACCGAATGCTGAAACAACCCTATTCCCCCATCCCGCCCCGTCCACCGAGAAATACGCCCTTTGAAGATCTCCCCTACGGACACAATGAGACCACCGGGAAACCCTTGCTCGCCAACCTCTGGTTTCCTCCAGATTCCACACCGCCCTCAGGGATTGTTCTTATCCATATCTTCGGCGGGGCCTGGCATTACCTGCACAAAGACTTCGGCACAAGGGTTTTGTTTCGTCATCTCACCGGCCAGGGACATGCTGTCCTAGACATCAATTACACTCTGGCGCCGAAAACGGACCTTGTCGGCATGGTCAAGGATATCAAACAGGCCATCCAGTGGGTCCGGCGGGAAATTCCGCAAATTCAAGGGGAAACAACCCGCATTGTGCTGATGGGCGTCTCATCGGGAGCCCATCTGGCGTTGCTCAGCGCTTATACACCCAACCAAAGCAAATTTCAACCCCGGGGGGATGAATCAACCGAAGTGGATGGGGTCATCTCTTCCTATGGCATTGTTGACCTGGTCGAAGCATATTCCACCTTCAGATACCAGTTTGGAAATTTATTGACCGACCACACCGGATTGGAACGTTGCTTGAAAACCAGCGTGGAGTGGCTGCTCAGACGAATAACCTTCCTGGAAGCCGGGAAGCCTTATGTTGACCCCGGAGATTGGCTGGAAAGCCTCCTTGGAGGCAGCCCCTATGAAATGCCAGAACGATATAAAATCGCCTCTCCCTCGACCCACATCGGGCCACATTGCCCACCAACCCTGTTTCTCCAGGGCAACCATGATTTCACTCGCATCCTCCCCAGCATCCAACAGGTGTACGAGCGCCTCAAGGGTGCGGGGGTCCCTTGCGCATTGGTAATTCTGGACCACACCGAACATGCCTTTGATGCTCCCATCGTAAACTTTCCTGTCCTAGCTCCCGCCACCCAAGCAGCGCTGTATACAATGGAACGTTTTCTTGCGGCGCTGGCCCCCATCACCAGGGATGATTAAACGCTACACGAAACACGCCAGATGATACCCACAGGCTGCTGGCTGCGCCCTTCCGAATTAAATCAAAGCTGTTATAATCACTATGGTGCAACGATGAATGAACCTGTTCTTGTTCTCAATGCGAATTACCAACCCATCAATGTCACCTCATCCTACAGAGCCATCAACCTGATTCTGGCGGAAAAAGCGACGTTGATCATGAATGGACGCGGTTACATTCATTCCGTCACCCAACGCTTTCCCCTGCCTTCCGTCATCCGGTTAAGGCGGATGATCAAACGTCCACGACCGGTTGTCAAATTAACCCGCAAAGAAATCTTCCGACGAGACAATTACACTTGCCAGTACTGCCAGCGGCAATTAAAAAACCTGACCATTGACCATGTGATCCCGCGGCACCTTGGCGGCAAGACCAACTGGAGCAATGTTGTCACAGCCTGTTCCCGCTGCAACCATCTGAAGGGCGGTATGACCCCGGAACAATCCGGAATGTACCCTCGCCAACGTCCAAAGTCCCCGCCAAATTCGGCTGTCTATCTGTTTGGAAAACACCTGAAGAACAACCGGGAATGGAAACAGTTCCTGGTAGGATGGTAAACGCAAGCTGCATTACTCGGGGGAATATTATTCGAAGCCAAGTGTCATAAAATCCTTTGCGACAACAATCTGTCCTTCGAAGACAGTTTTCGCTTCCTCTGCCAACGATCGGGACGGTGTTTCAGGAGGATAATGCACCAGACACAACATGCCAGCCCTCGCCTCCCGGGCAACATGGCCCGCTTCCGCTGCTGAAGAATGGCCTTTCCCTTTGCCCGTGGCTTCATGAATCAGAATATCCACGTCAACAGCCAGATTTCGCACAGCGTCACAGGGCGCAGTGTCACAGGAATAGCACAGACTGCCATCCGGCAGATCCATACGGAAACCAATCGTGGGAATGAGATGACACACCGGGGAAGCGGTGATATGAATAGAGTCCTCCGCCATTAAGGTCATGCTATCCCGTTCTGGAAGACGATAGAAAACAACCGGGAAAAAACCTGGCCATTCCCCCCAATCGAAGAAATCCATCATCCGCTCCACCCGATCAATGACATGGTGAAGACCATAAATATGCAAAGGCTCCTGACGGCCCAGGAGCCACATGCCCATTAACAATAGGGGAACCCCGGACACATGATCCGGATGGAAATGCGTCAAAATCAAATCGGTTATGGATTGAATCGGAATACCCGCCTGCTTCAAACGCACCACAGGATTGCCGGTGCAATCCACCATGATCACCCGCTGACCGCTTTTGACGACAAAATGGGTGTTCTCATGGGCTTCATCCGGAATGGCGCTGGCCGTGCCCAAGAAGGTTATCTCCGTCTTGGTTCTTGTGCGATCCATCATCATAGATTGTCCTCATGGCCTTCTGTGGAATCGTCAGGTGCTTCTGAATCCAGTTCTTTCGAATCGGGTTCCTCCTTTGTGGTATCGGTTCTGTCAGCGGTTTGGACGCCCGGGAAAATGTCCGTGCGGTGCCGCCACACGATAAATCCCGCGGAACCCAAGGCGATCACCAGCATAAGAGTCTGATTGGCATTGATCCCCCCCACATAGCTGCTGTCCAATCGCAAAAACTCCATGAAGAAGCGAAACAACGGATAAGTGACCAAATACGTCAGAAAAATATCCCCGTGTTTCAGTTTGTCCGAATACTTACGTGAAAGCCACAACAAGGCACCCATGTTCACAAAATTGAATATGGACTCATACAGAAAGAGAGGATGATACCTGGCAACGTCCATATATTCCGGCAGACGATGCTGCGGATCAATTGTGATTCCCCAAGGGAGATCCGTCGGTTTCCCATACACCTCCTGGTTGACAAAGTTCCCCCACCGTCCAATAGCCTGTCCAAGGGCCAAACCGGGTGCAATCACATCAGCCCACAATCCAAAACTCAGCTTGCGTTTCCTTGCATAGAGATACATGGCCAGTCCACCGCCGGCCACTGCGCCGGGAATCCCCAACCCCCCATTCCAAATGGCAATGGCATCGAGGGGATGGGTCAAATAATATCCCGTCGTGATCCCCTGGGCCACCATGGATGCCGGAGGGGTCAGGATGTGCCAGATTCTCGCGCCAAGAATGCCACCCAAAATGACCCAGAACATAGAATCCAGAATCACCTCAGGATCAAGCTTCCTGCGTTTTGCTTCACGATAACTCAAAAACACAGCAGCGAGAATCCCCAGGGTGATAATGACACCATAAACACGAATCTCAAAGGGACCGATCGGAATACGATCAATCATCAAGGTTCTCCTTTTTTAGTGCTTTAGAAGAATTGCTTTGTCGGATATGTCTTCGCACAAACCAAAACCGCTGCCAGGCCGTCACATGGGTCAGAATGGCCAGAATCCAAAGGGAAATATGCGGTGCACCGATGAGAATCCCCGGAATCAAGACAATATACCGCTCTGCCCTGGTCAGCAGACCAATCTTAGCAGAATATCCCAGGGATTCCGCCCGGGCACGGACATAGGACACCATAATGGAACCCACAGCGGCAAAAAACACCAGCAATGCATCCCCCCAGGTACCAGCCCGGTTATAAAAGACAAGCAAACCGGCATACAAGGCGATCTCTGAATACCGATCCACCACCGAATCCATCAAAGCACCATAGGGGCCCGCCTTGCCCTGAAGACGTGCCATGGTGCCATCTACTGCGTCCAGAGGGCCAACCAGCAGGGCCACCAGCCCACCCCAAAATAAGCGCCCGATGCTAATCAGAAACCCGGCCAGACCATTTCCTAAAACCCCCAGAATTGTGATAGCATTCGCCGGAATACGCAACGTGATCAGCACACCAGCCACCGCCTCCAGGACGCCCCGGAAGAAGGAGCGTAAAAAGTCGGTCAATGTTTTCGGACTATTTTGGGAGGATTGTTTCATGGGATTAAGTGTATCATATGGCTCGCATTGAAGCTGCGTCCCTACGGGTTGAGATCCTCATCCTGATCAAGTAAGATGTCGCGTTCCCGTCCACCTCCCTGAGAGGGGCCAATGATCCCCATTTCCTCAAGCTGATCCACCAATCGGGCGGCGCGAGGATACCCGATCCGCAACTGCCGCTGAAAGTAGGATGCGCTGGCATGACCCTCAGATTTCATCAAAGCGATCGCTTCCTGGATGAGCGCTTCATCCTCATTGGTTTCCTCTTCACCAATATTTTCTTCCCAGGGCGGGGCATCCATGTCCTCGTATCGGGGACGGGTCGGTTCTTCCTCCTCTTTTTCTGCTTTCTTCCACCAGCGGATAAGCCCTTTCAGCTCCCGATCCGTGACCATGAGACCCTGAGCCCGGAGAGGTAAACCAATTTCCGGGTGCAAAAACAGCATGTCACCTTTCCCCAACAACGTTTCCGCTCCGCCTGTGTCAAGAATGACCCGGGAATCAATGGATGTGGCCACAGTGAAGGAAATCCGGGTGGGAAAATTCGCTTTGATCAATCCCGTGACAACATCTGTGCTGGGTCGCTGAGTGGCCACGACCAGGTGAATGCCAATCGCGCGCGCCTTTTGCGCCAATCGAACCAGTGCATGCTCGGTTTGATCGGGTGCGGTCATCATCAGGTCCGCCAGCTCATCAATCAAAATCACAATTTTTGGCAGGCCAGGTTTTCCCTTGCGATCCATCTTGCGGTTAAATGAATCTATGTTTCTGGCGCGGGCGTTTTCCAACAGCTTATAGCGGAAGTCCATCTCCGAGGTTGCCCAGCGGAGGACCCCCAATATTCGCTCAATTTCCGTTTCCACCGATCCCATCAAATGCGGCAGCCCGTTGAACCGCATCAGTTCCACCCGTTTGGGATCAATCATGGCCAGCTTCAGTTCCTCGGGTGAATTGTTCATGACCAGACAGGCTGTCAATGCCGTGATGCAGACGCTCTTGCCAGAGCCGGTTGTGCCCGCGATGAGCAAATGCGGCATGGTTGCCAGATCCGAGACCACAGGGCGCCCGGAAACGTCCCTCCCCAGCGCCAGGGCCAAGGGGGAATTGACGCGAATGAAGGTTTCCGACTCCAGAATTGAGCGCAGGCGGACATCAGATGCATTCGGATTGGGAATCTCAATGCCTACATAGGATTTTCCGGGGACAGGTGCCTCGATCCGCAAACGCTCAGCAGATAGTGCCAGGGCAAGATCTCTTCTCAACGAAGAAATCTGGGAAACCCGGATCTTTTTCCGTTCATCATCCGCCTTATCAATGTACCCTGGTTCCACAGCGAATTGTGTCACGGTTGGGCCGGTGCGAAAACCAACCACCTTGGCCGGAATCCCAAATTCCGCCAGGGTTTTTTCGATCAAACCAGCCGTCAGATTGATGGAGCGTTTATCCGGCTTGAAGGATTCGCCAGTTTGCAGGAGATCCAGAGGAGGCAGATTTTTCGGCCTTTCCGGAGGGGAATCCGGACGCTCATCGGCAACGTTGGGGGTATCAAAGGATTTTCGGAATTCGGGGGGGATCCATACGTCCTGTTGCGAAGGCTTGGGGGAATCCTTTCTGGTCTCTTCGACTTCCGCAACCATCGCAGGAGGCGGCGCAGGACGGGTCGTTGGAGCCCGTTCCACCTCCCGTTGCTGCATGCGGCCCTGGACCCAGGTGTCAAGGCGGTGAAGAAGGCGGAATGCCCCAACGAGACAAATCAACAATAGCAAGATGACGATCAGCCCACCCCCAAAAGGCCCAAGAATCACCCGGAACAACTCCAGCAATCCCCAGCCAACAATTCCGCCGGGATTAAGCCCTGCTTCCGCTTCAGCAATGGTACCGCTGCTGATCAGAGAGAAAAACGCCAGAAGAAAGAAAAGACCAAACTCAAAGGCCAAAACCCGCCAGATGGAAATTGATTCAGGAGGATGCTTTCGCAAGCGCACGACCTGATAACCAATGACCACCAAAGCAGCAACCAGTAAGAACCGTCCCAGTCCGAGCCAGCGTTTTAAAAACCCTGTCAGAGGCGTGATAAAACTTCCCCGGGTAACGCCTACCAAACCGAGAAGAATGATTAATGCCAATGCAAAAAGAAAGATCCCTAGCAAATCCCACCCATACCTTAAAAGGCTTGCAAATGCGCCCATCCATTGACCGCGATGATCTTTACCAAATCCGGAAAACAATCCGGGTTGACGGGATGATTCCTTTTGGGTGTCCTTTGCTGGTTTTCTGGCCATAGCGGGTTAAAAACTTTCCAGCTTCAAACCAAGGCGGCGTTTTTTCGCATCAATGTGCAAAACACACACCATCACACTTTGACCTTCAAAAAGAAAATCCTCAATGCGGGTGCAACCCGTGGGAAAATTCATTGAAGAAATATGAATCAGGCCTTCTACACCTGCATCCAGTCGGGCGAAGGCGCCGTACTTGACAATGCTTGTGATTTCAGCATGCAGCGTGTCCCCTGGTGAGAGCGTCGCCGCCAGGGTTTCCCAGGGATTGTCTTCCAGCCGTTTAAGACTGAGGGCAACCCTGCCCCTGTCTTCAGAAACCTGTAAAACCAGGGTACGGGTTTCATCGCCAATATTCAAGATGTCAGAAGGATGCTGCACCCGTCCCCAGGATAACTCGGAGACATGGATCAATCCTTCCAGACCGCCCAGATCCACGAAAATGCCAAAATCCGTTACATTGGTTACATTACCGCTGACAATCATGCCAGCAGAAAGGGTATCGAGGAGTTCCTTGCGTTTTCCTTCCCCTGCCAGAGCTGCCCGCTCTGAAAAGACCACCCGTTCCTTTTCCGGTTCGCACTCGATCACCTTCAAGGCCAGCTTTCTGTCAAGATAATTTATGAAGTACTGCTCACGTTCAGCATCTGTGGTCTCTGCGGGAATATCCACAAGATGGGAAGCAGGAACGAACCCATGCACATCCTCGCTGGCCACCAGCACCCCACCGCGATTGTACCCAACAACATTCAGATGCGTGATCTCATCCGAATCGTAAATTGCCTCAATCTTATCCCAGTTAACCGAAGAGGTGGAGCTTTCTGTGCATCGGGGTTCAGAAACCAGCACGGTTTCCACCGGATCAGATTCCTCCTCAATGCAGGGTTCATCAGCTAAGACGGCCGCCCACCACCCTTCATCCGGTTGGATTGGTTCTTCTAAAAACTGTTTATCATCCCTTTGGGAATTTGTCATGTTCTCCTCCCCAGGCACCCCAGATACCGAATCCCTGATCATGATTGTTCCTCTTCCCTGGCCGCTAATTCCATACCAATAATCACTTTTGAGACAGCCTCTAATGCGATTTTTTGTTTTCGATACAGGTCCGCTTCCGACATTGCCAAACGAGTTGCAACCTCCCGGACCTTACGCCCCTCCAGAAACTTTAACTCAAGTATATTATATAATATCCATTCAGCGGTGAAACGCCGCTCGCCTTCCGGCTTGATATTTTCAATGGCAGATTTGAGAATTGCACGAAGGGCATTGGCCGTATTACCGTCATGCTCTTTCAGGGCATCCTGGACAATATTTAAACCCAGAAGGGGGCTCTCCGTCAATTTTGGTCCGCCCCAATAGTGTGACAGCGCATCCTTGACCCAAGTGATAAAATCTTCTTCTGGTAAATCTGCCTCCTGCAGTAGAACAACGGTCTTATTATAACTTGATGCCGCTCGCAATTGCTGAATCAGGGCCACTTGGGGTTGCAACGTTTCCAGGGAATCAAAAACCTGCTGCTGCAAACGCCAATCTCTGAGAGCCATGGCCACCCGGAAAGCCAGTAAATTGAGGGAATCCAGGTGTTCCTCCTCGATTTCCTGGCCCTCTTCCCAGGGGAAGCCACACAACCCCAGGAGGATTTTCCCATTTTGGGCATCTTTGTAGACAAGGGGTATCAATAAATGACTGCTCCAGTGGAAAAAATCCCCCTGCATACTGGAACCTTTGTCGAGGGATAATTCCAGCAATTCATCCGAGGTTTCAATGTCTTGAAAGGCGCGATCGTCTCCGGTGGTGGTCAACAACTCCAATCCCCCCCCGTCCATCATGGCAATAAAGGCGCCTTTGACCTGCATCAAATCGCAGATTACGGCGGTGGCGATCTCTAAAAACTGGCCCAAATCCCGGCGGGTGAGAAGATGATCTTCCAGAGATTGAATCAAGGCAATGTCCTGCCGGTCGCTTCCATAAAACAATAGACGTTCCCAGAAGGGCGCCAATAATGTGATCAAATATTCCAGAAGCAGCACCGTGATCACCATGAAAATCGGGACAAAGGCATTGTAAGGTTCACCCCAGATGAGCCCCAACCTGCGAATAATGGTTGTCACAGCCAAGGCTACGGAGGCAGTGAAAGGTCCCCGCAGGAGCCATTTGAAGAGCCGGCTTTTCACTAAACGATCCGGCCAGGTCACGCCGAAAAACGCCACCGCATATGCCATGATCACCAGGAATCCCCCCACCCCCATGCTGCTCAGGCTGACCAAAATCCAAAAGATGATTGGGCTCCGGGAAAAAACGCCGGAACCAAACAGCAGGTAGGGATAGGAGCCAATGGCAGCGGCGGTAGCGCCTGCCAGAAGATAAACCATACGCCTGCGGCCTGTTTTGGTCACTGTGCGTTTGAAAGCTCTGATCAGAATGGATCCGGCAACAATCATCACGCCAATGTAATAAACAGCAAAAAGGTCTGTCACCCATGTGTGTGTCAGATAGGGAGCCGGTGCCTCGCTCTCAAAATAGGGGCCGACCAGGATGTTAAGGGGAACCAGGATTAAAAGAAACACGGAAAAAATATAGGTCAAACGGACAGTCCAGCGGCGCCGTCCACGGCTGGGTCTTCCGGTGAGAGTCAAAAGGGAGTCGGAAAAATGCAGATATGTCGCCGGCAAAAAGATGATCCCAAACCACTTAAGACGCAGCATCAAGTCAACAATCAGGGGCTGCTGGCTGACCCCGGCGATGGATTCCGCGGTGAAAACAATCACCACACAGGTCAGGATCAGGGTGAAAGACCGGGCCACCCGTTCTCTCAAGTTGAAAGCCAGGGCATACAATAACAGCGAAAAGGCAGTGATGGCCACACCCGCCGTCAGAATCTGACTGATCGTCTGCAATGCCCCTTCCCAGGAAATTCCCAATAACATAGGCCGTCCGTATCTAGCGAATATACCGGCTGTAAAACAGCGCCAGTTCCTGGTTCGAGAAATACCGATCGCGAAAACCAGCAAAATTGAAACCCATTTTTATGACCATCTGGATGGCGGGATCATTTTTCGCCTGCAGTTCCACAATTAAATTCTTGAGTTCTCGCTTGGAAACGAGATTCATCACAGCCACCATCAAGCCACTGGCGATCCCCTGCCGGCGCATGGAGGCGGAAACGACCACATCAGTCACCCGAGCGGTTCTTGAGCCAACCTCCGACAACACCTTTATATAACCGACAGAAACGCCCTTCAGCTCCGCCACCAGAAAGGCTTCCACCTCATCAACACGGGAGAAGATTTCCTCCTTTGAACGGGGATAGGCCACCATCACCTGCCGGGGTAATCGGACCCGTCTGAAATCCGCATGGGTGGACTGGGGATCTGAATCGAGGTTTAACTGCCACACATACTGACTGTAATAGCCATGTTCGAAGGTGGCCAGGGTTTCATGATCGTCTCCGGTTACGGACCGGACATCAATTTCAGGCATTTTCTAAAATCACTCCTCAGGAACAACTTCGACACCAATCACGCACGGCGTTTCCTCAGCGCCGGTATTGTCCATGGGCACAAGGCGTAAGAGATAATCACCCGGCGTCAGGGAACTGGTATACCAGAACCCGAGACTTTCATCCAGCCGAACCGTGTTCCCAGCGGCAATGGTGATCCAATTGATTGTTCCGGTGGTTGAGAATTCATACTTGTACGATCCAAAATTCTCGATATTGACAGATCCAATCAACTCCACTGTACCACTGACGGTACCACCGTTTTCCGGAAAGGTGATATTCACCTGCCCTTCAACACACTCCGACTCCAGAGATTCCTGCCCCTGGGAGGAGGGTGATCCTGGTGTTTGTGTCCCAGCAGCCGTTTCTGAGAGGGTGCTCGTGGGCGTCGCCAGAGGGCCTATAGTGGGCGTTGCTTGGATGGGCGCTGCCGGCATCTGGGGCCCAACAACTGTCACCAGCAAAAATTCACCAACTAACAGCAGGAGAACGAGAGTCAAACCGGTTGATGCAGAGACCAACTTGCGCTGAGCAATGTCCTTTTCAAGACCAAATACCGCCTTGCGCCACTCCGTCAAACCGAGCAGCAATTTCCGGAGGAAAACCAGTATTCCGAGAACCAGAAGAATATAGATGCCCAGACTGTATTGGATGAGCCCGCGCAGAACGCTATTGAGAAATGCTTCCATGATGAACGTTCAAAGGTGCTGAGATATAGTCTTCAGCCAATGAACCATCTACAACCGGGCCAGGAAACCACGGATCAGGGCTGTCAGCTTGGGCACCAAAACCCGCCCCGCTTCCAGCACTTCCTCGTGGCTGGTGATCGTGCTGCCATCCAGATTAGCTTTATTGCTGATGCCAGAAACGCCCAGGACCCGCATACCGCCATGCCGGGCCACAATGACCTCTGGTACGGTGGACATCCCCACCGCGTCTGAACCGATGCCGTGGAGAAAACGCAGTTCAGCCGGGCTTTCAAAGGATGGACCAGCCAGGGAAACATAGACACCTTCCTGATAAGGCATGTCCTCCGCTGCACAGGCTTCTCGTGCAATCTCAAGGAGCTCGCGGTCATACGGTTGACTCATGTCCGGGAAGCGCACGCCAAATTCCTCCAGATTGGGTCCCTTGAGGGGATTAGCGCCGCCCATTCCAATCAGATTGATATGATCCTTTATCAGCATGAGATCGCCGGGTTCAAAACCAGGGTTAATGGCCCCAGCAGCATTTGTCACAATCAGGATCTGGCAGCCAAGGCGCTGCATCACCCGCACAGGCAGAGTGATCCGGCCCATGCTGTATCCCTCATAATAGTGGGTGCGTCCCTGGAGCACAAGAACCTTTTTGCCCTGCAGGGTGCCAATGACCAGGCGTCCCTTGTGTCCCTGGACTGTTGAGATCGGCCAGCCAGGAAGCTGCGGTGTGGGAATGATGACAGCATCTTCTACACTATCCGCCAGGTCTCCCAGTCCCGTACCCAGGATCATGCCAATCTCCGGTTCAATGTTGATATGGGAGCGGATGGCATTTCCTGCGCGGTCAATATCCTCCATGGTGATAAAATCGCTCATTAATCGCCTCTTTTGATAGTAGTTTATGTCTTATCATTATAACACTTGAAAATTTGTTCATGGGAAAGACCCAGAATGAGAACGACAAGGGGCTTACGCCGCTAAGCAGCGCTGAGAAGGATATAATACCCTTACAGTATCCAAAGAAGATCAAGAAGAGATGAATAGGGTAAGAGACAATGACAAAGGAAGCAGACAATCGAGAAAGAGATAACCGCAGGCGAAGGAAAAGGACGCTGCTGTCTTGGTTTTACAGCAATCAGCGACTAGATCCCAACTTCCTGCCGGAATTGAAACGGGATTGGAGTCAGTTGCGAGGTAAAAAGCGCAGGCAGTTCCTGCTGGGCATCGCGGCTGGACTGATTATCTTTGTCATTCTGCTGGCCCTAGTGGTTCTCATCCTCCGGGGTTTGCTTGGAACCCCATTCTTCCATCTGATCCCTTGAAATCCGATGCAATGCCATTCTAATCCTCCGGGGTGTTAATTACCTTTCCAGCCTCACCGACAATAAAAGTCCAATACGGCCAAGTCTTAATCAAAAACATCCGGCAAAATGCCGGATATCCTGCGGAGTGGCGAGGGACGGATTCGAACCGTCAACCAATGGCTTATGAGTCCCAGCCAACTCAGTATTTTTTCAAAATGATCTGAAATTGCCCTATATCTGGGGGATACCAGCCGACCTACCCCGACAGGTTCGGCATTTTTAGGCATTCAATAAATGAGCGATTCAAAAACAAACCAATGGCTTACAGAAATTTTGAACGACCAAACAGGCGATTTATTGCGTTGGATTGATGCCTTTATGACTGATCGGAAAGTCAAAGGATTGGCCAAAGGGACCCTGCATTTTTATAAAACAAAGCTGAAGTTATTTACCGACTTCCTCACTGAGTATTTAGG
>DAOTUG010000085.1:0-7434 GCA_034437335.1 Anaerolineaceae bacterium
GGGGAATTTTTTTTATTATAACCTGATTAAAACAAAAATTCCATTTCCTGTGTATCATTTTCATGATGAAATTTGTCAACTTCATGAGAATTGTTCTATAATTAATCATTGGTACTATCATTTGGATCAATTAAATTTATAGATTTGATTGGAGATTGCAACATGGATTTTGATGTGATTAAATCCCTTGTCGAAGTGGAACATGATGGCAAGATCGTGCTTCTGGTTCTGGATGGTCTGGGGGGTCTGCCGATGGAACCAGGGGGCAAGACTGCCCTGGAAGCTGCACATACGCCCCAGATGGATAAACTGGCTGCCTCCAGTGTTCTGGGACTGCACGAACCAATCCGTCCCGGGATTACCCCCGGAAGCGGCCCTGCCCACCTGGGTCTGTTTGGTTATGACCCCATTAAATACACCGTCGGTCGGGGGGTACTTTCTGCCCTGGGGATTGATTTTGACCTGAAGGACACAGACGTGGCGGCCCGGGGTAATTTCTGCACACTGGGAGCGGATGGCCTGGTTAAGGATCGCAGGGCAGGCCGGATTCCCACCGAAGAAGGGGAGCGACTCTGCAATCTCTTAAATGAAAAGATCAATATTCCCGGGATTCAGGTCTTCCTCAAACCGGTAAAAGAATACCGCTTCCTGCTGGTTTTGCGAGGAGAAGGTCTCAAGGCCAATATTCAGGAGACCGATCCGCAATCGGTTGGTGAGAAACCCCTTCCTGCCAAAGCCTTGGACGCGGAATCGGAGAAGGCTGCAGACTATGTACAGGAGTTTGTTCGCCAGGCTCAGGACATTCTCAAAGAGGAAGAGAAGGCCAACATGCTCCTCCTGCGCGGCTTTGCTCAAATCCCCTCCTGGCCCAAATTCCCTGAAGTTTTCGGCTTGAAAGCTGGGGCGATTGCCATGTATCCCATGTACCGTGGTGTGGCAAAGCTGGTTGGCATGGAATCCTTACCTGCGGCCCATTCATACGAAGAAGAATTCGATATGCTTGAAACCCATTGGGATGATTATGACTTCTTCTTCGTCCACATCAAGAAGGTTGACAGCTACGGTGAAGATGGAAATTTTGCCAAGAAGGTGGAGGAGATTGAAAAAGTGGACAAACTCCTCCCCAGGCTGTTGGACCTTGATCCAAAGGTGTTGATCATCACCGGCGACCACAGCACTCCCTGTTTGATGCAGTACCATAGCTGGCATCCGGTTCCGGTTCTGATGCATGCCAGGAATTGCCGTCCGGATGGAATCGCGGCCTTTGGAGAATCCGCCTGCCGAAATGGCGGATTGGGGGTGCGCTTCCCGGCTTATGCATTAATGCCCCTGGCCCTGGCCCATGCTGGGTGGCTTGAAAAATTTGGCGCCTGAGGTCTGGCGAGTGCGTCTTCTTCTGATTTGATGCACTTACGCTGATTTGCACAACAGTGCCCTAACACTTGACGGACTGAAATCCACCAGGCGGAAAGATCTGGGTCTTCCCATATCCAACCGGCAACTGGATTTCAGTCCGTTTTTCTACTTCGGGTGTTGCTGCTCACAAATCGTATAGGTCAGGCCTGCGGTCCTTCAGGAGGTGATTCCGGGGTGAAATCATCTTGTCAAGGGCGTTTTCCGGTTTGATGATTTGACAGTGCAGGGTTGTGGATTCTTCATCCGCCTGATGAAGGATGTTGCCCTTGGGATCGGTCATTTGGGACCTGCCGGTGAACCCCAGGGTGTGTTTCTCGAGGGTTTCCTTCCCCACACGGTTGGCGGTGATTGTGAAGATATGGTTTTCCAAGGACCGCGTTACCATTGCCTGCTGGCAATAGGGGAGCACGAGATTGGCCGAATGGGCAATGATCTGGGCTCCTTTCAAGGCCAGGGTTCGGGCGGATTCGGGGAAAATCCAATCAAAGCAAATCATCATCCCGATCCGAACACCCTTCCAGGTGAAGGTTTGAAAACCAGTGTCCCCTGGATTGAATAGGACTTTTTCATCGGCATAGAGATGGGTTTTTCGATAGTTTGCCAGGAGTCCATCCGGCCCCACAGCAGCGGCAGCGTTATATACAGAATCCCCTCCACGCTCTGCGTAGCCGCACACAATCGCGCCATTCAGGGACCGGGCCATTTGCTGGAGCATCTTCAGGAACGGACCGTCTTCTGCGCGGGATTCACTGAAGGGGATGAGATCCTCACTAGATGCATACAGATAGCCTGTGTTGGCGAGTTCCGGCAGCACCAGCAGATCACAGGTGATTCCTTCCAGGAGTTCGGTGATTCTTCGGATGTTTTCTTGTGGATTTTTTCGCACCGGATTGAATTGTGCATATCCTGCGATGAAGTGCATAGCTTTTTCCTTCCGTTGATTTGAATTCAAGGGTTCCATCGAATAAAATTAAATTACCATCCCAATAACAGGAAGGCCAAAGATGCTTCACGATGCTTTATTATATGACGTTCTTGCGGATGACAAGGTCCAATGCAAATTATGTGCTCACCGGTGTACGATTAAGCCTGACAGCAGAGGTATCTGCCGGGTGCGTGAGAATCGGGATGGGGCGTTGGTTACCCTCGTATACGGCAATCTGATCGCACAGCATGTGGACCCCATTGAGAAAAAACCGCTGTATCACTTTATGCTCGGAACAAAGGCCTATTCCGTGGCCACGCCCGGATGCAATTTCCGCTGCAGTTGGTGCCAGAACTGGCAGATTTCGCAGATGCCCAGAGAAATGGAGATGCCCAGGGGGCAGCGGGTCTCTCCCGAACAGGTGGTGGAGGAAGCCCAGGAAAAGGGATGCCGGTCCATTGCATATACTTATACTGAACCGACAATCTTCTTTGAATATGCTTACGATACAGCCAAACTGGCAAAGGAAGCGGGGCTCAAGAATGTTTTCGTCACCAATGGTTTTATGACGCCGGAGATGCTGGATCTGATGGACCCCTATCTGAATGCAGCCAATGTGGATATCAAGGCATTTCGTGATGAAACCTATCGGCGGTTGATGGGGGGGCGTCTGGATCCGGTGCTGGAAAGCTGTCGAAAGATGAAGGATTTGGGCATCTGGTTGGAAGTGACTACTCTGGTTGTTCCCGGCGTCAATGATGACCCAGAGGAATTGCGGGCTTTGGCCAGCTTCATCCATGACGACCTGGGTCCCGAAACTCCCTGGCATTTGAGTCGGTTTTATCCACAATATCAGATGCAGGATAGAGCTCCCACCGATGAATCTTTGCTGCGCGAAACCAAACGAATGGGTGCGGAGATGGGGCTGGACTATATTTACATTGGCAATGTTGCGGGCCGATACAGTACAAATTGCAAAACGTGTGGGAATGAATTGATCACCCGAAGTGGTTACTCTGTCCGGATGGCCGGGCTGGATGCCCAGGGGCGCTGTCAGGAATGTGAAACGCCATTGGACGGCGTAGGGATCGCGGAGTAAACCCTTTATGAAGTTTGTACATGGTATTGTTTCTCCAGTCAGGTTTTGATAAACTTCATATTGAACATATTGCGTAAGACAATTACCTCATCCACCCTGAATCCTGCGGGAGAGCAAGGCTCATGCAGGTTTTCGCAGGGATGCTGCAGCCTCCAGCATTGCTATGTACCGGGCGGTTGGCCATTGCACATTAACATGTGGCACACCTCACCTAGATAGGCGGCTGGGATCGGGCATTTCGCCGAGGGCTTCCCGATGCAGACCCCCTAATTGGAACGTTTGGTGAAGGCCAAAACACGCATCTCCTTCGGGTTGTAGAAACCCACGCAGGGTTTCTTTTTGGGAGCGCACCGAAGGGTGTAGCGGAGACTAACCGACTGAAAGTCGAGCAGCCTTTAAGCGCCAAGATGCGATTGCTTCCAGACCGGCCCCTCCAATTAAGATCCTCGGTCCGAATCCCGGGCCCATCATTAATATCCCAGAAAACTGCACGAATCTGTGAGCCGGGTTTTTCGGGGGGATCAAGCGTTGAAAGAGTATTTACACGCTGAATGCAAGGCTTTCAGGGAACAAACCTCGCTCTAGAAAGCACTTGATAGCATCAAAAGGTGTTGAATCGGTGGATTAATAAGAAATGTTTATCAATAATTAACAATCATTTGCTATGATTCATATTGAAAGTGTATTATAATGATGAGGAAAAGAAATTTGATATCTCTCCAAATGGAGGAACGGCGTTTTTCGAAGCCCATTGACGCAATGGATATCCTGTCAATGGCTTTTTTATCGCGTTTGATTAATATCCATTAATTGGACAACTCTGGTAAGGAAAAATAAATACGAGGAGTATATTACATACATGACAAACAATGTAAAATATTCTGATGATGCAGTTTCAGAAGAAAAATTTGAAAACTGGTTAGAAGAAGCAAACGAAGAAATTGAAGAACTTGAGCTGGATTATGAGGAACACGTCTCAGATCACACGGGCATCACCTCAGATGATTCAGTTAGCCTGTATCTCAATGAAATGAGCCGGGTTCCCCTTCTCACTCGTGAGGAAGAGATCACCCTGGCCAAGAAAATGGAAATTGGCCGCCAGGCCCGCCTGACCATGATCGAGAGCGAGGGCGATATCCAAAACATTGAGGAAATCAAGCGTCTTATTCGCGAGGGTAAGGAAGCGCGTGAATACCTGATCAAGGCGAATATCCGGCTGGTTGTGAGCATTGCCAAGAAATATCGTCGGTACGGCTCATCTTTCCTGGATTTGATTCAGGCCGGCAATGTGGGATTGATCCGTGCGGTGGACAAGTTCGATTATACACGCGGCAACCGTTTCAGCACGTATGCCACCTGGTGGATCCGGCGGTCGGTGCTGCGCTTTCTCAATCAGAAGGAACGCACAATCCGTCTGCCGAATTACCTCAGCAACCGGCTGCGCAAGGTGCGGCATGTCACCCGGGATCTGGCGCAAAAACTGGGCCGGCAGCCCACTCTGGAAGAAATTTCAGAACATGTCGAGCAAACCGAAGAAGAACTCCGGCAGCTCCTGCACTATGCCCGGCTGCCCATCTCTTTAGACAAACCTGTTGGGGAAGATGGTGAAAGTGAGTTGATGCACTTCATCGAAAATGAAAACGCGGTAGTTCCCTTCAACACAGTCCAGCAGCGGTTGTTGGAAGAGGATATCACCAGTGCCCTGGGCGAGCTTTCCGAACGGGAAGCCAGCATTATCAAACTGCGCTTTGGACTGGAAGGCAACCGCAGCCATACCCTGAAGGAACTGGGCGAGATCTTTGGCGTCACCAGGGAACGAATTCGCCAGATTCAGCAAAAAGCGCTGCGAAAGCTGCGCAGTCCCCAGAATCAGAACCGACTGCGAAATTACCTGTAAGATTTGATGCGGTCATCTCAATGGCCATGGGTTTCCCATGGCCTTTTTCATTTAAAACCTCCAAGGTATGATTGTTAATACACAGTTGCGTCAGGCCCAGCGGACAATGAAAGGGAAAAACAATGGATATTCAATCGGTGTTGCAGGATTGGTTGGATCAGGTAGTGGCATTCTTGCCAAATATCATTTCATCTGTGGTCATATTCCTGTTGGCGATCATTGGGTCCGGTTTCGTTGCAAAATGGATCCGGCGCCTCGTGAGGAAAAGGATCACCAACAGCGAGACCCTTCAACTGATTTTTCGCATTACCCGTTGGACCGTGCTGATCATCGGCACCGTGGTTGCCCTGGACCAGGTGGATTTTGATATCACAGGCTTCATTGCCGGGTTGGGCGTGGCGGGTTTCACGATCGGCTTTGCGCTTCAGGATATCGCGAAAAACTTTATCTCGGGTCTGCTGCTGCTTTATCGGCAGCCCTTCAGTGTTGGCGACCGGGTTCAGATTTCAGATTTTAAGGGCGTCATCCTGGATATCAACGTTCGGGATACGGTTATTGAAACCCTGGATGGGGAAAAGGTGATCATTCCCAACCAGGATGTGTTTGAGAATCCCATCGTGAATTACACGGACACGCAGTTCCGCCGCAGGGAAATCATTATTGGCCTGGGGTATGAACAGGACAGTCAGCGCGCGATCCATGTTTTTGAGGATAGCATCAAGGATGTTCCGGGGGTTGAGCCGGAACCCGAACCGACAGTGCGGGCGGAGGCCCTGGGGGATTCAACCCTGACTCTTTCTGCTCTTTTCTGGGTGAATCACCATGAGAACAATCTTTTCCATGTCCATTCCGAGGTGGTGCAGGCGATCAAGGTTGCCGCAGAGCAGAACCAGATCAATTTGCCCTATCCTATTCAGACGGTGTATGTGAAGCAGTAGCCGGAGATCAGGAAGGGATGGCTCTGGGCAGAATGAGGGTAAAGGTTGTGCCCGTGCTGATTTGGCTGTGAACTGTCACCTTTCCGCCGTGGGCTTCAATGATTGCTTTGACGATGCTCAGACCCAATCCGGTTTCGCCCTTGCTGGCAAAGCGCGAATCGTCCACCCGGTAAAATCGTTCGAACATTCTATCCAGACTTTCCGGTGGGATGCCCTCCCCCGTATCTTCCACGATCAGTTGGATTGCATCGTCATCCTGGATGGCGCTGAGTGTGATGCGCCTCCCTTCCGGCGTGTGCCGAAGGGCATTGGATAGCAGGTTGGAAAGAGCCTGCACCATTCTTCCCTCGTCAACCAGAAGAGGGCTCAGGTTGGGGGCTGTTTCGAACACCAGGTCAATTTGTTTTTGTCTGGCCAGCAGCTCGAAGGCGCTTTTCAACCGGAGGAAAAGGGCCGAAACGTTCACCGGCGCTTTTTCAATGGAGAGCTGTCCCGCATCCGCCAGGGCCAGGGTGCGCAGATCTGCGACAAGACGGTTGAGCTGATCCACCTCCGCTTTGATGATGGCGATCCGCTCCGCACTTGGCGGTAGGGTTCCTTCCTCCATTGCCTCAAGATACCCGCTGATCACCGTGAGAGGGCTGCGTAGTTCATGGGCAATATCAGCCGTCATCTGTTTCCGGATCTTTCTGCCTTTTGCAATAGATTGACTCATGGCATTGAAGGTTTGGATGACTTGTCCCAGCTCATCCTGGCTATGGGCATTCCGCACCTGGGGTGTGTCACCCTGTTTCATTTTCACAATCGCTGTCTCGAGTTTTTCTAGGGGTTTTAGGAGGGTTTGCGTGAAAACAAGGCCCAGAATCACCGACAGAAATACCGCGCCCAAACTGGCATACAGCAGGGCATTGTTTGTCCTCCGGATAAAGCTCGCTTCCTGAGGGCCGGGCTGCAGTGCTGGATTGAAATCCTTCAGATAGGCGACAATCTCCCCTTCGATCTCCACAGGGACCGCGCTTTGCAGCGCTTCCTTCGGCATGATGGTTCCCCGAGGGTGCTCTTCATCCCCCAGGATGACAAGACCTTCTGGGTTAGCAAGAAGCAACCCCCTCGGCATTGGCGGCTCTTGGCCGGGGGTCATCTCCATTGGCGGGGGGGG
>DAOTUG010000086.1:0-18451 GCA_034437335.1 Anaerolineaceae bacterium
AGGTCAATTGGATTAAAAAAGTTCAATAAGGAAAATGGTGTTGACAAGATGCTGATTGAAATTTCACAAAAGTGTTATGTTGATTCCTATCAAAAAATGCTTTTTGTTGAATCAAATCGACTTTTAAAAACAATTAAAAATTACTCTACTAAAACAACCTCTCCAAAAGAAACTACTTGGGTAGCTATAGAAAGTTGTTTAGAAAAATTGGCGAAGGAGTTTATTCGATTCAAAAGAAAATCTAAGAATCTAATTTTTGTTGCTACTCATGGGGCTAATTTAATACCCTTTAGAGCAGCGAGAAAGCGAGAAAAGTTTTCTAGAACAAAAAATGTAGTATATACAGTAGTATCACCCGTTACATTATTAGTTGGAAGTTTTGGAGTATTAATTGAAAAAAGTATACCAGATCCAGAAAGTGAAGATTACATAGCAAAAAAGGAAAAGAAACTTTATAATAGCCTTGAGAATCTCGAAAAACAGTTTTCTGCGCTAAAGGAGATTCGCACTCAGAATTACGATTTGATGCAATTGAAATATAGGGTCGCAGAGATGGCCAAATTTAATACTGATGCTCTTATTCTCGGAGAGACTGGCACAGGAAAGGAACTATTTGCCAAAGCAATCCATCAGGCCAGTGGTAGAGAAGGGAATTTTGTCCCACTAAATTGCAGCGCACAATTTTGATGTGATTTGTCAGAGCAGCCGACGCGAAGATCAACCTCATTCAAACCGAAGAGCAACGTAACTGCAATTTCCCAACCAAATCCCAAAATTTTTTTGTTGAACAAGCCCCCATACTGATAAGTGGATCAGGACAGGCGTACACAAGCAGAAGCAAGCCGACGAGGATGAGTCAGAGATTTTACCGATGCGAAATATTACCATACGATTGGACCACGGCAAAGGGGAAAAATGCGCAAAGGTTGCGATGGAACAAGGCGCCCTGGATGCATCCTATTGGAAGGCGAACAACGACAACGAAGCGGTTGACATTGTTTCCATTCAGATCAGGAATGAATCCGTGCAGGCAGTGCTGAAAATCATCGAGGGGTACGATCCAATCTCCATCACCCTGGATCCCCATGAGGTGTTGCATTTTGACCCGCCTATCTCCGAAGCCTCGAAATACTTATTGAACCTGCAGCACCGCAGTCCTATTGAGATATTCCTGATGGGCCTGCAGAGCATCAGCTCCTGGCGAAATTTTGCCATTTATGCAGTCGTGGGCGCGTTCATCGTCTGGGTCGCTTTCTTTTCCAATTCTATCTATCTCCTCATCGCTGCAATGCTCGTATCTCCCTTTGCCGGTCCGGCCATGAATGTGGCCATGGCCACAGCGACGGGTGACACCAATTTACTCAAGGAAAACGTCAGCCGCTACTTCGCCGCCATCGGTTTGACGGTTTTGATCACCGGGCTGCTGACTTTATCGTTCAACCAAAACTTCATCACGGATCTGATGCTGAATGTGGGCCATTTATCCCGGGTCTCTGCATTGCTGCCGATTTTTGCCGGGATTGCCGGGTCTTTCACATTGATTCAGTCGTAACGTTCCAGTCTCATCTCCGGCTCGACCGTGGGAATGCTCGTGACAACCTCCCTTGCCCCGCCGGCCGGCCTGCTCGGGATCGCCCTGGTCATGCAAAACTGGGACCTGCTGGTAAATACGATCTTCATTCTGCTTCTGCAGTTGATGGCCATCAACCTCTCCGGGTCCATTGTTTATCGCCTTTTCGGGTTGAACACGTCCATATCCCGATTCAAAAGAGGAAAGAAGTGGATCTTTTTTGGCGCGCTGGCATTCACATTGATCAGTTTGGGAGGGCTTCTGGCCTGGCAGTTCTCAGGCACCCTGGATTTGCAAAGAACCAGCGAGGAAACACGAGTCACTCAGGATGTTCTGGACGCGGTTCAGGAGAGCGACCTGGTTGTGCCCATTGAAGTGGAGGTAAATTTTTATTCAAGCGAAACCTATGGCGAGAACACCCTTCTTGTCAATGTGTTCGCCCAAAAAGTCAATAACAATGTCAGTCCTGAAGCCACAAAAATTATTCTCACCGAAGAAATTATCAACGCCATCATGGCGGAGAATCCGAAAATTATTCCCTTTATCAATATTACCTTTGTAGAAGGCCCACAGGAAGCCATCGGTGCGAGCAAAGAATGGGAGTTCAGCTTATGACGCCAAAGAAAAAAGAACCGGTGCGGCCGCAGCAGCACCAGGAAGACCAACCGGGAAAACGCTCCCGGATGAAACCGGAACCGCAGTCCGCCGACCCACAGTATCGGGCCTGCGGTAAGCTTGAAGGAAAGGTGGCTCTGATCACCGGGGGCGACAGCGGCATTGGCCGGGCTGTGTCTATCGCCTTCGCCAAAGAAGGCGCGGATATCGCCATCACCTATTTTGATGAGGAAAAGGACGCCCGATCCACCCGGGAAAGGGTTGAAAAAGAGGGGCGGGCATGCCTGATCTTTTCAGGGGACATCGGGGAAGAATCGTTCTGCCAGGAGGTTGTCAAGAAAACCGTTGACCACTATCAGCAGCTCGATATTCTGGTCAACAATGCCGCCGAACAGCATCCAAAGGACACCCTGCTGAACATCTCAAAGGAACAATTGATCCGCACCTTCAAGACCAATATCTTTGCTATGTTTTATGTCACCAAGGCGGCCCTGCCGCATCTCAAGAAGGGCGCGGCGATCATCAATACAGCCTCCGTCACAGCCTATGCCGGCAGCCCCCACCTGCTGGATTATTCAGCCACCAAAGGGGCAATTGTGGCCTTCACCCGGTCCCTTTCGGGAAATTTGGTCAGCGAAGGCATCCGTGTGAACGCGATCGCCCCCGGCCCGATCTGGACGCCCCTTATCCCGGCATCATTTTCTGAGGAGGCCGTGGCGGTTTTTGGGCAGGATGTCCCCATGGGGCGGGCCGGCCAGCCTTATGAAGTTGCGCCGAGTTATGTTTTTCTGGCCTCGGATGATTCGGCCTATATGACCGGTCAGGTCCTGCATCCGAATGGGGGTGAAATCATCAATGGCTGATGAGACAAAGACGGCCAGAAAAATTTTCGTCAATACGGATAAGATGGTCAACACCGTCCGGGACCGCATCCAAAACGCCTTTGGAAAATTTTTGGGCATCCCCTTTTTGCTCCTGATTTTGTTCCTGATCCTGGCAGGCATTCTCATTTTTCTGGAGAACGCAAATCCACCCTGGATCCAGTCAGTGCGGCAAGCCGTGACGCCCTATCTGCTTGCGACTCCGGACAAAACCAGCGCCATCCTGGGCACGATTGCTTCCGGGCTGATCACCCAGAATTCGATTGTGATCAGCATTCTTCTCCTCGTGCTGCAGCGGGTGGCCGGCAGCATGGGCAACCTGATCTACGATCAATACTTGCGACGTCATCGCAACCAGGTCTATCTGGGATTTGTCATGGGGCTCATTTTGTTGATCCTCCTGTTGAGTGCCGCCATCAAGGACTCGCTTAATCCCGTGTTCAGCGCCCTTATCATACTCGGGCTGACAGCCAGCAGCTTTTTCTTATTAATCTGGTTCCTCTATTCCGCCGTATACCAGATGCGACCTGAAACGGTGGTGAATGAAATCCATGACAATGTCATCGCTGCGAATGCGGATTATCAGAAACTGATGCAGCGCTGCAGGAAAGAATCCGTGTCTGATGCACCCATCCAGGCGACCCTGTACGCCAAGGATCACGGCTATGTTTCGCAACTGAAGCTGGACAAGGTGGAGAAGTGTCTGGAGGGCTGTGACTCTGATACCGAGATCATCGCCCATTTTCAATTGGGGAATTTTCTCAGTGATGGCTCGCAGCTTTTTTCGATCCGATCCCATCACCCGGATGAGATTGAGGCCCTGAGCGACTGTCTGAAGCACGCCATCGTGCAGGAAGATCAGATGACCATCGTGAACAACCCCAAGTACGGCTTGCGGCAGATGGAGGCCATTGCCTGGACAGAAGGCTCCACTGCCAGGCAGAATCCTGAAACGAGTCTCATGGTGCTGCACGGGATGCAAAGCATCCTGGGCAAGTTAATCATTGGCGCCAAGCAGACGTATGACGTGGATCAGATGGCCTTTGTCTATGATGATTCCGTGATCCAAAGCGCGGCAAATGTGCTGGAATCCCTGGCGGCGGTCTCATCCGCCTCACTGCAGCACCAGATCTTTGCCCAGGTGCTTGAAAACATCAGCCTGACCTATCCCTTTGCCAGCCAGGAGGTCAGACACAAATTCAATGATGTGATCGGCAGAATTCTGTCCGCCATGGGCGATCATGTCCTGACAGAAGACCTGGAGAAGGCGCTGTGGAATTTGTCCGGCACCCTGTCCTCTGAAGGAAATTGGGCAACAGCCCAAATGGTGGATGAGGCCAGAGAAAAGCTGTCCCAATCCGTTGGTCAGCTTGCCAGCAGGAGCACCCGAGTCAAGGCTGAGTGAGAAACCCACAATCCAAAGAAGAAGGGAAAAGGGAACACAATGAGCAATAAAAGCAGGATCACCATTGACCATCAGAAGATCAGGCAGTGGGTGAAAGAAAGGGATGGATATCCCGCCCGCGTCAAAGGAACCGCCCCCCCGGGTGTTGTACGGATTGATTATGAAGGATACTCGGGGGAAGAGACCCTTGAGCGCATCAGTTGGGAGGAATTTTTCAAGATCTTCACAGAAGAAAAGCTTGCCTTTCTTCACAGCAAAAATCCAAAAAGCCGGTTCTCAAAATTTGTGGACCGGGCGGATTATGACATCACCGAAGGGGAAGTTGAGACCCCTGAATTCCCCGGGGAGTCAACCCCTGCCCAAAGGCCGCCCATGGAGACAACCAAAGCCGCGAAGGCAAGCCATCTGGAAATGGCCAAACGACAGGGTCAGGAAATGAAAGCCGCCTTTGACGAGATGGCCAACAACGTCGCTCAACGCGGCGCAGAAAAGCCGGTGGGCGAATATCTCATCGGGTATGCCGTTGAGAAAGCGGAGGGACTATACCATTTGCGAGATGGTGAACTGGTGTGGGAGAAACCCAAAAACAAGAACATCCACATTGAAATCTCGGTCAGAGATGGCGGAAGCGGCCGCCTGATCCCCGGCTTGCGGGTGATGGTCACCGTCCTGGACGAAAAGGGGAAGGAGATTGGGACTCATCGTCACAAACTTCTCTGGCATCCCTGGCTCTATCACTATGGGCGAAACTGGCGCCTGCCCGGAGACGGCAAGTATACGATCCGGGTTCACATCCCTGCTCCCGATTTTCCCAGACACGACAAGAAGAACGGTAAGCGTTTTGCCAGCTCCATCTGGGCAGAATTCACCGATGTCAAGTGTAAAACCAAATAACCCTAATCATCAGGTTTGACTCTCTTGAAAGGAGAATGAAATGGCACAACAAAATGACAACTTCTCATTCGGAAGCTTTATTGTGGGCGCCCTCCTGGGCGGCGCTGTCGGCGCTGTGGTCGCAATTTTGCGGGCACCGCAGTCCGGTGAAGAAACCCGCCGGCAGTTGAAACAGACGGCTCATGAATTCCGGGCAAAAGCAGAAGACGCGCTTGCCGAGGTCCGGCAGCACGGGCGAAAGGCCATGAGCGAGATCAACGATCATGCCACCAATATCAAGAAAGAAATGCAGCAAGCGATTGATGTGGCAGTTGAAGAAGGCAAGGCCGCGGCCAAAGAGGCCGGACAGATCGCCCGCGAAGGCGCAAAAGACGTCAAGCAAAGTGCGAAGTAGGTCAAGATGCCGTATCAAAGCAATGACGATTTGCCGGAGGACGTGCAAGACGCCTTGCCGCAGCACGCTCAGGAAATCTATCGCGAAGCGTTCAACAGCGCCTGGGATCAGTACGCTGATCAGGATGATCGAGAAGCGACTGCCCATCAGGTAGCCTGGTCCGCCGTCAAGGATGAATACAAGCAAAACGACGACGGCGAATGGGTGAAGGAAGACGAATAAAACAGAGACAAATCGCCTTCCGGGGCGGATTTCCGCCCCGGGAGGTATTTCACCCTTTGCGTTGCCTGTCCCGACAGAATTCAAGGCGAACCTGTGTGGGCTTGAACGGGGGTGAGACTGCCCCGCAGGAGCCTTCATTGAACGCGGGCGCCATCAAACGTTCCACCGACCCACAGATGGCTTCATGGATCACAAACCAGGACGTTGGCATGCCGGGTGGTCCCGGCGCGCAGAGGTTGGGGCTGGTCTTATCCAACAGGACGATCTGGTGGCCCTCCTGGCCGTTCTCGTAGGTGAAGCACCCGCGGACATACGGGATCCCATTGGCCGAGTCGTAAAGGATATCCAAGACACCGTCCGAGGCATTGGAAATGTGCAGCCCCGGCTTGCATCCGGTGTAGGGCTGGGCGGCTGGGCATCGCATTAATCGGTTAGAATGGGGAGAGAAAAGCCAGCCTGCCCGCAGCGGACGCGGGAAGGGAAGGAAGGCCCGGGGTTTGGCGGGGACGCCATCCGGCGGAAGGAAGAGTCAGGGCAAGGGGATAGGACAATTTCCTCATTCAGTCTGGCAAACATCGAAGGGAGCAAGCGTATGCAGCAGCAACACAATAAACGAAGTCTGGGATGGCTGTTGGTGACGCTGCTGGTGATTTTCTGCCCGGCGGGGGCGCCGGGGCACGGCATGTCGCAGGGGCAGCCCGGGGGCGCGGGGTGCGAGGTGCGCGGTGTTTGGCTGAACCCGCCGGCCTTTGACACCCCGGCCGTCCGGGCGGAGACCCTCAACAAGATCACAAGCGGACATATCAACACCGCATTCCTGCTGGCGCCGCCGGTTGGCGCATTTCGCGGCTGGTCGGATCCGGATGATTTTGAGGCGATGCTTTCCGCCCTGGATGCGGTCGGGGTCAGCACGCACATCTGGGTGGCCGTCATGTACCGGGTTTCCGGCGCGGAGGCCGATTTTCGCGATCCGGCGGAACAGGATGCCCAGGTGGCCTGGGCGGATGCTCTGTTGCGCGCTTATCCCCTGGCGGACGGCTATCACCTGGACTATATTCGCTACACCGGCGTCACCCCCATCAACGAAGAAGGAAAAATGGATGGGGTTTCCCAAACGGTGGACCGCATCGGGGAGCATATCCAGGGGCATTTCCCAAAACGACATCTGACGGCGGCGGTGTTCCGGGCCTCGGCCTGGGAGGCGGATTTTGACACGGAGGACATCCCGCAGTGGTTCCGAAGCTGGTATGCGGCCCACCCGGGCAACCCCTACGACCATCCCGACCCCTGGTTCACCTCCACGGCGCCCTTTCATTTCAAGAAGCAGCAGGACCCGGTGGGCTGGATGGCCGCCAGCCCCATCACGGGAGTGATGCCCATGGAATACTGCACTTCGGATAGCTGGTGGCAGGCGGAGGTGGACCACTGGGGGCTGTTCATGGCGGATCAGGAGCTGGCTATGGCCAGAATCTTCATGGGGGTGGGCTGGCTGGACACGGAATGGTCGGACTATGACGCCCCTGCGGTGGTGCGAAAGATCAATTACGGCCGGGCTCAGGGCGTGGGAGGCTTTGTGATCTTCGAGCTGGGCAACCCCACTGCGGATGACGGGCCCCTGATCAACGCCCTGGCTGTGGATGGGCCCGACAATGACTATAACGCGCCCTATGGGGAGTGGAGGCCGTCCTGTCTTTCAATCCGGGACTTGTACCTGCCCTGGGTGGCGGGGCCTTAGGAGGACGGGGTGAATCGCCTATAATCAAATTTATAGGCGATTGCAATGGGGGACTGATCCGTTCATGTGCGTTTGCTTAACCATCAATCACCCGTTCATCCAAAATGTTATCACGCCAATCGCCACCCTGGCCACGCCCACTCCTGCTGTCAGTCCTTCATTAAAGAACAGGGTTTATCCACACAAACCTTCCCCGGGAGGGGAGCGCCGGTCAACACCGCCACAACATCGGACCGTCTTTCCAAATGAACCGGCGCAATGCCCATCCATCTAATAGACAATGGAATCTCCGAATTGACCCCCCTCAGTAATATTGACTTTCCAATCGCCCGTCGTTCTGAGGCCGGGATACTGACTGTACCGGATATATTTTTCAGTTCCCTCCTGTTGTTCCGTGAGGTGTTCAGGGAGGCCCATTTCCTTCTGACACGCCATAGAATATTTGATCATGTTGACCTCTTTTCTGGTATACACCATCTTGATCGGGGAGGTCGGCGGCGGCCCGATATCGGGCAGATTTCTGACCAGAAAGTTGGCAGCCGTGATCAGCGCTTTCTTGGGAACAAGGTCCCAGATGGCTTCCCAGACATAGGCGTCAGTGCCGTAATTGACCTTCAAGCGCTCATGCAGCGTGAGCATGAAGTCCCTTGTCGGGTCGCTCTCCACGATGCTCCTGGCTTCAAAATAGGATGTCCAGTATTTGTCGGAGTGTTTATAGATAAACAGGATGTTCCCAGTTACCCCCATCACTTTTGAAAATCCCTCAATGCCTTTGAGGAGGGTTGCGAATTTTGGGAATTTGGTTCGCATCAGGGCCGTCCACTGGGCCAGTTTGACATTGACCAGCCCGCCCGTCTTTTTGAGGACGTATTTCAGGCTGCTGTAAATATCCTCGCCATCGCTCCACCGGCTGGCAAAGCAGTTGACAATTTTGAGGGTGATGCCGATTTTGTCTTCCAACCACTGCCCGAGATCCTTTTCCCGTGAATCCCCCGCCAGCGGGACACCCGCAAGGGAGGCCAGTTTCGCCCCGTCAAAGGCGGAAGCGGGAATTGCTTCCAAAATTTCGATCAGGTCCTCAGGGCGGCTTTCCGCGGCCGCCGCTGCCGCCCGGCTGAGGTGGGAGGCGACATCGGTATAGCCATACGCATCCGCCAACTGCGCCAGCAGGGAAAGCTCCTCGTCCAAGGGGGTCAGGGCCGGCTCCAGGAGGTGCAGGATCTGGCTGGCGCCCTCCCGCCAAACACAGGGGCAGCCGTCCCGCCCCAGATTCTGGATTGTGTTGTCCTCCTCGGCTGTTTCCGGAGTGTACGGACATTCGTCCATCAGGTCAGGAACCCCATCTTCATCCTGGTCCTGATCAAGTTGAAGCAGCGCTTGAAGCTCCGTCAGCGCGGAGGGCTCTGGCAAAACCGCGTTCGCCGCATCCCGGAGGTTAATTAATTGATCCGCGCCCTCGTGGTCGCCCCAACTGAACCCAATTTCTGGCGGCTGGTTGAAATCATTCTGGATGCAAGCCGCCTGGACAGCACGCCTGCATCATTCTGGATGCAAGCCGCCTGGACAGCACGCCTGCCCTCCTCATCCAGGTTTGGCCCCGCATATCCCCCGACCGTCGCGGGAATGGGCAGACCGTATCCGACCACCCGGAGGCCCATCAGCGCCTCCATGTCCATCTCATAGAAGTCGTTCAACCCCCAATTGCCGATCACGGCAGCGTCCACGCTTTCCCCAAGCAGCAAATCCACCGCATTTTCCTGAGAAACCACGCTGTATTCGATGTTCTCCAAAACCACACCAGCCGCCCCCAGGCCGGCGACCATTTGCCAAAAATCAACATAGCCTGCCATGGTATGCCCCGGCAGGTCCGACAGGCGGGTGATGCCCGTATCCTCCCGAGTCAGGACCACCGGCCGCCAGACATCCGGGGTGCTGCCGGTGGTGGACAGGATCAGCTCCGCCCCCAGAGCGGCGATCTGGTCATGCAACTGCCAGGGGGAAAATAGCAGGTCTGGAAGGTCCCCTGCCTGAACGGCAGCGATCAGCTCGTCATAGGAGAGCCAGTTCATCTCCACCTGCACCCCTTGATCCTCAAAGTGGGAGGCCATCGCCTCCAGCAGAGCCGCTTCCCAATCCTGCAAATAGGTTGGGGCGTAGATCAGCAGGTCCTCCGGCAGAGTGAATGTCTCAGCGGGCGGAAGCTCAACGATCTCTTCAACAACCGGTTCTTCCGTCAGTTCTTGCTGCGCTTCTTCAGGCGCCGCTTCCGTTTTAACTGTGGCCGCGGGCGCTTCGGTGACGGCCTGGGGGGCGCAGGCCCCCAATAAGAAGCTCAGCGCGAGGACAGCGGCAGCGATGCGGTTGGCCATGCAAAAGAATGGTTTGCTGTGGTTGTTCATTTGGTCTCTCCTTGTATCGTGGTGGGGACAGGCTGAGATGCCAGAGTGTCTGGTTTTTTCCATCAGATGGGCTGTGACAATTTCATCAGTTCATCGCACTGTTTTGTCAATTTAATTTTATTTTCATTCTCAGTATAGCATATTCGCCAGGCTTTCTTCAATTTTTACGATCGCCCATGGGCGTGTTGTCCGGCGGGTTTTTGGTGCATCTCCGGCCCGATCCCCCGCGTTAGTTTTGATGAAGCCCAGATTGTTCATCCGATAGCGGTTCACATCTCCGTTTCCAAAACCAACTGCAAAACTGGCGTCGTCCGGGGAAACCGTCAGGCAACTACCCGGCGTCTCAGTGGTCAGGGTGGGGGTGTAAAGCAGCAGAGAAAGCCACCGTTCAAGGTCCGGATAGTGCATTGATTCCCCCATTATCTGCATCTGATTGGCGGGAGACGCTGAAAAATCCGGTGGGACTGACCCCTGAAGGCGGGTTTCCTTGAAAACGACCCCCGTTTTCGCAATTCTCACCTGCACAATCAGATCCCGCCGATTGCGTGTCGCCACAGCACCATCGGCGTATGTTTTGGTATTGAGGGCAACGGCATGATCACTCACCAGAACAATCAGTTCTGTCGTCTCGATGGACTCGGGGACCCATGCCTCAAGCAGGTTGGCATTCCAGGCGTGGCGCGCTCCGTGCGCTGATGGGGCAGCACGGGCCTCAGCTTGTGAGGGCGCGCAGCTTGCGGGTGGATGGGGTTTTCCTGGAAAGCGGTGTTGCGTTTGACGGCGGAAAATTTCTCAAGTGTGATTGCCCTGCTATCCCCTTGACACCGCGGACGCCTGCCGCTATGCTGATAGTGTTTGCTATTGAAAAAGACATCCCTGGAGGGCCCATGCATTCCACATCTCATCGGCGCATCCTGTGCCTGGTCCTGTTTCTGGCAGCCCTGCTGTCCGCCTGCAGCGCGGCGGAGGCTCCGGCCCCTGACCCGTCCCCCACGGTTTCCGCAGACGAAACCGCCCCGGGGCAAGCCGTCGGACCGGAGAGCGCACCGCCCTCCGAATTTCGCATCGGCAACGCCGTGGCCCCCATCAATTATTACATGACCGCCTGGATGCTCAACGACCTGTTCAAGATGGCCGGTTTCGAAGCTGAGATCGGCAGCACGGCACCCAGCCAGGCTTGGGTTCCCATCCTGGACGGCCGGTGGGAGATCGCGCGCCGGTTCGATGTCCCCACGGACGACTTGGGCTGGGCCACCTCCCTTGCGCTGGAGGGCGGGGACACCGCCCAACGCCTGAGCGCCCTTGTTATCGCCAACGAGCGGGAGAATGTCTTCCCCGCGGGCACTTACCGGGTGCTGTGGGAGGGGGCCGGCGTTCTGGCCGTGGAGGGGCCTTCCGAGGTGACCCGGGTCGGCCCCGGCGAGATGACCTTCGCCTATGATGGCAGCGGAGAGGTGATCGTCTCCATCCTGAAGACGGACCCCGAAGGCACCGGGGACTATATTCGCAATATCCGGGTGCTGCGTCCGGACGCCGTGCCAGGAGAGCGCTTCAACCGGCAGTATCTGGAGGAGATCCGGCCCTATGCTGTCATCCGGCCCCTGCATTTCTTTGGGGAGCAGCTCATCTACGGCCCGCCCATCCCCTGGGAAGACCGCAAGCCGGAAAATTATTCCCACTGGGGCGGGGCCCTGGGCGCGCCCTACGAGGTGGGGATTGACCTGGCCAACCAGTCGGAATCCGACCTGTGGCTGAACGTGCCCGTCGCCGCCAGCGACGATTTCATGCGTAATCTGGCGGAGCTGGCCGCCAGCCGGCTGGATGGCAACCGCCGCCTCTACATTGAGCTGGGAAACGAGCTCTGGAACTGGGCCGACCCCTACGCCATCGGGCGACAATACGCCCTGGACCAGGCCCGGGCGCGCTGGCCGGGGGTGGAAGGCGCCATCAGACCCTATTCCGATGGGGAGGCGGTCAGCGAGGCGATGCTGATCTACAGTTGGCAGGGCGCCCGCACGGCCGAGATGGGCGCGATCTTCAAAAAAGCTTTTGGGGAAGCGGCCCATCGGGTGGTGGTGGTCCTGGCCGGGCAGGTTGGGGCCTCCCAGCCGGGATGGGCGCCCTCCCGCTATCTGCTGGAAAGCCCGGTGTGGGTCGGCGAAGAGGGGGCTGCCCCGGCGGCCGACCACGCTGCTGCCTTTGCCATTGCCCCCTATATTGGCGAGGAGGAAGGGGTGATCAGCTTCTGCCGGGAGAGCGCGGCGGCCTTTATCGCCGATGCCATGGCCTATACCCGCGGCGAGGCGCCCTGGGGCGAGGACGCCCCGGAGCCCGGCCTGCGCTACCTCATCCGCAGCGACCGCGCCCTGGCAGCCGAATTTGGGCTGCCCCTGATCGCCTATGAGGGCGGTCAGCACTTCACCGGCAGCCGCTTTACCCGGGACGAGGTCAACGTGCACCCGGACATGTACGCTCTGTATCAGGCCTACTTTGATGTGTGGGAAGGGGAGGGGGGCGGCCTCTTTGTGCACCTGGCTGGCATCATCCCCCGGGGCGTCAATGAACCCGGCACAGAGCCCGGATATTTCGAAAGCGAAAATTTCGGCATCAAGGAACTGCAGACCCAGACCGAAGCGGAAGCCCCCAAGTGGCGCGCCCTGCGGGACAGGATGCGGGCCCTGGGGCAGTTTTGAGGCGGGCGGGATGATGCTGTGGCTTTTGTTTTCTGTGTTGTTTGCCGCCCTGGCCGCCGTCGGCCGTCAGGCGGTTGTGATCGCCCGGTTCAGACCGGGTTTGTGGCTTTTCCCCAACTGGCGCTGGCTGCAGCCCGTTCTGACAGGGATTTCTGTCCTCCTGGCCATCCCGGGGGCCTTCCTGGGCCCGCCCGGCCTCCGGCTGGCGGCCCTGGCGCTGATCGCCCTCCTGAATGGCTTCGCTTTCTTCTTTGATATGTCCTTTTTCTTTCCGGAGGTGCGGGTAGTCCGGCGGGCTCCTGCTGAGGCGGCCGGCATCTCCCCGGATGCCGGGGTGCTCGGTCTTGTCTTGGGGGGAACTCCGGCGGCCTATCCCATTGAAGCGGTCCTGATGCCCAGGCACATCGTCCATGACGCCATCGCCGGGCATCCTGTGCTGGTTTCCTACTGCGCCCTCTGCCGCAGCGCCCTGGCCTTCCACGCAGCCGTGGACGGACAGAGGCTCTATTTCAAGGTCGTCGGGGTTTGGCGCAGGAACATGATCATGCTGGATATCCAGACCCGCAGCCTCTGGCAGCAGGCCACCGGCGCCTGCATCTTCGGGACGTATCAGGGCCGGAATCTGGCCCTGCTGCCCTCGGAAAACACCACCTGGAAAAACTGGCACAACAAACACCCGGATTCTGAAGCCGCCGTGGAATTTGCCGAGGCCCGACGTGGGCTCCTCTCCCGGGAGGGGATGCTGGCCGGGCTGAAAGCCGTCACATCCCGGGTCATGCTGCCGGGGATGACGGACCTGCGAGGGCTCCCCCCGCGGGAGACTGTTTTCGGGGTGGTGGTCAACGGCCAATCCAGGGCCTATCCTCAGTCGAGGTTAGCCGATGGGGAAACCTTTACGGACTTTGTGGGCGGGGTGGAAATCTGCCTGCGGGTTGACGAAAGGGCGGATTCCCTCTCGGCAGTCCGGGCGGATACGGGGAAACCCATTCCTGTGGAAAAACACTGGTGGTTGGGCTGGAAGGAATTTCACCCGGGAACGGCCATCTGGCCGGCGCAGAGTCCGGACAAACCAGGATAAGGACTTCGGGATCGTCGGGACGCCCATCCCATCCGTCAATACCCATCGTTTACCGGAAACAGAACGGAGGCCCCATGGCGGCAAGCTATCGCAATCTTTTAGAATCCGGGGAGCTGGATCGCCGCGTCCGGGCCGCGCGCAGACGCCTGGCCGCCTGCGACATCTGCCCCTGGGAATGCGGGGTGGACCGCCTGGCCGGAGAACTGGGGGTCTGCCAGACTGGGCCACGGGCCCGGATCAGCAGTTTCGGCCTCCACCGGGGCGAAGAGGGCCCCATCAGCGGCTCCCGGGGTTCCGGGACGGTCTTTTTCTCCTGTTGCAACCTGGCCTGCGTCTTCTGCCAGAACCCGGATGTCAGCCGGGCGGGCACCGGCCGGTCCATCTCCGCCGGGGACCTGGCGGGCATCTTTCTGGACCTGCAGGGCCGGGGCGCTCACAACATCAACCTGGTCTCCCCCAGCCATGTGGTCCCCCAGATCCTGGAGGCCCTGGCTCTGGCGGCTGGGGACGGGCTGGCGCTGCCCCTGGTCTACAACACCGGCGGCTATGACGCGCTGGAGACCCTGGGCTTGCTGGATGGGGTGGTGGATATTTACATGCCGGACATGAAATACAGCGATGCGGCCGCTGCCCGGAAATACTCCGGAGCGCCGGACTATCCGCAGGTCAACCAGGCCGCCCTTCAGGAGATGCACCGCCAGGTGGGGCCGCTGCAGGTGGATGGGGAGGGGGTGGGGGTGCGGGGTCTGCTGGTGCGGCACCTTGTCCTGCCGGAAGGGCTGGCCGGCAGCCGGGAAGCCCTGACCTTCCTGGCGCGAGAGGTCTCCCCGGAGACCCATGTGAATATCATGCCCCAATACTGGCCCGCCTTTCGGGCGCGGGAATATCCCGAACTGTCGCGGCGCATCCGCCCGGAGGAATACCGCCGGGCCCTCGATCAGGCCAGAGACCTGGGCCTGCACAGTGTGGATTGAATCCGGTCTCAACTAGCGCGTTATGCAGGGAAGGAAAAACCCCCTGCCCGGGACCTCATGGGCGCCGATATCCATGCCGCCGGATTGCGGCCGGGAAACGCCAAAAAAGTCCAGGGGCGCCAGGGCCAGCAGGGCAGCGTCCCCCGCATCCCGGGCGGGTGAATGCGGCATCAGCCAGTAGTCTTCGGGCAGAATCCCGCCGGGTTGGGCCAGATGGGGGTTTCCCACAACATCCCCCGGGCCGACTGCATCCCCCGGATCCCCGCCATACCAGAGGTTATGGCGAAAGCTGACAGCGTCGGTGGATGGTTGGACAACAAGGGGATTGCCATCAAGCTGATAGATAAGGTTGTTGACCACCAGGCTGTTTTCGTGCCCGGCGTCGTCATCAATGGCAATGGCGGCCCAGGCGGCGTTGTAGATCGTGTTGTTCGCAATTGTCACGTTCTTCAATCCGCCGCCAGCCAGGTAATTGCCGTAGTGAAAGCCATACCGCCCGCCGATGAGGATATTGTTAATGACCGTATTGTTGTTGATCGGGTTGCTGGTGTCGTATATATCCTCATTGGCCATCTGGATATTGGTGGACGGTTCGCCAAAACGGTAAAAGTCCTCATCATAGGTCGTGTAGGTCAGATTGCCCTCGAAGCGGCTGTTGGTGGCGTTGTCCATGTACATGTTGAGGCTGTAATTGTCATGCAGGACATTCCCTGCAGCCAGGCCGTTGTTCACAATCGTAAAGGCGATCCCTTCCCCAAAATTTTCATAGACGAGATTATCCCGAACGACCAATCCCTCGACATAGGAGGATCCGATGGCGGCCGGCCAGCCGCCCCCGGAGCCGGGCGGCGGCGGGTTGTTGATCTGGCAGGTGCGGTAGATGGTATTCCCCTCAATCACAATATCGGAGACAGTCCCCCAATCCGAACCGCCCACCCAAATGCCGCCCCGCTGGGTGTGGTGGATGGTATTGTTCGTCAGATGCACGTGGGACGCTTCCCAAACCGTCAGGCCGGTGCGCCGGGCGTTGGCGATTTCCAGGCCGTTGATGACCACATGATCCCCGCCGACGACCAGGCAGGATTCATCATCGTCCGTCGCGCATTCGATCCGGGGCGATTCTCCCGGGAAAGCGGTGATTGTGACCCTGGCTGTGGGGGTTCCCTCCGGATAGGGATCAATGTAGATACCATCTCCGACAACCGTGTGGATGCCGCCCCGCACATAGAGGACATCCCCTGCGCCAAGCTGGTCAATGGCATGCGCCAGTGTTCCCCAGGGCTGGGTGACCGTCCCTGGCCAGGCGTCATCGCCGCCGGGGGCGACATAATATGCCGCGCGGTTGGCAGCCTGGCTGGCCGGCAGGGTGCTGCACAGCAAGCAGCAGATCAGAGAAAGCGTGATAAGGAAGAATGGTTTCATGAAATCACCGCCAGTATACATCCGTGCCGGTTCGTCCCAACGCGGACCGTCTGTCTGAAAAATCCGGTTCAAGCGGGCACCCCCCTGAACCGGTCCGGCCTATCCGATCCGCTTCACTTCCGCTTCAATATACCGGTCCACCTGTCCCTCCAGGATCTTCAGGGGCATGGCCCCGCTGCCCAGGATGACATTGTGAAATCTGCGGATATCGAAGCCCTCCCCGAGGGCATCCTTGGCCTTCTGGCGCAGGGAGGCGATTTTGATCTCGCCGATCTTGTAGGCGCAGGCCTGCCCGGGCATGACGATGTAGCGTTCCACTTCGCTGATGACGCTTTCCTCGGCCTGTCCCGTGTGGGCCAGCATGTAGTCAATGGCTTCCTGACGGGTCCAGCCTTTGTGGTGAATGCCCGTATCCACCACCAGGCGCACGGCCCGGAACAGGGAAGAGTCCAGATAACCCAGCTCCCCGTAGGGGTCATCCGCATACACGCCGGATTCACGGGCAAGCTGTTCGGCGTACATGGCCCATCCTTCGGCATAGGCCGTGAAGGGCAGCATGCGCCGGAAGAGGGGCAGGTTTTTCAGACCCATGGCAATTGCGATCTGGAAGTGGTGGCCGGGGATGCCCTCATGATAGGCCAGGGTTTTCATGCCGAATTTGGGAACCTCGTTCATGTCCCGCAGGTTGGCATAAAAGACCCCCGGGCGCTTGCCATCCAGGGTGCCGGGTTGGTAATAGGCCCCCGGTGCGGTCTTCTCTTTAAATGAAGGGATGCGCGCCACCTTGAGGCTGATTTTCGGGCGCAGGTCAAACAACGGCGCCAGACGCTCGTCAATCGCATCCAGGATGCGCTGATAGTCCGCCAGGGCTTGTTTCCGGCCTGCATCGGTGTTGGGATACAAAAACCGGTCCTCTCTGGCAAAGGACTGCATCTGTTCGGACACATCCACATCCCCATAGCCCAGGGCCGTCATGATCTCCTGCATTTCGCCTTCAATCCGGGCCACCCGGGCCAGACCGATGGCGTGCACCTCCTCCGGGGGCAGATCGGTGGTGGTGCTGCTTTTCAACTGATAGTGATAAAACGCCTTCCCGTCCGGCAGCTTCCAGCCCCCATCCTCCTCGGTGGCCTTTTCCCGCAGCGACTTGAAATACGCAATCAATTTCCGATAGGCTGGAAAGACAGCTTTGCGGATGGCTTCCTGGCAGTCCTTCCGGAGCCTGGCTTTCGCCCTGTCGCCCAGGTGGAGGTCCTCCAGCTTATCCGTAAACGCGGTGAAGAGAATGTGCTCTGCAACCGGCGTATCCACAAAATCCTGCATCTCGTCCAGGACCCGCTCGATCACAAAACGCGGCGGGAGGATGCCCTTTTCCTCCCGGATCTGCAATCCTTCCAGGATCTGGTCAAATTTGACGGCGGAACGGCGCAGCCTTTTGATATAGTTGCGGGCGTTCCAGCGGTTGTTTACGGGGTGGGTGTTGACCATGAAATCCGGGAACTGGGACTGGGCCCCGAACATCTGGTTGAGGGGGTAGTCGTGATGCCGGAAGGGTTCCCCCGCCAGCAGGTCGTCAAAAAAGCTGGCCAGGATCTCGGCCGATAGCCGGTCCACGCTGTTCAGGCGTTTGCGATCATAGCGCTTCAGCATGGCGTCCATGCGATGCAGCCACTTGAATTGTTTCCGCTCCTGGGCATCGGAAGCGTCGGCCAGCCGGGCGTTGTGAAAATTAATCCCGGCGTTTTCCAGGATGCCGATCATGGTCAGCAGCTCCGGGGATTTGAGGGAAAATTTCAGAAATGTGCGGGTGAAAAAGTGTTGGATATTGAGGGGCCTGAACCAGATCAGCCGGATGAGCCAGTAGAGCGCCGCGGCGGCCAGAAGAATCGCCCCGATGATGAGTAACAGCTGCCAGTTCATACCGTAGTTCCTCTCTGAAGTAATTTGTAAGGTCGCTGATAAGTATAACGCGAATTGTATAGGGCGGACATGCGCACATTGTACCAGGGGCCCCGCCATGGTTCCTCTCTTTTGGTCTGGCGCAGAGCGGGCCGATCCCGTGCGCATGATGCCTGCTTTGCATCTTGTATTGCAGCCTGCCGCGTTATATAATATCAATACAATAACTGGTTCATACAATCTGGGGAATAACCAGAAGAAAAGGGGCAG
>DAOTUG010000087.1:0-9316 GCA_034437335.1 Anaerolineaceae bacterium
TGTAGAAATCCGCATTGAGGGTCTGCAGATCCAAAGGGATATGACCGGGGGCGTGAGCCCCGTCAATGAGGGTGAGGATGCCCATCTCCCGGCACAGCCGGCAGATCGCGCCTACGGGGAGGATTGCACTCAGTGCAGAGGGGATGTGGCTGAGATACACCAGTTTTGTGTTGGGCCGAATCCCGTTAAGAAAATGATCAACAAAGGCTTCCGGTGTTGTCAGGGGCAATGACAGGGACTGTTGGTGGATTTCAAACCCACTTTGTTGAGCCATGAAGCGCCAGGCTCTTTCCAATGCGCCGTATTCTGCATTACTTGTGAGGATGGCATCGCCCTGCCCTAGATTCAGGCTGCGCGCCAGGACGTTCACACCGTAGGTGGCGTTGGTGACAAATACCAGATTGTCTTTTTCCGTGTGGAGGTAAGCCCCCAGCTTTTCCCTGGCTTTTTCCAGAAGGCGATCCGCCTCCCGCTGGAAAAACGCCACCGGCTGCGACTCAATGTGACGCTGCCAATATTGATAGGTTTCAAATACCGGCCTCGGAACCGCCCCATAGGAGCCGTGGTTCAAAAAAATGATATCCGGATCAAGGAGGTAACTGTGTTTCAGTGTCATCTTTCTCTGATATTATACCCAGAGCTTTCAGGCTGCGGACTGGCCATTCGGGTGAATTGGCGCGAAAATTCTGCAGGGTTGCGATCTTTCTTTCCGGGAAAACAGTGCCCATTATTTAAGATATTTCCTCATCTGTGCTAAAATTAGTGACTATGAATGGCATCAAGATCGTATCAAGAAATCGTAAAGCAAAATTTGAATATCAGTTGTTTGACTCCTTTGAGGCGGGCCTTGAATTGCGCGGCACGGAGATCAAATCCATTCGCGCAGGGCAGGTATCCCTCTCAGAAGCTTATGTCCGTACCAATGGTCGCCAAGCCTGGCTGGTCGGTGCCCATATCGCACCCTATGATCAGGCCAGTGTCTTCAATCACGATCCGGAACGGGAACGTCGCTTGCTGCTGCACAAACGCGAAATCAAGGATTTATGGGATGGCGTCCGGCTGAAGGGCATGACGATTGTTCCCACCATGCTGTACTTACGCGATGGCCTGGCAAAGATAGAAATTGCCCTGGCGAAGGGAAAACGGCAATATGATAAGCGTCAGGCGATTAAGAAGCGTGATATGGCCCGGGATGTGGAACGCGCCATGGACAATCGGCACCGGTGAGGTGATCCTGGCTGCCCCTGACCGAATTGGAGGAGATGGCATACAATGCTACAGAATAACCTGCTTGCCTTGGGGATAACTTTCCTCATTGCCATTGCATGGCTGAAGGTCAATGAGTTCTTTGCCCATCGCGGTTGGATCAGCAGCATGCTCAGCCGTAAGATCATACACATTGGCACCGGCCCTATTTTTGTGTTGTGCTGGTTGTTTTTTAATGATGGTCAAATTGCACCGGTTCTGGCTGCTCTGGTACCCTTAAGAATCACCATCCAGTTCGCCCTGGTGGGGACCGGAGTCATTGATGATCCCTCGGCTGTGGATGCGATGTCCCGATCCGGGGACCGGCGGGAGATTCTGCGTGGCCCATTGTTTTATGGGGTTGCCTTTGTTATGCTGACTATTCTTTTTTGGCGAAACTCCCCCCTGGGGATTATTGCCCTGATGATCCTGTGTGGCGGGGATGGGTTGGCTGACATCATTGGCCAACGGATTGGGAGGAACTACTTGCCCTGGTCAAAAAAGAAAACCTTTGCCGGGTCTCTGACGATGTTAATGGGTGGGTTTGCCTTTGCCATCCTGGTCCTGTGGGTTTTCATCGGGACCGGGTATTTCACTGGAAGCATCGCATCCTATCTGCTCCCGGTTGGGCTCATTTCCCTGGGATGCACCCTTGTTGAATCCCTGCCTTTTGCCGATATTGATAACATCACGGTGCCCATCACAGCCGTATTGTTGGGCCTTTTGCTCTTGTGACCCCTTTGGAGGACCGCGTGCAGGAAATCATCATTGATGGCAGCCATCTGACCATTGAAGAGATTGTTGCCGTTGCCCGTCATGGCGCTTCCGTAAGCCTGGCAAATTCTGCCCGGGAAGCCATTGTCCGTTCACGGCAATGGGTTCAGGATATCATCGCAAAGGGGGATCCCGTATATGGTATCAACACCGGCTTTGGTATCTTTGCTGAACATCGGATTCCAACAACCGATTCAGCCGCCCTTTCCCGAAATCTGATCCTCAGCCATGCGGTGAGTACGGGGCAACCCCTGGCCGCAGAGGTTGTTCGGGCAGCCATGCTGGTTCGCGCCAATACCCTGGCCAAGGGCTTTTCCGGGGTCCGCCTTGTGGTGGTTGAGACTCTGCTTGCCATGCTCAATCGGAATCTGACGCCGGTTATCCCCTCTCAGGGTTCCCTCGGTTCCTCCGGCGACCTGTCTCCCTTATCGCACCTGGCCCTGGTTTTCACCACCGATGCAGCTGACCGTGATGCGGAGTCCGGTCTGGCCGCCTATCAGGGGCGGACGCTCTCCGGTAAGGCGGCTATGGCGGAAGCAGGCATTCCGAGAATAATTCTTCAGGCCAAGGAGGGGTTGGCGGTTAATAATGGGGCCACTTTCTCAGCCGCCATTGGCGCTATGGCTGTCCATGATGCTGCTGTGTTAATGAATACGGCTGACGTTGCGCTGTCCATGACGTTGGAAGCGGTCATGGGGTGTTCGGCGGCTTTTGACCCACGGCTTCACGCTGCCCGGGGTCAAACGGGCCAGGTGCATGTAGCTGAAAGGGTTCGGCATCTGACCGAGGGCAGCCGTTTGATGGATGCTTACGGCAGAATTCAGGATGCCTACTCCCTGCGCTGCGCGCCGCAGGTTCAGGGGATCGCCCGGGACACCCTGGATTTTGTCCGGGACGTGATTGTGAAAGAGATCAATGCGGCAACAGACAACCCGCTTTTGTTTTCACCAGGAGAGGCCGTCTCAGGCGGCAATTTCCACGGCGAGCCTGTGGGAATGGTGATGGACTATCTTTCCATTGCCCTCAGTGAGATAGCTTCAATTTCTGAGCGGCGCACCTTTCGACTTACCGACGGTCGCTTGAACGCCGGCCTGCCGCCTATGCTTGTGGATTCCCTTCCAGATGCGGGATTGAACTCGGGCATGATGATGCCTCAGTACACGGCCGCTTCCCTGGTCCTTGAAAACCAAACCCTGGCTTCGCCTGACTCTGTGCGATCTCTACCAACGTCTGCCGAGCAGGAAGATCATAACGCAAATTCCATGACTGCCGCCCGGCACACCCGCCAGGTGTTGGCCAACACAGCCCATGTTCTGGCCATTGAGCTGTACACCGGCGCTCGAGCCCTGGATTTGCGACTTAGACAAACGCCTGAGGCACAAATGGGGCAGGGGACGGCGCAGGCCTATCGCACCATCCGGGATGTGGTAGCCTATCATCCGGGAGATGCCTGGTGGGGTCCGGAAATTGAGCAGGTGAAACACCTGGTCTTGGAGAAAAAGTTAGAAATTTCTCATAAATATTGACAAAATGGACAAATGGGATTATTTTAATCTAAATATGGATAAGAACAAGAAGATCAATCGGCGCGAATTTCTTAAGCTGTCTGCTCTGGCCCTGGGCGGACTGGCTCTTGGTGATCGGATAGCCCCCGCAGGGGCTGCACCACGCTTTGACGCATCCAATCTTCATCAGGAGGATCCACCGCCGGAGTTCCCGGAAGGAAAAACCCTGGGCAGAATCTGCGCGGGGCAGGAGGGCGCGCACTTCGATATCAAAACGGAACCTTTTTGGGAAGCCCCATCGGCCGGTACAGCCTGGCGGGATGATGTCTTTGTGTGGCAGCAAGAGGTCATCGCCAAACAGATGGACCCCATCCGAATCAATCAGCGTTGGGTGCAAACTCCTGCCGGATACATTTATGCGGAGTATTTGCAAAAGGTCTTCCATGAACCCCAGCAACCTTTAACGGAGTTGCCGGAGACCTCCAACGGGAGCCGTGGAATGTGGGTGGAGATTACCACGCCCTATACCGGCATGGTATTCGAGAAACCCCCGACCCAGTACTGGATTCGGGAAGCGATTCGCCCGAGGTTGTACTATTCCCAGGTTTTTTGGGCTTTTGATGTGCGTCAGGATCCGGCGACGGGCAAAGTGCAATACTGCCTGAGACAACTTTATGGTGCGCTGCCTGATGAATACTGGGTGGATGCATCGGTCTGTCGAAGAATCACACCGGAGGAAATTTCTCCCATTCACCCCGCCGCTGAGAACAAGCACATTATTGTGGATTTGCGTTATCAAACCCTCACCTGTTTTGAGGGCGATCAGGAAGTGTTTTTTACCAAAGTGACCACGGGTGGGATTGGCCTGGAGGGGAAGTGGTTGACCCCTATCGGCACCCACACAATCTGGCGGAAGCTTTTATCCACCCATATGAGTGCAGGTCCTGCTGTGGGAAACTATGATATTTCCGGCGTAGGCTGGACGACGCTGTTTGACAACAATGGCGCGGCTGTGCATTCAACTTACTGGCATAATTATTATGGTACAGCCCGATCGCATGGATGTGTGAATACGCAACCAGCAGATGCGAAATGGATTTGGCGGTGGACTGAACCTGCAACGCCATATTATCCTGGTGAGGTTGTCATTCAAGGATTAAACAAATCCACCAAAGTTGAAGTCATCGCTGAATGATGGGATGAACAGATGAATTTTCTCAATGTCAGTTTTGGTTTAGCTTTTCTGGCTGGTTTGGTTTCTTTCTTCTCCCCGTGTGTGTTTTCCCTGGTCCCTGCCTATGTCGGCTATCTGAGCGGTCGTTCTATCGCCCGGGCCAAGGAAGAAAAAACTACGGATTCCCTGCAAACCTTTCTCCATGGTGTGGCCTTCGTCCTGGGTTTCAGCTTTGTGTTCATCTCCCTGGGGCTGGCATTTTCCGCCCTGAGCCAGTTTTTCTTTCAGGCGCGGGATATTTTGGCGAAGGTTGGCGGTGGGATTATCATCCTTTTTGGCCTGCATATGACCGGGCTGATCAAAATTCCCTTCCTGGACTATGATCTGCGCCCACAATCCCAGGTGGATCGTGGGCGGGGATTCCTTTCCTCATTCCTCATGGGGATTTTCTTTTCTGCTGGGTGGTCGCCCTGTGTGGGGCCCACTCTGGGTCTGATCCTAACCCTGGCCATTGAAGAAGCCAATATCGGCCGGGGGGCCTTACTGCTGAGCGTATATTCCCTGGGCATGGCGCTGCCTTTTTTGATCGCTGCTCTGGGGGTGGGTTGGGTCACCCAGGTTCTACGAAAGTACAGCAAGGCGATGAAAATTGCTCAGATTGTGATGGGGGTGGTGTTAATTCTTGTGGGAATTTTATTGTTTCTGGGAATTTACCAGCAGTTGGTTAATTTTGACGCCATCATTGATTTTGGTATCTAGCGATTATCGGTGTGAGGTGCTGTTGTGAAAACGAAATGGATTCTGGCTGGTGTATTGATCCTGTCAATTCTATTGACAACCAGTTGTCTTGCTTTGTCTGATGCAGTAAGGGCTCTGCAAAATGGTGAGAATCAGGGGAGACGCGCCACCGCAGTGAATTCTGAACCCTCCGATGGCCCCCATGAGGGCGGATCTGGACAGGAAAGCGAAGATCCCACCCCAGAGGATGACGGGAAAATCACCCCTAATCCCCCGGAGGAGTCTGAAAATGAGCCCGCACCGGAATTCACTCTGCAAAAACTGGATGGCGAATGGGTGGCGCTTTCTGATTTTCGCGGCAAGGCTGTGCTGATCAACTTTTGGGCCACATGGTGTCCCCCTTGCCGGGAAGAAATGCCACTCATCCAGGCTGTTGCCGAACAGTACCCGCAAGACCTGGTCATACTGGCGATCAATGCCGGGGAGCATGAGGACGATGTGCGGCGTTACGTGGAAGTCCACGACTATGACATGGTATTTCTTCTGGATCCGGAAAATTCGGCAGCCACCGCGTACACTGTACGTGGTTTTCCGACCTCCTTTTTTGTTGACAAGGAAGGTGTCTTGCAGGGCACCTATATTGGTGAATTGGATGAAACATTGTTGACAACATATCTGGGGAAGATAGGGATTGGTGAATGATTCAGGTCACGCTTTTTACATCTGGAAATCAGGAAAAAATTGATCACATCAAAAGGGATTTGGAAACCCTTCAAGCTGAATACCCCCACACACTGCAAATTGTGGATATTCGAGAGGCGGACATCCTTCAGGATGAATTTGGTGATAAAGTTCCGGTTCTTGATGTGGGTATATATCGCTTGCAGCGTGTTTTCAACCGCGAGGATATTCGGTTTGCTTTTGAGAAGGTGCACCAGCGTCTTGCGGAAGCGGAGGGTAAGGGCAATCAGGTTTTGATCAAGCGCATCACGTCCCCATTGCGGATGACCAAAGCTGACAGGTTCTCGAAATGGTTTTCCAATCATTACATGGTTATTCTGAACGCATTTTCTTTCCTGTATGTTTTTCTAGCATTCCTTGCGCCGATGTTGATGAAGATGGATGTGCGCGGGCCGGCCAGGGTTATCTATAAGGTATACAGCCCGTTGTGTCATCAACTGGCTTTCCGCTCCTTCTTTCTGTTTGGAGAGCAATTCTATTACCCCAGGGAATTGGCGGGCGTTGAGGGTGTCATCACCTATGGACAGGCATCGGGATTGAGCGAGAATGATATTGCGGCTGCCCGGAATTTCATTGGCAACGAGGTGATGGGGTATAAGACAGCTCTCTGTCAACGCGATGTCGCCATTTATGGGGCCATTCTCCTGTTTGGCATCCTTTTTGTCTTCACAGGCAAGAAGATTAAACCCCTTCCCTGGTATCTGTGGATCCTCCTTGGCTTAGGGCCAATTGGCCTGGATGGCTTTTCCCAGCTCTTGAGCCAGACCGGCCTGGGTATTTTTGATTGGCTGCCTCTCAGGGAGAGCACACCGCTGCTGCGGGTTCTGACTGGGGCCTTTTTTGGCGCGGCCACTGCCTGGTTTGGCTTTCCGTATTTGGAAGAGTCCGTTCAGGAAAACAGGAGGGAAATGGCATTGAAGTATGCCATTGTACAGCAAATTGATTCAGAGACCTCTGCGGATTGAGCCCAATGCCCTTCATCGAAAAGGACGGACTGCGCTATTTTCAATTTCGGTTGTTTGAAGCCCAATATTTTTTCCATGGCGTGTTCACCCGGCATGGCGGCATCAGCAAGGGAGCCTATCGCAGTTTGAACACCGGCGGTACTGTGGGGGATGACCCTGAGGCAGTTCTCGAAAATCATCACAGGATTTATCAAACGACGGGGTTTGATTTTGCTTCCCGCTATGATGTCTGGCAGGTGCATGGTCGGAAAATTCTCACCACCCAATCCCCCCGTCCGATGGATACGCCCCATCCCAAAGCGGACGGTATCCTCACCAATGCTCCGGATGTGTCCCTTTTCATGCGTTTTGCGGACTGTGTACCGGTCTTGCTGGCGGATCCTCAGCACCAGGTCATAGGCATTGTCCATGCTGGTTGGCAGGGAACGCAGTCGAAGATTGCCCGGGCTGCGGTGGAAACGATGACGACCGAGTATGGGACGGATCCTGCTGTTGTTCTGGCGGGGATTGGACCGTCCATCTGCAAATCCTGCTATCAGGTCGGCCCGGAAGTGCATCAGGGGTTTTTGGAGCGTTTTGGATCCGAAGCCGAAGGTTTTTTTGAGCGAAGGCAGGGTTGTTATTATCTCGACCTGTGGAAAGCCAATGTGGATACTCTGCAGGAGGCGGGCGTCCGACAGATCGAAGTTGCGGGCATTTGCACTGCCTGCAATCTGCAGGATTGGTTTTCCCATCGAGCAGAGAACGGAAAGACGGGACGGTTTGCGGTTTTGATGGCATTGTTGGATAATAAGTGATGGGAGGAGGATCCGTTTCATGGTTGTTGATAATCAAGAGCAAGTAGAAGCAATCCGATCCAATTTAACAATGGTTCAGGAAAATATCGCCAGGGCGGCCGTCAAATCCGGCCGGAAAGCTGAAGATGTTCAATTGGTGGCCGTGACAAAGCTGATGCCCCTGGAAACACTCCGGGCTGGAATTTCAGCGGGGATACGTTGTTTTGGAGAGAACTATGCCGAACAGGCGGCTGAGAAAATCAAAGAATTGGCTGAGGCCGAAGATATTGATTGGCATATGATCGGTCATATTCAGAGCCGGAAATCCCGGACTGTTTGCGAATTTTTTGACATGGTGCATTCCATAGACCGGATGAAAATTGCCAACCATCTCGATCGTCATTGTAGAGAGTTTGGAAAAACGATGCCGGTCTTGATTGAAGTCAATCTGACCGGACAAGACAGTAAATTTGGTTGGCAAGCCTGGAATCCAGAGGAATGGGATGAGCTGTTGGCTCCCTTTGCAGCGATTGCCGCCCTCCAGAATTTGGAAATCAGGGGATTGATGACGATGCCCCCTCTTTTTGATGATCCAGAAGCGACTCGCCCAATCTATCAACGGCTGCGAAAATTGCAGCATTTTCTGCGGGAATCCCTGCCGGCGGTTCGGTGGGACGACCTGTCTATTGGCACCACGTTTGACTATATGGTGGCTGTTGAAGAGGGTGCTACGATGGTGCGGGTTGGTACGGCGATTTTTGGGGAGCGTCCGTCCTGAAAAAATATCACACCTCCATCGAGGTGCAGGTAAGGAGAGAATATGACATTGATTCTGCGAATTTTAAATTTCACCATTTCTCTGCTGTCATTATTGATTTTTGTTTATTCTTTGTTGAGTTTTTTCTTACGTCCATACCATCCCATCCGTCGGGGTATGGGACAGTTCGTTGAACCCCTTCTGGCCCCAATCCGGCGGGTGGTTCCACCCGTTGGTGGGTTGGATTTCAGCCCCCTCATTCTGATCATCATCTTGCAGGTCCTGGGAGCCTTGCTCAGAGCCCTGCTGTTGAGCTTTGTCTGAGAATGGTCCCAGGCAGTCACCCCCCGTACAGGACTCTTCCACAGGAAGGGCAGTTCACGATGGCAGTCCCCCCACGAACAGTTTGCATTTCACCAGGCGTCAGGGAGTGGCCGCAAAGGCTGCATCCGCCGTCTGTGACGGCTGCCACCGCCAGTCCCCGTTTGCTTTTTCTGAGCCGCTGATATGTTGAAAGAAGGGGGTCCGGAATTGACCGCAAGACAGCCTTTTTTTCGTTCTGCAGGCGGGGCAGGTCGTCCTCCAATTTCAATTTCTCCCCTAAAAGTGACGCATTTTCCTCAGCCGCCCTCGCCTTGGCC
>DAOTUG010000088.1:0-5908 GCA_034437335.1 Anaerolineaceae bacterium
CCGTCAAAATCCCCGGCGGCCAGCTCCCAGCCGAAAAAAGCATCATCCTGAATTTCCCCGGCCACGTCCGTATCATTCCGGGTCCAGAGCCACTCATCCTCCGGCGGTGCGAAGGCGTCCGCCGAAGCACCGCATCATTGTCTATTCTCCTGACCACCACAAGCTGCAGATTCAGGGCGGGAATTTTCCCCAGAACGCCCAGGAAGGCGGAGGGGATTCTCTGCGACCTGGAGGTCCTCCAATTCGGCAAGGAGGGGAGCGACGACGCTTTTATAGGTTGTGGGTTTTTGCATTTGCTATCTTTTGTGGGTGATCAACAGGTAGAAAACGAGGGCTCCTGTCACCAGGACGGCTGGGAGATTTCTTGGATAGTGTACCATTGGACGCGCCTTTCAGTTGAAATGCCGCGGGGATTCTTATATAGTAGGGGTATCATCCCGCAGTGACAGACCAAGAGGGCACGGTGCATCATGAAAGAACCCCGGCGGCGTTTTCTCCTTCTGATTGGCGTGTTGCTTCTGGCGGCCCAGGCCTGCCTTTCCGGCGGCGGGAGTCCGGCGGAGGCCCCGGAGCTTGCCACCGACGAGGCTCCCACCGCCCCCGACCCCAGCGTCACCCCGCCTCAGCCTGAGGCGGCCTTCACCCCCACCGGGGCGGCTGAATCCGAAGGGACGGCGACCCCCACCGGAGAACCCCTGACGGCGGAACCGATCCTGCTGTGGGCGGCCGAGGTCTCGGCCAGTTCCCGGGCAGGGGATTTCGCCTATCATCCGGACCGGGCTCTGGGCCCGCCGGATACCCTGGCCTGCGGTGATTTTGTCACCGCCTGGCAGCCGGCGGGTGATGTTCTGGAAGCTGCCCTTACGGTGATCTTTCCCGCGCCAATCCTGGCGGAGGAGATCCGAGTGGCCCAGTCTTACCAGCCCGGACAGATCCGGCGGGTGGCGGTGATCCCCCTGGCGGGGGAGGTCCTGACGATCTTCGATGCGGCGGATTCGGATCGCCCCGCGCCGGCGGATTGTCCTGTGACCAATCTCTTCTGGCCAGAGGCCTCGGTGGGGATGATAATGGGGGTGGAGATCGCCCTGGCCCGGCCGGCGGGGGTTCCCTGGACCCAGATTGACGCGGTGGGCGCCCTGGGCCGGGCGCCGGAATCGGCCGCAGTTCAGGAGACGCCCCCTGCGTTGGATGGGGGGGATGATTTCCTGGAACCGGCCTATTTCACCAATAAGAACCAAATCACTGCGCTGGCCTTTGGGGCCGAGATCCTGTGGGCCGGGAGCGAGGGTGGTTTGGTGGCCTGGGATCTGGATTCCCTGACCCCGACCCCCTTCACGGCTGCGGAGGGCCTGCCCGCCAACGCCGTCCAGGCCCTGGCCCTGTGCCAGTGGTCCGAGCCGGTGTTGTTCGCCGGCGGGCCGGCGGGGGTGGCCAGCCTGTATCCCGCGGGCGCGCCCTATTTCACTGCCCTGGACCATCCCGGAGAGGCAGCCTTGGGCGCGGTGACCGCCCTGGGTTGTGACGATGCGGGGGGCCAGCTTTGGGTGGGGTATCAGGGACATCTCAGCCGCTATGACCCGGCCGATCAGACCTGGACGGAGTTTGGCGCGGCGGAGGGCCTGCCGGGAGATACGGTGCGGGGGATCACGACGGTGGATGGGGATGTGTGGGTGGCCATCGCCGGGGGAGCGGCGGTCCTGCGGGATGGGGAAGCGCTGGAGGCCTTTACCCCGGAGAACAGCCCGATTCCCTCCCGGTTTGTCCATGGGATTGTCGGGGATGGGACGGGAACCCTGTGGATGGCCAGCTCCGACGGCCTTGTGTCCTACGACCCGGCCGGGGATTCCTGGTCTCTGTGGAGCAGCGAGGAGATTGAGGGCGGGATCCTGGCGGATGTGCTGATGGGCATCGTCCCCGGCCCTGGGGGCGCGCTGTGGCTGGGGGACACTTTCGGCACCCTGTGCCTCTTTGATCCGGCGGAGCAGGCTTGCCGGGAGGTCCGCCCGGTGGCGGATGCCTATTTCTCCCTGACTTCCCTGGCGGCTGGGCCGGATGGCGGCCTTGCCCTGGGCAGCTTCGTCCACGGTCTGCGCCTGGATGACGCCGGGGCCTGGATCCCCCTGATGACGGAGGACCAGGCGGCGGATAACGCCTTCCACGCCGTCGCCTACGCGCCGGATGGGCGCCTTTGGTTGGCGGGGCGGACCAGCCTGCAGCATTTCCCGGCCGGGACCCCTGGCGCGCCCTGGGAGACCATGCCCCTGCCGGGGGACGCCCAAGCCCACAGTTTGTATGTGGCCAGGGATGGTTTGTGGATCGGGCATACGGCCGGGGCGCGCTTCCTGCCGTATCTTCCGGGGGAAGCTGTGGTGGACCTGCCCCTGGGGGATCCGCAAACGGCCCTGCCCAATACCGTCACGGCCATCACCGTGGACGGCGCGGGCCGGGTCTATTTCGGGACCAGCAGCGGCCTGAGCATCTGGGATGGAAGCCAGTTTCACTATGCGGATTTATTGACCGAGGCGGACCGCAAAAAGGGCGCCTATCCGCCCCGGGTCAACGCCCTGTATGCGGAGGGACAGAAGGTTCTGGTTGGGGCGGACAATGGCCTGTACACCTTTGAGGATGGGGTCTTTCGGTCCGGCTGGATGGAGAATCTGACGTTGATTTCTTCGCAGAATACGCGCTCGGTGGGGATGATTCTGCCCTCACCGGATGGCTGCGGCCTGCTGGTGGGGCTGGGGTGGGACCTGGCCTGCTACACCGGGGTGGCATTTGATGTGGCGCTGACCCTGCCCGGGGAGATTCGGGATGCGGTTGTGGTGGATCACACCCTCTGGCTGGCGACGGCCGGGGCGGGGCTCTATATGGTCCCCGTTGACAGCGGGGGCATCCTCTGGGACCTGGCCATGCCAGGTCCGGATTTCACCCACCGTTTTGGCTACCAGGCCATCGCCCGGTCCGACCCGTACACACTGTGGTTTGCCGGGGCGGCGGGGGGGCTCCTCCGCCAGCGGGGGATGTGGGGGCAGTGAGGGGCCGCATCCCCATTCCCTAATTCCCATCCCCAGGGCCTTGCGGCCCATCAGCGCAGCAGGGTGGCGGCCGGGATTGCGCCCACCATGGCGTTTGCGGCCCTGGGGGTGTTCGGCTTGCTCTGTGGCTTATCCCAGCGCGAGGAACAGGCTGAGGGCCATCATGAGGGTGTTGACTGGCCCCCACAGGTAGCGTTCCTTCTTGCTGGGGGTGATCCAGTTCAGGATGGTGCCCAGAACAAAGAAGCCGAATACAAACCAGATCGCAACCCGGCTGAAGGCGAACATGCCGGGGAGGATCAGACCGGCCCGGGTCAGGGCGACCAGGGCGAAGAAGGCGATCACCAGCATCTGGACGGCCGCGGCGATCCGCAGGGGTGTGGGCAGGCGGCCTTCATTTTGGCCGCCCATGGTATATTCGCCCCAGGGCGCCCCCAGAGCCAGGGCCAACTGGAAGCCGATCACGATCAGGCTGAACAAAGAGAAGAGGATGGCGGCAATTGTCATGGAAACCTTTCTTTTTTTTGAGAACCAAACGATTTCATCTTATCATGGAATGGGGTGTGTTGCGCTGGTTGTAGACGGTATGGGGGGATCGTGCGGGACCTTAAACCGGGTGCCGATGCATACATAAATAAACAGGGCCCTGGTAATTTTCGGCGGTGCGGAATTTCGTATAGCCATATATCCCAAAAGCAGCCATCCCCACTGACAATGATGATATCCGAAGGCCCCGGCGCGGAGTCAAAACGGCGGTCAGACGATCGCCGTTTTCTGATGGGTTGTGGGTGGGGGGATTGGTCCCGTGGGTTCAGGGGGCTTTCAGGATATCGGTCTGGGCTGTTTGTGTGGGGAATAAGCTGAAGAAAATGACGATTATCCATGCATTGCGCAGAGTTTTCCTTGCATTGTATAGGATCCTAACTTGTTTCGCTGTTGAATAGCAGAAAAACAGTCATCAATTCAGGGTTTCACATGGTGAAATTATTCGACTGAGAAAAAAGTGGGGGATAGGAGTCTATGGCCTTCCCATTGGATAACAGCCTGAAATTGATTGCTTTGCAAAAACATCAAATGCTTAAATAAACAGCTTTATTCCATGTCCGCCTTGATTGGTTCATTTATTGTTCATACCATTTGCGATTGCCCTGGCCATATCCCTTGACGCCTGTGAATGTCTCTTATATAATAACATTTGTTACATAACAATTGGTATTTATCTGATGCCACCGTTGATTTCATTTTCAAAGAAGGATATTCTGCAAGCAGCTGTGGAGGTTGTGCGCCGGCGTGGGCCCGGGAAGATCACGGCCCGCAGTGTGGCCGCGCAACTTGGTTCCTCCACCCAGCCGATCTACCGCGCCTTCGCCTCCATTGAGGCGCTGGTGCAGGCGGTGGAAGCTCGGGCAGTGGAGACCGCGTTGCGGTATTGTCAGGATGCTCTGGATGAGGAAAGCGCTTTTCTGTCCATTGGCCTGGGTTATTTAAAATTTTCCCGGGAGGAGCCGAACCTGTTTCGCTTGTTGGTGGCCAGCGGGCGCGCCACATGGTCGCCGACATCACCGGATTGGCCCCTGTATGACCTGGTGGAAAAGATGACTCGGGACCGGTATGTTTCTTCTCTTCCGGAAGAGATCCTGCGGAAGCTGCTCAGGGATATGTTCATCTACACCCACGGATTGGCCACCCTGGCGGCTCAGGAACCCAGCCCGGAGGACCTGGTCAGGGAGCGGGAATTGTTGCGCTATGTGGGCGCACAGCTCATCCGTCAGGCCTGGACCCGAATGGAACAGGATGACTCGCAATCAGCGCCGGATCGGCCGTAAAAGCCGTTCCGGTTTTCGTTTTTTTCGCCAATGCAATTTGATCACATTTCAGGGAGTAAAGATACGATGACAAGCACAGTGAAGGACGGTATTGAAACCAGGGAGCGGGAATCACCCTCCAGGCATTCATTATGGACCCACATTTCATTCAATTTGGTTTTGGTCATGCTGCCCGCCATCTGGGGCATGTTTGGCACCCATTTTTTCTGGTTTTATGAAGTTGAACTCGGTATGCCGGTGCTTCTGGTGGGGCTCGCCAATGTGATCCTCACTATTTGGGATGCTTTCAATGATCCCCTGGTCGGGTATATCTCCGACCAGCCCAATCGTCTGAGTCGCAGATTTGGCCGACGCTTCCCCTATATTGTGCTTGCGGGTATTCCGACCCTGATCGCCTTTGTGATGGTTTTCTTACCGCCGGTCTTTGATGCCAAAACCCAGCCCATCCCGGCTTTTTTATGGCTTCTTTTCTGGCTGTTGATCCTGGAGCTGGGATATACCACGGTCAACCTGGCCAGGGCCCTGTTTCCGGAGAAATTCCGCACGGAAGCTGAGCGGAAGAAAAACGCCGACATCGGCATGGTTACTGGTGTTTTAGGGATGTCCCTGGGGATGACCGTACCGATGGTGCTGGTTTCCAAAGGAGATGTATCGTCTTATTGGATCGGCGCGGTTGCCATCGCCGGAGTGAGTCTGGTGTTGTTTTTCCTGGGCATTCCCGGGGTCCGGGAGGACAAGAAAATGGTTCAGCAGTGGATTCGGGAGGATAAGCCGCGTCCGCCCTTCCTTCAGGCTGTCCGGCAGTCCTTGAAGAAAAAGAACTTTGTTATGTTGATTGTCATCAATGTGGCCATTCAGGTGTTTTCAGCCAGCGCACTGGGCTCAATTTATTATTATCTGTTCTTTGTGGTCGGCGTTCGGGAGTGTCCGGAATCTTGTGTAAATGGCATTCATCTTTCAGGCCACCGGTCTTCAAAACGGATGGCCAGCTGATTTAGGATAAGAGCCCAATTTCTGATAGGCGTTGTCCATTTTTTGGTAATGTCC
>DAOTUG010000089.1:0-2403 GCA_034437335.1 Anaerolineaceae bacterium
CCGGAGATTTATAAACGCAAGTGGCCGATACTGGCATATTGGACCATTAACGATGGGCCTTCTCCAATTCATCAATTTCCTGTTGGCGGTCTGTCCCTGGATGATTGTTCTCTGGTTGGAAAGTCAGCAGAGGGTGACCGTCTGAATGTTTACCGACGCAGCAGTGAAGATGGCATTTTGTTCTACCTGAATCTCAACCCGCCGAAAAAGGGAGATCACGTCGCTTTCACAAAACCACTGACAACCATCCCGGGCCAGGGATACTTTCTGGCTTTTAAGATTGTTTCTCCTTATGTTCGACCAGGTTATACAGGCCGCATGCGGATCAATTTTCTGCTGGGGAATCGGCTTATTGGTTGGGAGGATGTGGCCGATTGGGGACAAACCAACCTGATTCAAATTCGTTTTGAGGCGCAAGCTGAAACAACCCCCATGACAGTTGAGGTGGCAGCCCAGAAGGATTGTGAAAAGTGGAGTTGGGGAAGCGCTGCCCGAATCTTTGTCCATGAAATTAACTTCCATCCCATTTCTTATCAGGGGGATATGCGGGCAAACTGCAGCAGCCCATTTTCCGAGCTGGCAGTACGCGGTTTCACCCGGGATGATGTTGACCGATGAAAAGTTGGATTAAAAATGGCCTAACAATGCACGTTTTATTGAAGCGGAGCGACTTTGACTGCTGAGACCAGATCATCATATAGTGAATTTACCATGAATCCTTACCAACATTTATTGTATAGACGGGGAATCGTATTCAGCGAATCGCCGGTTTCGCCGCCTCATAAGACCTGGCCTTTGAAACAGATCTCTTCCTTTTGGTTTTCCTATGACCCCATCACTCCCTGCCATCTCATTCAACAAGACGATGGCTGGTGCCTTCTGTTTGGGGTGGTCAACGATCTGTTTAATCCCGAAATGGAAGGGCAGAGGCTGACCCAATCGCTCTTAACTCAGTTTATTCGGTCCGATGAGGCTTTTTGTGAGATGCTGGATGGATTGACGGGACGATTTCTTCTGGTGGTTAGCAATTGCCACACAACCCGGGTTTATCAGGATGCTTGTGGGATGCGGAGTGTTTTTTACAGTACGGAGGAACGGATCCTGTCTTCCCATCTGGAGCTCCTTGTGGATCAGATGCAACACCCCGCCATCCCCCAGTTTCATCTTCTGAACTTATTGGAGAAATACACGTCCTATCATCTTCCGGGCAATATCACGCCGTATCACCATGTGTACTGGCTGACGCCCAATACTTGTTTGGATTTAAAGACTTTGTCTGTCAGGCGGTTTTTCCCCCGGGAGCCTCTGGTTGAGGGCGATCCCGATCGGATATATGATGAGGTTATAGCCCTGGCGACCCGTCAGGCTGAATTTTTTGTTCGCCATTACCGGACGCTGGTTTCCCTTTCCGGTGGCAGGGACAGCCGTTTGACGTTGGCTTTTTTGCGCGATGTGCGGGACGAAGCGCAATTTTACACCTATTTCAAGAGCTGTGATCTGGGAATGGACGAGATGAATTCCCAGGTCTTACTGCGAGACAAAGAGCTTGCAGGGGATATCGCCCGAAATTTGCGGTTGAATCATCAATTTGTTGAATTGGATTATGCGCAGCAGACCAGCGCTGCTTATGGTCATTTTGCAGCGGCGATGGCAAGAAACACTTATCAACACCATAATTTTTATCTTGCTTGGAAATATCTTCACTGCATTCCTCCAGAAAGCCTGCACATTAATTCACTGCATCAAGGAAACACGAGGGTCATTTTCAAAAACCGGACCTGGATGTTTGATCAAATGAATCTTGAAGCCATGGCCGTTCGCTACCACAGAGATGCCGCTGAGGACCCTGATGTGAAGGCTTATTTCAGGCGATATGCCGCTGTTACCCAATTTGATCAAATTCTGAATTGGAATCCCTTTGATCTGTTTCACTGGGAATATCGAAAAGGGGTCTGGGCGCCCACAGTGCTCCTAGAGGCGGATGTGGCCTTCGACACTATTTGCTTGTTCGGTAATCGTTATTTGTTACATAAGCTGTTTCAATTGCCCGAGTCTCATCTGATTGAAGATCGGGTTTTTCGGGAGATATTCAGACGCAGATGGCCGATATTGATGTTCTGGCCTGTAAATAATGAACCCGCTCCGCTGTATACATTTCCAGTGGGTGGATTATCCCTGGAAGATTGCTCTGTTGAGGGGCGTTCAGTTGAGGGAGCTCGTCTGAACACGTATCGAAAAAGCGAAGAAGACGGTATTCTTTTTTATCTGAATCGCAACCCGCCTAAGAAAGGCGACCAGGTCGTTTTTTCAAAACCTCTGGAGATAGAACCTGGGCAGGGATACTATTTGGCCTGTGAGATCACTTCTCCCTGCACGAGGCTTTCTTTGAAGAGGAACATGCAC
>DAOTUG010000090.1:0-16901 GCA_034437335.1 Anaerolineaceae bacterium
GTTGGTGTGGGGGTGGCGCTGGGGGCGGGGAGGGTGTTGGTCGGGATGCTGGCGGTCGCCGCCTGTGTGGCTGTGGGGGATGGGATGGTGGTGACCTGGGTTTCTGTCAGGGACGGTGTGGGAGTCAACTGGGTTTGGAGGGCAGCCGCCAGCATAGCCAGGGCCCGGGCTTCGGCTTCGGAGCCGGCCTGGGCGAGGATCTTCTGGGCCTGTGCGCCCAGGGCAAGGATCGGGTCCGCATCTTTGAGAAGGGCCAGCCGGCTTTGAGCCCGGGCGAGATCGCCGGTTTCCACATAGACCTGGGCGATTATGCTGCGGTACTGGTCCTTGTAGGGCTCCTTGAGAGAGGCCGGGGAGGTGTCTTGATAGGCCACCGGGTTGATCCACCAGGTGTAGGCCAGGCCCAGGAGCAGTCCAAGGATCAGGCCGGTCAGCAAATACCAGGCGCTTTGTTTTTCTTCCCCTTCGGGGGTGGGCTCGCGGCGGTTTTGATAGCGTTGGTATCCCATATTTTGCGCCCCTATTCTGATTCTGGCAGGACAATTTTCAGGGCCTCTGCCAGATCCCACATGTCTTCGATGTCAGCCGGGGCGTAGCCGTTCCTTCCAGCGAAGAGAATCGCCTGGTTGACAAGGTCCACCGGAGATTGGTCGCCTAAAAAGACCAGGCGCTCAACCGCAGCGTAGATATCATTTTCCGCCTGATACAGTTCGGCCACCATGAGAACATAGTCCGTCTGATAGTCAATGCGCAGGGTGTGCGGCCCGGTGTTCACATATTCCACGGGGTTAATCACCCAGCCATAGATCACCCCGGCGGCAATCCCGACCAGGATGGCCAGGCCGAAAAAGAGGAAACGACGGGCGCGATGGGACATATCAATCATCCCTGGCCATTGGCATGCGGATCCCGTGGTTTCTGGCCCATGCGATGGCTTTCTCATAGCCGGCATCTGCATGGCGCACAATTCCCAGGCCGGGGTCCACCGTCAGGACCCGCTCCAGGCGTCGGGCCGCATCGGGGGTGCCGTCGGCCACAATGACCTGCCCGGCGTGCTGGCTGAAGCCAATGCCGACCCCGCCGCCATGGTGAAAGGAAACCCAGGTGGCCCCGTTCACCGCGTTCAACAGGGCGTTCAGGATGGGCCAGTCGCTGACGGCGTCAGTGCCATCCTTCATATTCTCGGTTTCCCGGTTGGGGGAGGCCACCGATCCGGAATCGAGGTGGTCCCGCCCGATCACGATGGGGGCTTTGACCGCGCCTTCCGCCACCAGATTGTTGAAGGCCAGTCCGGCCCGGGCCCTTTCGCCATAGCCCAGCCAGCAGATGCGGGAGGGCAGACCCTGAAAGGGGACTTTTTCCCGGGCCATGTCCAGCCAGCGGTGAAGGTGTTCGTCTTCGGGAAAGAGCGCTTTGATGACCGCATCGGTCCGGTAGATGTCCTGCGGATCGCCTGAGAGGGCCACCCAGCGGAAGGGGCCTTTGCCCTCGCAAAACAGGGGGCGGATATAGGCGGGCACAAACCCGGGGAAATCGAAGGCGTCTTTGACGCCGTGGTCGTAGGCCCGCTGGCGCAGGTTATTGCCGTAATCAAAAACCTCGGCGCCTTTTTTCTGGAAGGCCAGCATGGCTTCGACATGTTTTGCCATGGATTCCTGCGCCTTCCGGGCATAGGCGGAGGGGTCTCGCTGACGGAGGTCCTCCGCTTCCTTCAGGGTCATCCCCGCGGGGATGTAGCTGTGCAGGTCGTGGGCCGGTGTCTGGTCGGTGACCACATCCGGCACAACGCCGCGAATGACCAGCTCCGGATAAATCTCAGCGGCGTTGCCGATCAGGCCGATGGATGTGGGGGTTTCGTCGTCAACCGCTTCTTCCACCAGAGTCATGGCTTCTTCCAGGGTGTCCACCACCGCATCCACATAGCCGATCTCAAGGCGTCGGCGAGCGCGCTCGGGGTCCACCTCCACGATCAGCCCAACGCCTTCGTTCATGGTGATGGCCAGGGGTTGGGCGCCGCCCATGCCCCCGAGGCCCGCTGTGAGGACAAACTTGCCCTTCAGGGAGGGCCAGCCCTGCAGTCGGGCCAAGGACCCGAGGGTTTCATAGGTGCCCTGGAGGATGCCTTGCGTGCCGATGTAGATCCAGGATCCGGCGGTCATTTGCCCATACATGATCAACCCCCGGGCGGCCAATTCATCAAAATGCTCCTGGGTGGCCCAGTGGGGCACCAGGTTGGAATTGGCGATCAGCACCCGGGGGGCATCCGGGTGGGTTTTGAAAACAGCCACGGGTTTCCCGGATTGAACGAGGAGGGTTTCATCCGTCTCCAGATCCTGCAGGGTGGCCAAAATGGCGTCAAAGGCTTCCCAGCTCCGGGCCGCCTGGCCCCGGCCGCCATACACGACCAGATCATCCGGCCGCTCCGCCACCTCCGGGTCCAGGTTGTTCTGGAGCATGCGGTATGGGGCTTCCGTCAGCCACGATTTACAGTTGAGTTGGGTGCCTCGGGGGGCACGCACGGGGCGCGGTCCTGACATGGTATCCTCCTGTGATCCTCTTGGTTGTCTTCACTTTAGATTATAAGCCTTTCTCGGCAAAGGTACAAAAGGAAGCGGGGATTGGCGCCGGGTGAGCGGATCGAAGCATCGCCATGCCGTTTTATCCAGTATAATTATTTCGCCGAAGTAATTTCACTTTTGAGCAATCCCATTCCGTTGTTGAATGGGTATACACGAATCCCGGAAGCGCCTTTCCGGGAGGGAAAAATCAACGGCTTCTGTTGCCAGGCAACGGTTTCTGTGGACGTTTCTTTGTTGCGTCTGGAGCTCTGGGATGGGCGCAGTTGATTCTTCTTTCGCAGACGCCACATCACCTACCAACAGAAAGGACGGAAAATGACCCCACCGAAATCCCTGGGATTACCCCGCATGGAAGAAGAGGCAGGCGAGAGGCGGGTCTTCCTGCCCGATTTTGTCCAGCGCATCGCAGACCTGGGGGTCCGTGTGATGATTGAAGAGGGGTATGGTTCCCGTTCCGGGTTCAATATCGAGGATTATCGCCAGGGCAATGCCCTGATTGGGTCGGGCTCCCGGCAGGATGCCTTTGACCAGGACGTGGTGTTGATCCTGCGGGCCCCGGATGCGGATTTTGAGCGGATGAAACCGGGAACCATCCTGATTGCCATGTTGCATTACCCCACCCATCCCAATCGCATTCCTGTTTTTCAGAACCTGGGGCTCAAGACCATCTCCCTGGACAGCATTGTCAATGATTATGACGTGCGCCTGGTGGAAAACATGAAGGCGGTGGCCTGGAATGGGTTGGAGGTGGCCTTTGGTCTGCTGGAGGACCGTTGGCCGAATTTGACTCATTCGGATGGTGAACCGCTTCAGGTGCTTCTGCTGGGGACCGGTATGGTCGGCAAACATGCTGTGGATGCCGCTGTGCATCTGGGAAATATCGAACGCAACAATGCTCACATGGCTATGCACGGCCCCGGGGCTGTTTGCCGGGCGGTGGGACGGAATGTGACCAGCCATCCTGAAAAGATGCTCTCCCTGCTGAAGGAGACGGATATTCTGGTGGACGCCACCCAACGCCGCAACCCCTCCGAGCCGGTGGTACCCAATGATTGGCTCCAGGATATGCCGGATCATGCCATTGTCGTGGATCTGTCGGTTGACCCCTACATTCCGGACGCGGACCCGCCTGTTGTGCGCGGTGTGGAGGGGATTCCCAAGGGGAATCTGGATAAATATGTCTTCCGGCCGGAGGATCCCGACTGGGAGGAAACGGTCGCGCCCGGCATCAGCACAAAATATCGGCGGACGGCTGTCACCTGTTATTCCTGGCCGGGATTCCATCCGGAAGCCTGCATGACCCATTACGGCCACCAGTTGGACCCGATGATGCCGGTGTTGTTTGAGAAGGGGTATGATGGTCTGTCAAAGTATGGGGGGTATTTTGAACGAGCGCTCTACCGGGCCACGTTGAAGGCCTGGTTGAACCAAATGCCATGAACCAGTTTTTGTTTCTGTCCAAACTGCTGCGCTGTTCAGAAAACAGCGGTTTGTCTTGTTCTCAGGGCTGGTACTGCGCTTCCAATTGGGGTTTGATCTCTTTAAAAATATGCTGGGCAATGACCTCGTTGGCCAGATGATTGACATGGCACCAATCGAAATAGTATTCAACCCCCGGCGGACGACGGCTGACATCCAGGATGTCGGTGAGGTCCTTGTTGTGAATGCCCATTTCCTCGAGCTCCCCCATGGCGGCCTGAACCTCTTCGTACCCCAGAATGGTGGCAAGCTTGAATGCGCCCGGATATCTGTCCAGGACGACGGTTTCCTCGTAGGCGGAAAAGCTCTGGCTGGTATAGATGCTGGGCTGCAGGAAATGGAAAAAATGGGCATTGGCAGATGTGCAAAGATCAGCGGCTTTGATGAGGCTGGTTTGATAGCGGTTGGTCAGGTTGGAGAGAATTTCCTCACGGTTGGATGGTGACCAAAGATAAGGGGGTAATACATCCTTGGTGTCAATGAATTCATTATAGAAAACCGAATTGTTTTCAAGAAACTTGAGGCCCATGAAAAAGAGTTTGCCGAAGCTGAAGGTGTCTGAGATATCCAAGAGGTGGTGGGTTTCGAAATCAATGCAGCAGAAGTAGGGATAGGGCGCATCGTTGACGCCGTCGTAAAAAATGACGATATCCCCGGGTTGCAGGTCAACCACCTTCTCAAGATAATCTGTCTGGCTGGGGGCGGTATAACCGTTTACACCGTAATTCTGGAGACGGTAGGTGTCCGGATACTGCGCATTGATCATGTGCTGCAGAATGCTGGGGATGGTCTTGGAATCGGGGACTTCCAGGCTGGTCATCGTTGATCCGCCAAAGAGATAGATGGTGTGACGATAGCTTTCCGGTTGATCTGTTGTCACCCGCAGGTTATCAACAATGTTCAGATAGTCGCTTTCGAAATCCGGCAGAAGGAAGAGTCCTTTTTCCTCGATGTAGCGGGTATGGCGGCTCCTGACAAAATCCGCTTTTTCCTGCATGGCCATCAACACCGGATCATGATTAAAAGGGGTGATGGTGATGGAGTTTGATTCCGCCTCCGGTGCCTGGCGTCGTACCCAGATTCGGGCAAAGCCTTCCAGGGCCGCCAGGGAAAAAATGAAGCTGAAAAGGGACAGCAGCACGCCGCTGAGAAAGCGGCGAAATTGAGCGCTTTCCAGTAATTTCCTGATTTGGGTGGGATTTCTCAGGATGAGGAACACTGTGATGCCGGCGAAAACGCCAAACCAATCCCAAAGCCCCAGGTTTTTCACCGGCACGCCGAAGATATAGCGCAGCAGGATGAATCCCGCAAGGAGCAATCCTGATCCCCGGATGATGGGATTAAGCTGGATTTGGTCTGCTTTTTTATCCATGGTCGTGATAGTCTGCGGATGGTATGACATGCTGAAGAGGGCGTGGCTTCTCTTTCTGGACGCATTGTTGGCGGCGCACCTTGTCATCAAGGCTTGTGCCTTACCTGATTAAATCTTAACGGCATTCTCCTTGATGCAATTTCGATTCCATTTAGAAACCATATCAGCTTGATCAGGAACCATAGAACCAGCCCCGGCCTGCTGACCCCATGGGATCAGCGGAGCCGGGGTGGATGGCGGCGATGGATGTGTAATTGCAGCGGGCTGGTTCAGCCTGTTTTTTTGATGAAGACGAGCACCGCCGGGATTGCGAACAGAGCGGAGAAGCCCAGGAGGATCAGGATGGGGATGGTCACTTCGGGCAGGCCGGCGCCGCGCAGGAGGATGTCCCTATATCCGGTCATGATCCAGGCCACGGGGGTGAATTTGGCCACAGTGCGCACGGTTTCGCTGAGCAATTCCAGGGGCATCCAGGCGCCGCCCAAACCGGAGAAGAGAAACATGGGGATCAAGGCAAAGATGGCTGTGTGCTCCGGCATTTTGGCCAGGACGCCGATCAGGAGCCCCAGGCTGGCCACAAAGGCGCAGCAGGCGAAGGCCAGCAGGAGGGTCGCCAGGGGGGCGCGCATGAAGTCCAATTGAAGGAAGATCTGTCCGAAGGTGATCAGGACGATGAACTGGATCAGGATCATCACGAACATTGCCAGCCAGTGTCCGGCAAGGATCTCAACACGGGACACGGCGGTGGTTTTCAAGCGCTTCAATGCGCCGGATTTTCGCTCCTGGACAATGATTTCCGCAGCCCCGATCAGGCCGGCAATGGCGAACTGGGCCATCATGCCGGGCAGGGATTGGGCAAAGGCGTTCTCTTCCGATGTGCCGGTTTCATCCCCCTGGGGCGAGGTTTGGGTCTCCTCGCCAACCACCGGCGGATTGTCCCAGGATTGCAGACCGTAGTCAAAGGCTTCTGCATAGAGGGCTTCCCGCTCCTGGGCGTTGGCAAATCCCTGTTTTTCCTCATAGAGGCTGACGGTCAGGGTTGCCGCATTCGCCGCTGTTTGCAGGCGGTTGATGGCGGACTGGATTTCCTGCCGGACAGTCACACCGGCCGTGGTGTTTTCATCCAAAATAACCTCCAGATGGACTTCTCCATCTTCTTGAAGCTTTTCAGTGAAGTTGTCAGGCATCCAGATCACAGCCGGGATGTCCTGGCTGGCCACATCCTCCCGCAGGGTGTCAAGATCCGTTTCGTCTTCAGCCAATGCAACCCGGATGACGTCTGAACTCTCCAGGAACTTCAACAGGCTCCCATGGAGGGGGTCCGCCTCCAGGCCCACGATGCGAACGGGGAGTCGGTTGTCTGTTTGGGCCCCTTCCGGGCCGCTGAAGCCGCCGAACATGAACCCGAACATCAGGGTGAAGAGGATGGGGGCAATGACCAGGAAAATGGCCGGTTTCCAATCTTTGAAGATCTGATATACGTCTTTAATTGCAATATCTAGGAATTTCATGGGATACCTCTCACGCAAAACGTTTGCTGAAACGGGCGTTGCCAATCAGAAAACAGACAATGGCCCAGATGAACAACCCGCCGGTAAACAGCAATGTGTTGGTCAGGTTGCCGTTCCAGGCGCCTTCATAGGCTTTCATTGCCCAACCCTGGGGCACCAGGAGCTGCAGCCAGGTGAAGGTTTCTTCGATGGGTGTACCGCCGGTGAACACCCCTGCCATACCGAGCATGCCGCTGAGGGTGAGGATGCCGCCGTACATCACCCCTGCCTGTTTGGTGCTTTTGACAAGGGACATGATCAGGATGCCAAAACTGGCGGCGGAGACGACCAGGCCGATGGAAGCCAATGTCAGGGGCAGGAAAGCCCCCCATTGGATCTTGAACACCAGCTTCGAGAAGAGGATCAGGATGGCGATCTGCACAATGATCATCAAAAACCCGGAAAGGAACTTCCCATTCAGTATCGTCCGGGGGGCGGTGGGCGTCGCGAAGAGCCGGGCAAGGGTGCCGTTTTCTTCTTCCTGAAGAATGGTTTGGGCTGCGGAGGTGCCGGTGAAAAAGGCATAGAAAACCATCATCCCCGCCATGACACCGCGCAGAATTTGCTGCATCAGGTTGTCCTGTTGGTTGGGCCTTTCAGCAGGCGGGATGATTGTCAGGCCCTCTGTTCTCTCTTCGCTGGCAGTCTCGGCCTTTTCTGTCAACTGGGCAATCAATGCCATCTGTTCCTGCTGGCTGAGGCTGATGCCTTCCGCTTCAAGGGTCGTCATGACCGTATCCAGGGAGAGGCTGGAGGCCGCGAATCCATCCACCAGGCTCATAACGATGGATTTTGTGATTTGCGGCCCCAGGTTGAGTTCCGGGTCCTTATAGAATTCGATGGCGACGGGTTCTGATGTCATGCCGATCAGGGCGTTTGTCAGATCCGGGGGTAAGATGACGGCCAAACCGGCTTCCTGGGAATCAACCGCCTGGCGGGCTGTGGACTCATCCATTTCCTGGATGGTCATCAGGTCCTGAAATGTTTCCCCCTTGAGAATGTCCACCAGCATCTCGCCCAGATTGCTGGCGGCGCTGGAGTCGGTTTCGATGACGGGGAGATACGGACTGCCTGCATCCAGATTGGCGATGACAACCTCCGTCCTTGGCAGGGTGAACTCTCCATCGCTGCTATTAAAAACATCGGCAAAGAGGAACGAAAAGAGCAGGGTGAGCAAAATGGGAACGCCAAACATAAAGGCCAGGGCAAACATGCTCCGGAAGGCGCGCCACATATCTTTTAAGGCAATACTCAGGGCTTTCATGGTTGTTTTCCTTTCAGTCCCGCAGGGCACGGCCGGTGAGGTGCAGGAAGACGGCTTCCAGATTGGGCTCCTGGATATCCACCGAATTGATTCGCACATCCTCGGAAGAGGCGGCTTCAAAGACCCCGGGCAGAACCTGATTGCTGTCGTTGACCAGTAAGTGGATGACGCCATCTTCGGAGGAAATCTCTTCCACGCCTTTCGTTTTCTCCCAGGCCGCTTTGACCCGGGCGGCATCCCCGGTGATGGTCAGGGTGATGCGGTCCAGTTCCCCGACAATCTCAATCAACTCGTCATGGGTGCCCAGGGCGATGATCTTGCCGTGGTCCATGATGGCGATGCGGTTGGAAAGCTCCTGGGCTTCTTCCATATAATGGGTGGTGTAGAGGATGGTGGAGCCTTCATCCCGGAGCTGCTTGACGGAATCCAGGATGTTGCGTCGGCTCTGGGGGTCAATGCCGACGGTGGGTTCGTCCATGATGATGACCCGGGGGTTGTGCAAGAGGGCCACACCGATGTTGAGCCGGCGTTTCATGCCCCCTGAAAACTTGGATACCGCGCCTTTCTGCCGCTCGGTCAGGCCTGTCAGCTCCAGGATTTGATCCACGCGGGTCGAAAGGTCGCCCCCGCGCATGCCGTACATTTTGCCCCAGAAGTTCAGGTTGGCCCGGGCTGAAATATCTTCATAGAGGGCGATGTCCTGAGGGACCACGCCCAATTCGGCCTTGGCTTGCTGCGGTTCCCTTTGGACGGGGAACCCCATCACCCAGGCTTCTCCCTGGTCCGGCTCGATGAGTCCGGAAATGATGGAGATGGTGGTGGATTTCCCGGCTCCGTTGGGGCCCAGCAGGCTGAAAATTTCTCCGGGGTTGATTTCAAAGCCCACACCGTTGACGGCGTGGACATCTCCAAAGCGTTTGTGCAGGCCCTGAACTTTAATTGCAGATGGGGTCATCAGCTTTTCTCCTTCTCATCTCAGTAGGTTTGTTGGATTTCCGATTATCTTCATTATAGCGATTGAATTGTCATGAATGATCGCGAGGCATCCTGGTTTTACAAGGCGTTAACTTCCCGGCAAGGGCTGCCCGTCATGGTGGCGTACGCGTTCAATCTGTATCCAGTATAGAAAAACAGCCCGGATTTGTCATCGTTCTGCTGAACAGGGTGTTATTGTACTTTTGGACAATGTCCCTTTTGCGGATGGCAAAGAAGCGCCAAACGGCTATAATGGTGTCAAGTGAGGTTAAAGATGACGAATGTATTTCATCAATTTAGAAAGGCCATGAAGCACCCCAGAAAAACCGGATATGAGGCGCCGTTCCTGGTTTTTCTGACGCTGGTGCTTGCTGGGGTGACGTTTATCACTATCTATCAGGCCATTCGCCAGGGCAGTGCGGGTCTTGCTTTGCTTTTTGTGCTGTTGAGCATATTCAGCATTGGGCTGCATTGGTTGGCGCCGAAAATCTATCTCAGCGAACAGAAGCCAATCATTTGGTTCTATCTGCTTTTGCAGACGGGATTGGCCTTTGTCCTGACTGTCTTCAGCCTTGATTTTGTTTTTCCCGTCACGGGGTTTGGCTTTTTTCTGAGCCTGATCGGTGAGGGGTACGGCTCGTTGAAAGACCCCCTGGAGAAGAACGGCGTCGTGGTTCTCTTGCTGATGATCTCCCTGGGCGCCTGGTGGATCAATGTCGGCGTGGGGGAATTCTGGAACTGGGCTCTGGGTATGCTGCCAGCCACAGCGTTTATTATCATCTATATTTCTCTGTATGCCCAGCAGGCCCTTGCCAAGGAGGCTGCTCACAAGCTGCTGGCCGATCTTCGCCGGGCCAATCACAGGCTGGCGGAATCCGCCTGTGAGGTTGAGACCCTGACCTTGATGACCGAGCGGCAGCGGATGGCGCGGGAGCTGCATGATACCCTGGCTCAGGGGTTGGCCGGGATCATTCTGCAGATGGAGGCCGCCGACTCCTATCTGGACCAGCAGCAGGCGGCCAAGGCGCAGGAGATTATCCGCATGGCCATGGGCCGCGCCCGGCAGACCCTGGCGGAATCCCGCCAGGTGATTGATGATCTGCGCAAGAAGGCCTATGATCCGGAGGCCTTTGCGGGTTGGATTTATGATGAGGCGGATCATTTTACGCAGGTTACGGGCATCTCCTGTCGGGTGGATGTGGATCTGCCGCCACACATGCCGGTGGACGTTCAATTGGCCATCCAGCGCATCCTGAGCGAGGGATTGACGAATATCCGAAAACACGCTGCCGCCAGCCAGGTTTGGCTTTCGGTGAAACCGGCGGATCGCTGCCTTGTGGTGCGGATTCAGGATGACGGCCGCGGGTTTGACCCCGACGCGGTTCTATCCGCCACGGACCGGTATGGTCTTTTGGGGATTCGTGAGCGTGCGGCGGAATTTGACGGCTGGGTGCGCTTTGAGAGCGGGGCGGGGGAGGGAACAGTTATCCGCGTGGGGTTGCCGCTGGGAAACAGAAAAGGGAGGGCGTGAGGGTTCATGGAATCAACACCGGCAGGAAACCCAATCTCTGTGGTGATTGCTGACGACCACGCCCTTGTCCGGGATGGGCTCAAGCTCATTTTGGAAATTCCTGAGGATATCGCCGTTTTGGGCACCGCCTCGGATGGCCGGGAAGCCCTGGCCCAGGTTGAGGCCCTGGCCCCGGACGTGTTGTTGCTGGATCTCCGGATGCCAGGGATCAGCGGCCTGGAGGTCATGGAAGCCCTATCCCGGAATCAGGCCCCGGTGCAGGTGGTGGTGCTGACGACCTATAATGAGCCTGACCTGATGGTGGAGGCGCTTCAAATGGGCGCCCTGGGATATTTGTTGAAAGACACTGACCGGGAAACCCTCTATGGGACCATCCGCGCGGCCGCCGAAGGAAAATCCCTGCTGCAGCCCGATATCCTCAGTCAGGTCATGGCCCAACTGCAGTCCGGTGAAGCGGGCCGAGCGGCTGAGGACCCCCTCACAGAGCGAGAGCGGGAGGTGCTGGCGAGGGTGGCCGGAGGCGAGACCAACAAAGCCATCGCCAGGCATCTGGGCATCACGGAAAGAACGGTGAAAGCCCATCTGACTCATATTTACCGAAAGCTGGGCGTGGATTCCCGGGCTTCGGCTGTGGCCCATGCCCTTCGGGAGGGTTTGCTGGACATGCCATCAGGCGGTGATCTGGCGTGAATCCGCATCCGGCAGGGCCGTTGTGAGACGCCCTGCGGCTGGGGGGCAATTCAGCAGTCCGACGAAAAAACGGATCATTGGTTTATCCCAGAATTAGATAACTCAATATCAGATTCATGACTGCAGCGGCGATCAGGTTGGGCCAGATGGCCCCAGCCTGCCTGGCCACCCAGCCGTTGATCAGGCCGACTGCGCCAAAGGCGTACACCAGGCTGAAGACCAGGCCCTGAATGGGCGAAGGCATGAGAAACGCCACGATAAGCTGGGGCATAGTGAAGAGGGCCGCCTGGAGCGCATTGGCCCATCCGGAGCCCACCTTCGATTGGAGGGCCCTCAGAAGCCAGCCGCGGAAGCAGAGTTCTTCGGCGAAAATGGTGATCACCCCTGAGAAGAGGAACATCCCCACCCATCGCCCAGATCCTTTGAACAGGGTCAGCCAGGCAAAGGTCGGGTCCGTGGAACCGGGTTGGGTCGCTTCTTCCAGCAGGAAAGCATAGGCGCCGGACCAGGGCTCGAAGATGGCATAGACCAGCGCCAGGGCCCCCAGGTTGATGCCCGCCCACTTGAGCAGGCGGGAGATGTTAACGGCCCCCATCCCGATTCGGTCTGCGTCTTTATGCCGGATCAGGTAAATGCAGGGAAGTGTCAGGAACAACAGGGTGAAGATGGGTAGACTGAGGGATTGCCACAGGCTGAAAGCGACGGCGAGGAGAAATGCGCCCACAATCCAGGTCAGGGCGATGGTTTCCTGTCGGGTCCAGTTTCTGGATTTCTTGTTTTTCACAGAGTATCCTTTCGTGACTGCCGGACAGAGGTTGATACGGTGGGGTTTTGCGCGGCTCAGATCTCAAAACCGCTGTTGTATCTATTATAATGAGGCTGTTTGGCAAAAAAATCAAGGAAAGGGCTTACTGGAATGGAAAAACCCAGGGTTCTGATCATTGGCGCGGGGGTGGCTGGCCTTTCAGCCGGAATCTATGCTCGCATGCATGGATTTGATCCGATTATTTTTGAGATGCACCGCATCCCTGGCGGGCTGTGCACCGCCTGGCAGCGGCGGGGATATGTGTTTGATGGCGCGGTGCGCTATCTGGCGGGGGTCAACCCCAATACAAAGGGGTATCAACTGTGGGAGGAGCTGGGCATCCTTCAGGACACTCCGATCCATTATTATGACGAATTTATCTGCGTTGAGGGGCAGGACGGCCGGAAATTGCATCTGTATACCGACGTGGATCGGTTGGAGGCGCATCTTCTGGATCTCTCGCCCCAGGATGCCGGGGTGATCAGGGAATTTATTGAGGGCGTCCGGGATTTCACCCGGCTGGAGCTGCCGGTGGACCTGACCGCGGAGGATGCCCGGGAGCTGGCCGAGATGGGCCGGGAGATGCTGCCCGTGTTGATGCCCACCCTTCGCTGGCGTAATGTGACCCTGGAACGGTTTGCCCAGCGTTTCAAGGACCCCCTGCTGCGGGAGGGACTGCCCCTGTTTTTTCAGTTTTCGCCGGAGGACTTCCCGATGATGCTCTGTCTTTCCACCCTGGCGATGATGAACGATCGGGAGGCGGGGTATCCCATCGGCGGTTCTCTGCCGATTGCCAAAGCCCTGGAAGCGCGCTACCTTGAATTGGGGGGCGAGGTCCAATACCGCACCCGGGTGGAGAGGGTGATTGTAGAAGATGACCGGGCCGTGGGTCTGGTTCTGGATAACGGCCAAACCGTTCGGGGCGACCTTGTCATTTCGGCCGCGGATGGACATGGGACCATCTTTGACCTGCTGGATGGACGGTATGTGAATCGGAAAATTCGCGACAACTATGCCGGGGGGATGACCCCTTGCAAATCCATCCTGCAGATATCCTTCGGCGTGAAGCGGGATTTTTCAGACCAGCCGCCGATGATGGATTTTCCATTGGCGGAGCCTGTTTGGCTGGGGAACTGCCGGCACGATCGCCTGGTTCTCAAGCATTATTGTTTTGACCCCACCATGGCCGGGCCCGGAAAGTCGGTCCTGACCCTGTGGTGCGAGGCGGACTACGATTATTGGAAATGGCTGCGGAAGGACCGGGCGCGGTATGACCGGCACAAGGACGAGGTCGCAGCGGTGATTCTGGATGTTCTGGAAAGCCGCTATCCCGGCTTGCGCCAGACTGTTGAGGTGGTGGACGTGGCCACCCCGGTGACCCATGAACGCTACACGGGCAACTGGCGGGGGGCCTTCGCCGGCTGGGCCATGACCACCCGCAAGATGAGCTTGATGATGGGCATCGGCATGTCCAAGACCCTGCCGGGGTTGGAGGATTTTTATATGATTGGCCAGTGGGTGGAGCCGGCGGGCAATGTGGAGCTTTCCTGCGCGTCCGGCCGGGATGTGATCAAGGATATTTGCCATGCGCGGGAGGAGGCGTTCCTGCCGAAAGCGCGTTGAGGGATATTTTTTCCAGCGACAACGGATCCCTTCCGGGATCTTGAACAGAAAATCAGAGAGGCTGCCCAACTGGGCAGCCTCCTGTATTTATTTTGATCGGAAGCGCGCTGCGTTTCTGCTTGATTTAGCGCTGATTATTCGTTTCTATTTGGGACAAGAACAGAGAACCAAATGGATTCTGAAGCAGGCCCGGCGCCGTGTTCGTTGACGCCATAGATGGACCAGGCGTATTCTCCGTTTTCCAGAGTGACCTGGTAACTGCAGGCTTCCGAGAATTGGCTTGAGCAGGCTGTTTCCGCGGGAATTTCAAAGGAGAGCTCCTCGGAAATTGTGAGGACGTAATAATCGGTGTGGTTGGCCGGGTACCATTTGAAGACGACCGTGTTTCGCTCAAAAATATCCCCTTTCTGGGGCGAGATGGTCCTCACCGGGTCTGGCAGATAGAATTCCACAACCTCGAAAATTGGTTCCGGTAAGAAGGGCCCCACCACCCCATCTCCGAAAACGCCAGCGACGGCCCAAATATATTCGCCAAGGGGCAGACGGGTTTGAAAGGTGCAGATATTGACGCCGCAATGCGCCTCTTCGGGAAGATCATGCGACCACAAAATCGTCCCATATGTGAGGATATATAATGTCATGGTTTTGGCTGTTTGGGCCTCATCATGCGTTGAAAAAGCGGAATTGCGGTGGTTCGGTTTTTTGGGCTTTCTTCAGCAGGAAAGATGGTCTGGTCCCCCTGTGGACTGCCATGAGGTCTGCAGACATTTCACTTGACAGATTGCGAAAAATGCATAGAATAGTCCCAGTGCTATGCGATTAAGAACGGTTTCACCCTGCTTTTCCGACATCCCCGCCACGGCCGCCGTGGCGTTTATTTTGCCTTTTCCAGAGAGCCTTCAGCGGCTCTCTTTTTTTATACCCGGAGGGACCCTGTGAAGCTGCCCGGCCTGTTTGATCCCCATGTGCACATGCGCGAGCCTGGCGCCACCCACAAGGAAGATTGGGACACCGGGACGGCGGCCGCTCTGGCGGGTGGTTTTACCCAGGTGCTGGCTATGCCCAACACCCATCCGCCGGTCATCAATGAAGTGAGATTGAGCGAAACCCTGGCTCTGGCGACGGCCAAGGCGCGCTGTGATTATGGTCAGTATCTGGGCGCTGGCGCGGAGAATGTCCAATCCGCCGCAGCGGCGGCAGGCAGGAGCGCCGGGCTGAAACTCTATCTGGACCAAACCTATGGCCCCCTGCGGTTGGATGAGATGCCCCTGTGGATGGCGCATTTCAGAGCCTGGCCCCAGGGGAGACCGATTGTGGCCCATGCGGAGGGGCGCACCCTGGCTGCCGCCATTTTGATGGCCGCCCTGTATGACCGCCCGCTGCACCTGGCCCATGTGGCCACCCGGGAGGATATCCTCGTCGTCCGGGCGGCCAAAGAACGCGGTTTCAAGATCACCTGCGAGGTGACGCCCCATCACCTTTTCCTGACACGGGCAGATCTGGCCGGGGGGCGGGGCGCTGTGCGTCCGCGTTTGGGAACGGCAGCGGATGCGGCTGCTCTGTGGGACAACCTGGCGGTGATTGATTGCTTTGCCACGGACCATGCTCCCCACGCTGCAGCAGAAAAGGACAGCGATTCTCCGCCCCCCGGCTTCCCGGGATTGGAAACCGCCCTGCCCTTGTTTCTGACAGCTGTTCACCAGGACCGCCTTACTCTGGAAGCTCTTGTGCCGCGCCTGAGCAGCACCCCCCGCCGAATTTTTGGAGTCCCGGATCAGCCGGAGACCTGGTTGGAGGTGGATTCAAAGGCCCGGTTTGAAATCACTGCTGACACCATGCAGACCCGGGCTGGCTGGACGCCCTTTGAGGGCTTAATGTGCCGGGGGCGTCTCCACAGGGTCGTCCTGCGCGGGCAGCCTGTTTTCGAGGATGGCCGGGTTCTGGCGGCCCCTGGCAGCGGACGGCCAATTATAAGCTGAAAATCAACAGGCGCCGTTAAGGCGCCTGTCCACGCGTCACATGATATTAACAAATTACTGGAGAATTGGAGAAAAAATGACCACATTTATACCCCCCTTACGCGGTGAAAACCCCCACCTGCCCTTTGGCGATCAGCAGGATTCTGTTTTTTATGGGCAGGATATCATCTCGGTGAAACAATTCAACCGCAGCCAGCTTGATTACATCTTTGGCGTATCTCACGAGATGTATGAGATGGTTGCCCGGGTGGGCTCTTTTGACCTGTTGAAGGGGAAAATTCTGGCCAACCTGTTTTATGAACCCTCGACACGCACATCTTCTTCTTTCACTTCCGCCATGGAGCGCCTGGGGGGGAGCGTGATCCCGATTAACAACGTCAGCTATTCCTCGGTCACGAAGGGCGAATCCCTGCCGGACACCGTGCGCACCCTGGAAGCCTATGCCGATGTGATTGTCCTGCGCCATCCGGAGGTGGGATCTGCGGCCCTGGCGGCCAAGTATGCCCGCAAACCCGTGATCAATGCAGGGGATGGGGTGGGCGAGCACCCCACTCAGGCCCTTCTGGACCTGTTCACCATCCGCGAGGAATTGGGACAGGTGGATGGGTTAACCATCACCATGATGGGTGACCTGAAATATGGCCGGACGGTGCACTCCCTGGCCCGATTGCTGACCTTGTATGATATTCGGCTCAACTATGTCTCCCCGGAGATGCTGGCGATGCCGGAAGAGGTGGTGTCTGAGATTGACGAAAACGGCATCCCGCAGAAGGCTTATCATGCCCTTGAACCGGTTTTGGCAGAGACGGATGTGCTGTATGTGACCCGGGTACAGAAGGAACGCTTTGAAGACCCCACCAAACACGAGGAGCTCAAGGGCAGCTATGTGGTCACGACGGAAACCCTGACCCGGGCCAAGGATGCCATGATCATCATGCACCCCCTGCCGCGTGTTTGGGAAATTGACATGGCGGTGGATGACGACCCCCGGGCGGCCTATTTCCGCCAGATGGAATATGGCCTGTACATCCGGATGGCCCTCCTGGCGATGGTG
>DAOTUG010000091.1:0-8718 GCA_034437335.1 Anaerolineaceae bacterium
GTTCACCCAGGAAGTCGTTGTTCCCCCCACACCCACCACCGAAATCGTTGTTCCCACCCAGGAACCTCAACCTGAAGACCCCGTTGAAACCGAAGAGCAGCAGGGGCGGGAGGGAGACCCCGCCGCCTATTTTATCGAGGAGTTTGAAGGCAATCTTGACTACTGGTCCTATTTTGTCATGAACGGCGACGAATCAAAAATGGATCTTTATACTGAAAACGGGAGGTTGATCTTCGACCTGCGCGGCACCTATCAATATCTCTATGTCCTTTATGATGCCTATACCTATGAGGATGTTCGCGTTGATGTCTTTGCCGAAAACCGCACTGTCTGTATACACTAAACCCTTTCTAAGTTTTCTTCTGGGGAAATATGATACGCTTACATCAACACTTATCCAATGTGCAGACAGGCTATGACAAAATGAATCACAAAACACGGCTCATCCTCCTCATCATATCGCTTCTCATCGCGGCAATCCCCTTCAGGGTTGATGGGCACCCCACCCGGTCAGATTTAATGCCGCTGAACTGTACGGCGCCCTATCAAGGCCCGGATTACTTCGTCAGCGCCGATGGCGGGGATGACAGCCACAACGGCAGTCACGACTGCCCCTTTCAAACGCTCCAGAAAGCTGCCGACACGGTGGCGCCCAATGCCCAGAATCGGGTCCTTGTACATGCGGGACTCTATCCAGAAACCCTGCGTTTGCAAACTGAAGGGGTTGATTTCCTGGCTTATGCGGGAGAAACACCCATCATCAGCGGGTCACAGCCTATTTCAAGGTGGGAGCAGCCGCCCGGTGCCACCTATCACATTGCTCAGGTCAGTGACGATGGCAGCGGGACTCCCATCAGGGTTCAGATCGTGATCGCCAATGATGTTCTGTTTGACCCCGTTGAGAGTGCGGCTGATCTGGTGACAAACACTTTCTATCAGGATGGATACAACCTTTATGCCCAATTTGAAACCGGGCTTGACCCTAACAGCGCCGATATCGGCATCATCAAATGGATTGAAGACTACAACGAGACCGACATCGTTCATATAACTGATACCAATGACATCCTTTTCTCGGGTTTCAAAATTCGCTATGCCGCCGGAGATGGGATCGTGGTCGGCAGCGCGAGCGGGATCACCATCGCCGATTGTGATATTCGCTATTCAAACCTGCGCGGCATCATCGTCAGCCAGAGCACCAACGTCACCGTGATCAACAACGATGTTTCCTATAACACCCTCTCCAATTACCCTCGTCTGGTTGGACGCCTGCCATCCTGGGGGCAGGGGATCAGCTTCTACAGCGGCAGTGATGTTAAGGTCATCAACAACTGGGTTGCCAAAAACAACGGTGAGGGCATTGGCGGCTGGGGCGGCTGGGACCATGCCGGCCCAATCGGCATGTTGATCGAAGGTAATACGGTTTTTGATAACTGGGGAGTCAACATCTATCTCGACGGTGCCAGCCAGGTGACTGTCAGAAAAAATCTTGTCTATGCCTCAGGCGACTATCCCAAAGTGGACCCCGACCATGAAGACACCGGCAACAAAAGCGTCCCAATCGGCATCGAATTGGCGAAAGAACTCGGGCGACCCACCTCCGGCGGTGACCCTTCGTTTCCGGGCGACCTGACCCATATCACCCTGACCAACAACCTGATCATCAACTGCCTCGCGGGATTCGCCTTCTGGCATGATGATGAAGCCTCCGGGCTGAAATATGTCAACGTGGTCAATAACACCATCGTCAACACCAACACCGACCTGGATGCCGTCTGGACGGGCATCTCCATCAACCACTCGGACCATCATATTGACTCCTCTTTTGTGAACAACCTGGTCTATCACAACAATGGCGGTCTGGTCTCCTATCGAGAGCCCATGGACGAGATCCTGTTCGCCCATAACGGCTGGTATCATGCCTATGGCGATTGGCCCGTTTTCAGAAAACGTGATGACCCTCAGGCCAACTATACCTTTTCGGAATGGTGCACTTTCCCTAACCGCGGCGAAGGCTCTCTGTTTGCGGACCCCATGATGCTGGTGGGAACCGGCTTCTCGCCCAACAGCTATGCCCTCACCCTGAACTCCCCCATGCGTGATCAGGGCGCCTCAACCCTCCTCACCTCTGAAGACTTTCTCGGTATCCCACGCCCTCAGGGCACCGGCTTTGACATCGGCGCCTTCGAGTGGCTGGCACCCTCCCTCTTCCTGCCGTGGGTGGCTGGCGCCGCAAACCAGCCCTGATCGCAATGCTGACCAAAGCGAAAATTACCAACATCAGTGTGGTATAATTCCAATCTCAAAAGAAGGGCCCGTAGCTCAGCGGCAGAGCAGGCGGCTCATAACCGCTCGGTCGCAGGTTCGAATCCTGCCGGGCCCATAGTTGATTTCCCCTTGCACGCTTTCTTATCCTATCCCCCCAAATCCGTTCACCCTCAAGGACAGTTCACTTCACACGTTATACAATCCTACTTTTTACACTGAAAAACGGATACGATTCTCCTGCAATTCTAAAAAAACATTTTAATAAAACGCCGGAGAAAATTCATGCAAAAACTATTAGGACGGCATTGGCACCAAATGCCTGTCAAACAAATTCAATCAATCCTGGAAACCAATCTTGAAAAAGGATTGGATCTATTTGAAATCCAACACCGCCAGGACCGGTTTGGCCCCAACGCCATCACTCCCAAAAAACGAAAAAGCCCCTTTCTTCGGTTTCTGTCCCAATTTAACAACCCCTTGATCTATGTCCTCCTCCTCTCAAGCCTGATCACCCTGCTGGTCAAAGGCCCTTTTGACGCCGGGATCATTTTTCTGGTCGTTCTGATCAACGCCCTGGTGGGTTTTGTTCAGGAAGCTCGGGCAGAAAACTCAATCGCTTCATTAGCGAACAGCATGACCACTTTTGCCACCGTGATCAGGGCTGGAAAAAAACAGCAAATTGAAGCGACAGCCCTGGTCCCGGGAGATATCGTCCTGATCAAATCCGGCGATAAGGTACCGGCCGATATGCGGCTCTTTCAGAGCCGTGAGCTTCGGGTGGCCGAGGCCGCACTCACAGGCGAATCCCTGCCGGTTGAGAAAAAAGGCGAGGACATCCTTTCGGCTGAAACAGCCCTCAGCGACCGAAAAAACATGGTCTATGCCTCCACGCTGGTCACATATGGACAGGCCCAGGGCGTTGTCGTCGCCATCGGCGATCATACCGAAATCGGCAGAATTTCACAGTTGATTGCAGAGGTCAATGTTCTGGACACCCCCCTCACAAAGAAAATTGCGGGATTCAGCAAAATATTGCTGTATGTTTTGTTCGGGGTTTCAGTCATCACTTTCCTGATCGGGCTGTTGCGTGGGGAGACTTTTGCCAACACGCTGACCAACAGTATTGCCCTGGCGGTGGCTTCAATCCCTGAAGGGCTGCCCGCGGCTGTGACCGTCACCCTTGCAATTGGTGTGACACGCATGGCCAGACGAAAAGCCATCATCAGAAAACTCCCCGCTGTGGAAGCGCTGGGCAGCGTCACCATCATCAGCTCAGATAAAACCGGCACCCTGACCCAAAACCAGATGACCGTCAAAGAGATCCTCGCAGGTGCGCAGCCGCTGACCGTTGACGGCACAGGATACACGCCCACGGGCGATTTCCGCACCCTCGATGGCGAACCGGTTGCAGATCTTCCTATCGCCCATCGCGAAACCCTCAAGGCCGGTGTCCTTGCCAATGACAGCCACCTGATCTCCAAAGATGGCATCTGGTCAATTCAAGGCGATCCAACAGAAGGCGCATTGATCGTGGCAGCCCACAAAGCCGGATACACCGAAGATTCCCTCGAAAACCAAATGCCCCGCGCTGACGCCATTCCCTTTGAATCCTACTATCAATATATGGCCGCCCTGAGGATCAACCAGGACGATCAAAGTAAAACAGCCTTCATAAAAGGGTCAGTGGAGGCCATTCTGCTGCGCGCTTCCAAAACCCTGGATGCGGACGGCAGTGTCGTCCCAATGGATAAAAAAGCGGTTGAAGCCATGGCAGAAACTATGTCGAAAAAAGGCCTGCGGGTTTTAGCTTTTGCAAGAAAACCAATGCCAAAGGATCAGACCACCCTTGACCACAAAGACGTGGCAGAAGACCTGATTTTCCTTGGCCTGCAGGGGATGATCGACCCTCCCCGACCCGAAGCGATCAATGCGGTCAGGGTCAGCCAGGACGCCGGCATCCTTGTCAAAATGATCACGGGGGATCATCCCTTAACCGCTGCCGCTATCGCCCGGCAGGTGGGAATCAAACAGGCCGCCCAGGTCATTACAGGCGCTGAACTTGACCGGCTTGATGATGAATCTTTAATGAAGACCGTCATGGAAACCGGAGTCTTTGCCCGGGTAACGCCTGAGCAGAAACTGCGCCTGGTCGAGGCCATGCAGGCCACAGGCAACGTCGTCGCCATGACCGGGGACGGCGTCAACGATGCCCCGGCCCTCAAACAGGCCGATATCGGCGTGGCTATGGGAATCACAGGCACGGATGTCTCCAAAGAAACGGCTGACATGGTTTTGACCGATGATAATTTCGCCACCATCGAAGCCGCCGTTGAAGAAGGAAGGGGTATATTTGATAATCTGGTGAAGATCATTTCCTGGACCCTGCCCACCAATATTGGTGAAGGCCTGATCATCCTGGCTGCCCTGGTGCTGAATGAGGTGCTGCCCATCCTGCCTGTACAGATCTTGTGGATCAACATGGTCACCGTCACGCTGCTGGGGTTGGTGCTCGGCCTGGAACCGGTTGAACCAGGCATCATGCAGCGCCCCCCGCGCGCTCCCGATGCGCCCATTCTCTCAAAAGTTATCATCCGGCGCATCATTCTGGTTGGGCTGCTGATTCTAATTGGCGCCTTTGGCCTGTTTGAATGGGAACTCCTGCGCGGCAAGTCCATCGAAGTGGCCCGGACCGTGGCGGTCAATCTGGTGATATTTGTTGAGATATTCTATCTCCTCAACAGCCGCTCGATCACCCTTTCACCTTTCAAGATCGGATTCTTCAAAAATCGCTGGCTCTGGCTTGGGATCCTGGGGATGGTCCTCTTGCAAGCGCTCTTCACCTATGCCCCCATCATGCAGCGCATTTTCAATACCGGCCCCCTCGGGTTTGAAGAATGGTGGATCATCCTGGCATTCAGTTTCGCTTCGTTTGTGATCGTTGAAATCGAAAAACATTTTTCAAGCCGCGCAAGCAAACGAAATATTTCACTTCGTCAGGTTCCTTCCGATTCAAGGGAATGACCAGCGGTCCTGCTGGCTTTTTGAAGCCTGAAACCGGGTGCACGGGCTTTTTTACGATCAGTTTTTCAAGTGGAGGATACCACCGCCTCCAGAAGCGCCCTGCGGGACGCCATTGGCGCGGTCAGCGAGGGATGGGTCGCCGGATCGGCCATCACCCGGGTGGATGTGCATCGGGACAAACACATCGTGACCATTGACGCTGTCCTGGACGACCAGGGCCAGCCCGATCTCAAAGCCTGGCGGACGGCAGAAACGCTGATCGCTGAATATGAAGCCGACCCGGCGGTCACCCATTACCACGTCATCGCCCGCTCCTCCACGGCATCCACAATCCGCGTCGCCGCGCCCTGCGTCCCCCCGCTGGGGTGGCGAACGCTCTGGCTGCGCTCGGTTGAAGATCAGGAAACCACCCCGGGGAAAGCGGTCAGCCCCTGGCTCAAATCCTTCCTGCCGCTGGCGCTGAAATTCGCCCAATCCAACCTGGGCCTGAAGCTCATGAGCCGTCAGAAGGCGGCCCGATCGCGCAAACCCCCGTTTGTGATTGAGGATGCGGTTTTCACCGTCGAAGCCCTCCCACAGGACGGCACCCTGATCATCACCAACAAAACAACCGGCGCCGTCTATGCGGGGCTGAACCGCTTTGTGGATGGCAGTGATGCCGGTGATGAATATAACACCTGTCCCCTGCTGGCGGACGCCCTTTATTCTCCCCGGGTGACCGGCATCAAAACGATCCAAACCGATGCATGCCAATCCCTTGAAATCAGCCTCAGCCTGAAAACCGCCAGCCGGGCCTGCCCGCCGCGGACGAATCCTGGGCGGAAGCGCCCCGCCCCGAGGTGCCCCAGCGTGCCTTCACGGATATCTCCAATGGCAGAATCGGTTTGATAATCGCCAACCGAGGCCTGCCCGAAGTGGAAGTCATCCCGCACCAGGACACAGGGGAAACAGAAATTGCCCTGACCCTCCTGCGCTGCGTGGGGATTCTCTCCCGGGATGATATGCCTGTCCGTCAGGGCCATGCCGGTCAACCTTGCTGAGGACAGGATCGCCGATCTCACACCGGCAGCGGATGGCAGCATCCGGCTCCCGGTGAGAGGGCATCAGATCGTGAGCAAAAGCATCCCCCGGTTCCCGCCCGGCCACCTGGCCTCCTTGCCTGTTTGACGAATGTCCATCATCTTTCTACAATGGTAGGAGAGCTTATCGGCATGTCCCACAACCCCTATCAACGATAAGGCCAGGAGGTTGCCCAATGGCAGCGCTGCAGAAAGAAATCGAGGCATTTGTCCATCACGTCCCCGCCCTCAAGAATCCGTGGAACGTATTGCTCACCGTCCTCTACACCATCGCTCTGAGCGCGCTTTGCGCGGCATTCTTTTTCTTTGTGGATGGCATGGCCTGGTTCGGCCCCATCCTCAGCCAGGTGGTCATGGCGGTGATCGTGACGGCCATTGGCTATTTTCATTTCAAGGTGATTCAGGGCTACCGTGAAAAAAATGGCCATCTGGCCTATCAGGTTTACTTCTACCATTGGATGCTCCCCTACCTCGTGACCTGGTATGCCTGTCTGTTCCACCCCCTGTTTATCCCCGGACCTGCATTGCTGCCGTGGTGGCTGGCAGCCGCCCTGGGAGGGGTCTTCCTTTTGCTGAGTGTCCTCACCACCCTGCACATCAAGCAATCAGATTTCAACATGATGACCCACGGAATGGACCTGTATTCCGTCTTCCCCGAAAAAACCGCCGTCGTATATGGAAAAATCTACAGTTATATCCGGCACCCCCTCTACTTCGCATTGTCCTGCGCGTGCTTTGCCTTCGGATTCTTCAGAAATTCCGCAGCCGCCCTTCTGGCGGCCGCGCTGCAGTTGATCCCCGCCCTGGCGATCGGTTTGATGGAAGACCGGGAATTGATCCACAGGGCGGGAGAACCCCAGAAAGCATACATTCAGAAAACCGCGGCCTTGTTTCCCACCAGGCGGCTGTGGCAGTTCCTTAAAATGCTCCTGTTCATCAAGGAATAATCCAGTGTTTCCTGCCCCCGCTTTTCGAAACAGTTCCATCCTGTCTTCAAGCCAGAAATGATCTCAGAATCAGATCATCCCATTCCCGGCGGCAATGAAGCGATGAGAAAGGACTGACGATGTCAGAAGAGAGTCAACCCGGATATGAGATCCTCTCCAGAGGCGATCTCGTCATCCTGCGCACCCGAACAGAACAGGATCGGAAGCACTACCTGAGGTGGCAAACCCGGGGTGAATGGCGCGCCTATGACGCCCCCTGGGAACAACCCGCGCATGAACAAAAAGCAACCAAACAAGAGAAAAAGCCGCAGACCGTCAAACCGGATGATTCCGACCCCAAAAAGATGGCCATCATCACGACTCTGGAGGGTCAGCCCCTGGGCTGGGTCAACCGCTATGCCCCCGGAAACAATCCCCTGATCTGGGCGGTGGGCATTGATATCTGTGAAGATGATTTTCTCAATCGCGGTTACGGCACCGAAGCCCTGTCTCTGTGGGTCAACTATCTGTTCGCCAACTCAGACTATCACAAGCTCTGCCTGGACACCTGGTCCTTTAACCCCAGGATGGTCAGGGTGGCCGAGAAGATCGGCTTCGTCCCCGAGGGCTGCCAGCGTGACATGCAGCGCTGGCAGGGCCAATGGCTGGACCTGCTGCATTACGGCCTGCTGCGAGAGGAGTGGGAGGCGGGCGCGTCCTTGTCATAGCCGCGCCCTTTTCCCATATGTCATCGGCGTAAGAACTCGGAGGAAAAGATAAAAACTATAGAAGCGGGCGACATTCCCCTGTGCATCAAACCGGAAACGGACGATCCGGATTCCATCCAGATCTTTGTCAATGGTCGAATTGGGCAAAAAGCTTGTTCGTTTCTGCTGGACACAGGCGCTGCCCGGAGCGCGGTGATCGCCGATGCCACCCTGATGGCCCTCAAACCCCAGGGGGCCGAGGAAACCACCGGAGGATTTGGTGCCACCCGGCAGGAAGAGATGATCACCGTACCCGAGATGGTGATCGGCCCGATCCGCAAAACAAAGGTCCCTCTCGTCCGACTGCCCCCACAGGACAGGATGCCAAATATTCTCGGCATGGATTTCCTCAGATACTACACCTGCCACTTTTGTTTTTCCGCCGCGAAGCTCAGACTGAACCCTCCGGCGGAAGCCCGGCCGGGGAAGCCCTTATTGGCCCTGCACATGGATGACAGGAGCCATCCCTATGTGGATGTCGAAAAGGGGTCGGGTATCCTCTCAGCAGTGTGGGACTGCGGGGCAGGCATGACCGTGGTGGATCTGCCAATTATCGCCCGACACCCGGAGCACTTCGAATTAATCGGTGAATCCATGGGGATGGATGCCACCGGCGTGGGCCGCACCACCCCGGTTTTCCGTATGGGAGACCTTCGG
>DAOTUG010000092.1:0-17969 GCA_034437335.1 Anaerolineaceae bacterium
TGAGGAGAGAACTCGAATGCACGGTTACAGCGGAAAAATCCTACACATTGACCTGACAGAAAGAAAACACTGGATCGAAGAAAAGCCGGAAGCGTGGTACAAGATCTACATTGGCGGTGTTTCTATGGCCACACGGTTGTGTTGGGAGAACATTGAGGTTGGTTGTGACCCCTACGATCCCGGCAATCCCGTGTGCTTTGCCAATGGCATATTTGCCGGAACGCCAGTTCCTGTCGGCGGTAAATATGGACTGGCATCAAAATCACCTTTGACTGGCTTTATCGGGGACAGCCTTTCCGGAAGCTGGTTTTCCATCACCCTCAAGCGAGCCCAATGGGACGGCATGGTGATCCATGGCGCCAGCGATTCCTGGGTACACCTGTTCATTGACGATGACCGGGTAGAATTTTTACCCGCAGATGATTTACTCGGCATGGGCACCTTTGAAACCGAAGAGGAAATCCGGGAGAAATTTGGGGACGACCAGGTGCGCTCCGCCACCATTGGGCCCTCCGGGGAAAATATGGTCCGATTTGGAAACGTGACCAACGACGGCCGCCAGGCCGGACGGACCGGGCACGGCGCTGTATGGGGAAGCAAGAAATTGAAAGCTGTCTCCGTGCGCGGAACCCACGGCGTCACTGTAGCTGATCCGGAAAACCTGCTGAAGATGTCCTTTGATATTACCGAGGCAGCCCAGGGACCGCATACAGAAAAATATCGGGTTTATGGAACCTCCACCAACATGCTCAACATGAACAAATTGGGACTCCTGCCCACCCGCAATTATCAGGAAGGCGTTTTTGAGTTCGCGGAGTTGGTCAGCGGCGAATACCTGGATGAACATCACAAAGTGAAGGTGATCGCCTGTGCGCAGTGCCCGATCGCCTGTGAGCAGATGTCCATGGTTAAGAAAGGCCCCTTTGCCGGCGCCATGACCGGGATCGAATATGAATGCCTGCAGGCCGTCAGCTCCAACTGCGGCATTGATGACATGACCGCTGCCATCATGATGGTGGATATTGCCGATGAAAGCGGTATGGACGCCATGTCCATGGGCGTGACCATTTCCTACGCCATGGAATGTTTCGAGCGGGGGGTCCTTAAAAAAGAAGACTTCAAATGTGAGAAATATCCGGACGGCTTCGAGCCGAACTTCGGTAACGGCGATGCCGGGGTGACTCTGGCGGAGATGATCCGGGATAAAGAAGGCATCGGAGAAATCCTGGCAGAAGGCACCCGCATAGCCGCCGAACAGATAGACAAAACTCGGGATGCAGAAACCTATAAATGGGCTATGAACATCAAAGGCCTGGAAACCCCCGGGTATGATGCCCGGGCGTTGAAAACCTTTGCTGTGGGCCTGGCCGTCGGCACCCGAGGCGGCTGTCACAATCGTTCTGCAGCCTACGATCCGGACATCAAAGGTCGCACCAACCGCTTCACGGTTGACGAAACCCGCGGCAAGGTCGCAGCCCGTTCGGAAGAGTATGCCGCCGTGTATGACACCCTTCCCATGTGCAAATTCATCCGACGCTGTTTCACCGGCAAAGCGGACCGCGCCGGAGCTTGGCCTGCCATAGCGAACCTGATCAACGCGACCACAGGCTGGAATTTCGACTATGACGAAGTTGATCTGATCGGCGTGCGAGCCCACACCATCAAAAAAGCATTCAACATCAGAGAGGGTTGGACCAAAGCGGATGACGATCTGCCCTATCGGTGGAAACATGACCCCATGACAATTGGGCCTTCCGCAGGGCATGTTGTCACCGATGAAGAACTGGACTATTTGAAGAAGATTTACTACGAAGCCAAGGGATGGACCGAGGATGGTCTGATCCCCAAAGAATTGTTAATTGATCTCGGTATGGAAGACGTCGCCGAAGAAATTGGCGTATAAGGAGTTAAATAATGGTTGCTTCCACGTCCAAGTATAAATACATTGTTTGTGATCCGGAGCTGTGTATCGGATGCCAACTCTGTGAATACATCTGCTCTTATACCAAGACCGGTGAATTCAACACCTATCGGAGCCGAATTCGCACGGTCCGGGTTGATGAGGTCCTCATCACAGCAGTAGCCTGCCGGACCTGTGAAAACGCGCCTTGTGTGATCGCCTGCACAAGGGACGCCCTGACACAAGATCAGGAAACAGGCATCATCCACATTGATCCCAAAAAATGTGATGGGTGTGCCTGGTGCATTGAAGCCTGTGATTTCGGGGCAATCTCCATCAACCACGAAACCAAGCTGGCTGAATTCTGCAACCAGTGTGAAGATGTCGAGGAAGGTCCTCAGTGTGTACTGATTTGCCCCAAGGATGCCCTGGAATACACCACCCCCGACCAACGCTCCCAGCGCACTCGCAAGAAACTGGTTGAGAAAAGCCTCGACTTCCCATCCAAAGCCAAGGATCCCCGATGAGTGAAAAACCCTTAGACAATAACAGTGAAGAAGAACTGCGGATTGGCGTATACATCTGCCACTGCGGCAGCAATATTGGTGGTGTGATTGATCCAGAAGAAGTTGTCGAATTTGCTCAGGGTCTGCCCGATGTCGTCCGGGCCACAGACACACTGTATGCCTGTGCAGATTCGGGCCAACGGCTGATCAAGGAAGACATCCAAAAATACAACCTGAACCGCGTGGTTGTTTCTGCTTGCTCTGTGCGGATGCATGAGCCCACCTTCCGGGCGGCGGTTTCTGAAGCAGGTTTGAACCCCTTCCTGATGGAAATGGCCAATATTCGCGAACAGTGCACCTGGGCCCATGGACATGACAAACAAGGCGCAACGGAAAAAGCAAAGGATTTGACCGCGGCAGCCATCGCCAAGGCGCGATTCCTGACCTCCCTGGATATGATTGATGTTCCTGTGACACAAAAAGCCATGGTTGTCGGCGGCGGAGTGGCCGGTATCAGCGCTTCCCTCGATCTGGCAGAACAGGGCATCGAAACCATCATGGTTGAGAAGGAACCAACCATCGGCGGGGTAATGGCCCAATTGAATAAAACCTTCCCAACCATGGACTGTAGTATATGAATACTCGCACCCAAAATGGTTGACGCGGCGCGTCAACCCCTGATTGATGTGCGAACCTATACTGAGGTTGAAAAAGTCGAAGGGTTTGTAGGAAACTTCAAAGTAACCCTCCGTGAGAAAGCAAAACATGTTCTGGCGGACCGCTGCAACGGCTGCGGTGATTGTGCGCGGGTCTGCCCAGTTGAGGTGCCAAATTATTTTGAGATGAATCTGGCGCCGCGCAAGGCAGCCTATATTCCCATGAGCCAATCCGTCCCGCTAATCTACACCATTGATCTGGATGCCTGCATCCACTGTTACAAATGCGTGGAAGCCTGCGGCCCCCTGGAGGCAATTGATTTCAGCCAGGAAGACAAACTGGTTCAGGAAGATATCGGTGCCATCGTGGTCGCAACCGGTTTCGGGCACTTTGATCCCGGCGTGATGGAAGAATATGGCTATGGTCGTTTTCCGAATGTGATCACCTCCATGGAAATGGAACGCCTCAACAACTCCGCCGGACCTACCGCCGGAAATTTGATACGTCCCAGCGATCATAAAAATCCCAAAAAGCTGGCCTTCATCAATTGTGTGGGTTCACGGGATAAACGCTACGTTCAGTCCTGTTCCAACTTCTGCTGCATGTATTCAATCAAGAATGCAGTTCTGCTGAAGCAAATGGATCCGGAGATGGATATCACCATCTATTATATGGATATCCGCACTCCCTCCAAAGGCTACGAAGAGTTCTATGATCGGGCGAGGGAAATGGGCATCCACTTCATTCAAGGACGTCCCAGCCTCATCACCGAAGACCCGGAAACCCGTAATCTGTTCATACATTCTGAAGATATCGGCCTGGGTCGTGTGATTGAACGGGAATATGACATGGTCATGCTCAACCAGGCAGCCATCCCCCAACCAGATCAGGACCAAATGAGTTCCGTGTTGAACGTTGCCCAAAGTCCTGGCGGCTGGTTCATGGAATATCATCCCAAACTGCGGCCGATGGACAGCCCCACAGACGGTATCTTCTTCGCTGGCGCTTGTCAGGGTCCAAAGGATATTCCAAGTAGCGTGGCGCAAGGATCTGCTGCCGCGGCCCGAGCCAGCCGCATCCTTCATTCAGACGAATGGGAAATTGAGCCTACAGTGGCTGTTGTCTGGCCGGATCGCTGTTCCAGCGAGACGAAGGGACGGGCCTGCGGATTGTGCGTCAAAGCCTGTCCCTATGGCGCTGTCGTCTTGGAAGAAGGCAAAGCCGCTGAAATCATCACCGCCAAATGCCACGGTTGTGGTGGATGTGTGGCTGAGTGCCCAGAAGACGCCATCACCCAACTGCATTACACCGATGCGCAAATTCTGGCCCAGATGCGCGCCGTCCTGGCCGACAAACCGGAAGAGAAGATCGTCGCATTCCGGTGCCATTGGTGCTCTTATGGCGGGGCCGACCTGGCCGGAACCAGTCACTTTGAATACACTGCCAACGAACGGGGTCTGCGTGTAATGTGCTCTGCCCGGATGGACACAGATTTCATATACGAAGCTTACCGACTGGGGGCAGGTGCGGTTCTATATTCCGGCTGCCATCCTCAGGACTGTCACTATATCACGGGCCAATTGATTGGAGCCAAACGCGCCTCCCGATTGAAGAAAATTTTCGACCGTATGGAAATGACCGAAGGACGTTTTCGAGTGGAATGGATCAGCGCAGCCGAGGGCGACAAATACGCCCGGGTGTTGAACGAAATGCAGGATGTGCTTGATTCCATGTCACTGGAAACCCTGCAGGAAGAAATCGAGAAATTGAAGCCCCAGATGGAAAGACGGCTGAAACGGTTCCCCGGGGTGCCGGGTGTTCCCGAAGCGATGGAATATTCAGATACCCTTCAAGAGGCAATAAAACAGCAAAAGGAGGCCGCATGAGCCACACGCCAACCGTCAAGACCTTTGCTGATGCTGTCAAAGCCATTCCCGGTGGGGAACATCTTGAATTGTGTTATTCCTGCGGCACCTGTGTCAGCAAGTGCATGATCCAGCAGAAAGTTGAGCCGGACTACAATCCCCGTCGCCTCCTGAGAATGGTGATGATGGGATTAAAAGAACAAGCTTTTAAAAATCCAACAACCTGGATGTGTTCCGAATGCGACCTTTGCTTTGAGGCCTGTCCCCAGGAAATTCACATCTCCCAGGTGATCGCGGCCGTGAAATCCCTGGCAATTGACGCCGGGTATTCTTCGCCTTTGGACACCGTTTCGGTCAATGAAGACCTGTGCTCCGGCTGCGGAGTGTGCGTGATGGTCTGCCCCTATGAAGCCCCCTCACTCTTCGAAAAAGAAGTGGATGGGCAAATGGATCGCCTCTCCCAGGTAGACGTCAATAAGTGCATGGGCTGCGGCACCTGCGTCGCCGCCTGCCCCCTGGGTGCGATCGCCCGGGATGGCGTCAGCAACGAAGCTGTTGTTGAACAATTCCCGCAAAAACCTCTCCCGCGCCTGGTGACCTTCATCTGCGATTGGTCCTTGCGCGTGGATGCGGACAGCCGCCTTCTGGAATCCTATCCGGAAGAGGATGTCCGAGTGATCCATATTCCCTGCACCGGACGGATTGATCCACAACATGCCCTGATGGTGCTTGATTCAGGCGTCCAGGGCGTGCTGGTATGCGGCTGTGCGCCCAGTGAATGCCATTACAAACGCGGCACCAATGTCGCTACCTGCAAAATGGGTCTCCTGGATACCCTGATGCAACAGGTAAACCTCCCCAGCAAACAAGTCCGTTTTGTGCAAATCGGCACCCAGGACCGCGGTCGTATCCACATTGAAATTGAGGGTATGCTGGCGAACCTTGCCGAAATGAAGGAGGCGCTCTAATGTCAGCAAAACCAAAACTCGCCTTTTATTGGGCCGCAAGCTGCGGTGGCTGCGAGATCACCATCACAGAACTCGGTATGCGCCTTGTGGAGGTTTCCGAAAAAGCGGATATCGTTTTCTGGCCGGCAGCAATGGATTTTAAATACGATGATGTCCGCGCCATGGCTGATCAGGAAATTGACCTTTGCTTTTTCAATGGCGCTATCCGCAATGAAGAAAATGAGGAAATTGCCCTTCTCCTGCGTCAGAAATCCAAGGTGATGATCGCCTTTGGCTCCTGTTCCCATTTAGGTGGTATCCCCGGCCTGGCCAATATGTACGATATAGAGTCGCTCTGCCAGCGTGTCTTTGATACAGCCCCAACCCTGGACGAAAGCCGGGGGACCAGACCGCAAAAAGTCACCCGGATGCCGGAAGGGGAAATCCACCTTCCAGAACTGTATGATCAGGTGAAATACCTCAATCAGATCACAGATGTGGATTACTTCATGCCGGGTTGTCCCCCTGTGGTGGACCAGGTATGGAAGGTGTTCCAGGCAGCCCTGGAGGGTAAACTGCCCCACAAAGGTTCTGTCATTGGCGCACAAGCCAAAACAGTGTGTGATGTATGCCCCCGGGAAAAAGGAGAACCTGGCTTTCGAATCACGGAGTTCAAACGCCCCCATGAAGTTGACTTAGACCCCAACACCTGTTTTCTGACCCAGGGCATCATCTGCTGCGGTCCGGCAACTCGGGCGGGCTGCGGTACACCGTGTCTTAATGGTAATATGCCCTGCCGTGGATGCTATGGCCCACCGGATGGTGTAGAAGACCAGGGCGCAAAACTGGCGAGTGCCATCGCAGCCCTGGTGGACACCGAAGATCCCGAAAAGCTGCAGAAGATTCTGGATACCATTGTGGATCCAGCCGGTACATTCTACCGCTTTGGTCTGGCGCATTCCATCCTCAGCAGGTTGAAATATGAGTAAGGAACCGACTATGAAGCAAAAAATCAGCATAGATCCCATCACCCGCCTTGAGGGTCATGCGCGAGTGGATCTCTTTTTGGATGAAAAAGGCGCACTGGCGAACGCCTACTTGGTGATTCCGGAACTGCGTGGTTTTGAGAAATTCTGCGAAGGGCGCCCGGTTGAAGAGATGCCCCGCATAACGCAGCGGATCTGCGGCGTGTGTCCCATTGCACACCATATGGCTGCAGCAAAGGCGGGCGATGCGGTCTATCAAGTGGATCCACCCAGCGCCGCTAAGAAACTGCGGGAATTGATGTATTCCGCCTTTTTTGTGGCGGACCACGCCACCCATTTTTACATTTTAGGCGGCCCCGATTTTGTCGTTGGTCCGGATGCGCCTAAATCAGAACGCAATATTCTTGGCGTCGTTCGGAAGGTTGGCAAAGAAATCGGCTCCAAAGTCATGCGGCTTCTGAAAGACAATCACGAGATAGCGGCCATCATTGGAGGCCGGTATATCCACTCCGTTAGCGCCATCGTTGGCGGCGTGAGCAAACCCATCACAGAAGAAAATCGTCAGGACATCCTGCAACGCGCTGAACGATCCGTAGAGTTTGCCCAGGAAACACTGAAACTATTCGATGACATCGTCCTTGGCAATCAAGCGTATGTAGACATGATCACCAGCGACGCCTTCGCCCACAAAACCTACTACATGGGACTGGTGGATGAGAACAACCAGGTTAATTTTTATGACGGCCAGGTTCGGGTTGTCTCCCCTCAGGGCGAAGAACTGGTGAAATACAGGCCTGAGGACTACCTGGATGTCATTGCCGAGCATGTCGAATCCTGGACCTACCTCAAATTCCCCTACTTAAAATCCGTTGGTTGGAAAGGTTTCGTGGATGGCGAGGATAGCGGCGTGTATCGGGCGTCTCCCCTTTCCCGGCTCAATGCCGCGGATGGAATGGCCACCCCGGCAGCCCAGGAGCATTACGAAAAATTCTTCGATACCCTGGGTGGAAAGCCGGTTCACTCGACCCTAGCGACCCATTGGGCACGTCTGATTGAGCTGCTCTATGCAGCCGAACGCGCCGTGGAATTGGCAAAGGATCCGGAAATCACTGCACCAGAAATCCACAGCATCCCTACAGAGACCCCCAATGAAGGCATTGGGATTGTAGAAGCACCCCGGGGCACCCTGACCCATCATTACAAAACCGATGAACGAGGTCTGGTTCAGGAGGTGAATTTAATTGTCGGGACGACCAATAATTACGCAGCAATAGACATGTCCATTGTCAAAGCTGCTGAAGGATTGATCAAAGCTGGTGAACCGGTCACCGACACAGCATTAAACAAGATTGAAATGGCCTTCCGGGCCTATGACCCCTGCATGGGCTGCGCAACCCATGCCCAACCCGGTGAAACACCATTGAAAATCAAGCTGTTCGATCACAATCACAGACTCATCGAAGAAATTCAACGGGATTAGGAGCTGAGATGAGCAATCGTTCACAATCCATCAAAACTAAAACAGAACACACCATGACCCTCGAACGCCCCATGGTCACCCGCCATTATTTCATGAGCTGGGACCTGGAGCGCTGCGTCGGCTGCCAGATGGGGCCAACGGCTTGCCCAAAGGAAGCCCTGACTCATGTTGAAGGTGAGATCGAGAATGGCCGGATGTTCAGTCAGCCCGCCGTGGATGTTGACCCCGAGAAGTGTGTGATGTGCGGCATCTGTGTTGAAATCTGCCCCGTGCATGCGATCACAATGGAAATCAACGGGGAACCGGGAAATCCCGTTCTTGATTTTGACGCGTTTCCCGAAGTTCGCGGCCACACACAGTTTGACAAAGAGCCCTTCGACTTTTCCCGCAAAGAATTTGTGATAGACAACTGCCCTACCAATGTCATCAGCTACGACGAAGAAAAAGAAACCATGGTCGTGGACTATGAAGACTGCATCCGCTGCAGGCAGTGCGAGGTGGCCAGCGATGGCGCTTTCACCGTGCTTCAGCCATGGCAGGGCAGCGTGGAACTGCGCCGGGAAAATTGCGTTGAGGGCTGTCTGGCCTGTGCCGATGTATGCCCAACCCGGGCGCTGCATATCACCGATGAAGGGGATCTGGCCCTGGCTGATTATTACTGTATCAAATGCGGCGCTTGCATGCATGCCTGCCCCATCAAACCGGAGTATGTCGAGGAAGAATTTGTTTTTGATTCCCAGGGGATGTCCATCACCCGCACCCTGAAGAAACTCATCAATGCAGAAGACCTAGCTATAAAAGTTGAACGCTGGCGTGTCCGACATTCCCCGATATCCAGCGCAGCCTGGATTGAAGTGCTGCGAAAACTGGCGGATGATAAGGCCAGTGCTGTTGAGATTGACCGCAAACGAGCCTTAAAGCGGCGTGATCTCGTCACGGCGTTGCGTGGCCACATCTTACCTGAATTCACCCGGGACAAAGAATAATTTTAATCACCTTTCAGGACAAAGGCTGGAGGATAAATCACCATCCTTCAGCCTTTTTTGGTTTAAGGATACAATCAAAGAGGAGGCGCGATGCAATTATCTAAACAAATCCATCAACTTGCTGAAATCTATTTTCCAGAACACGATAAAGGCCAAAAAGATCTGAAACATACCAGTCACCTCGGAATAGGTGCCCATCAGGACGATCTTGAGATCTTTGCGATTCATGGGATTTTGGCAGGGATTGAAAAGCCCGCGAATAACTTTGCCGGGGTGACCGTAACCGACGGGCGCGGTGCGCCCCGCAACGGCCCATACGCAGATATGGACGATGCCACTCTCTGGCAAATTCGGATGCGGGAACAAAGAATGGCCGCCGACCTGGGAAGGTATTTGGCCCAGATCCAGTTAAATTATCGCAGCAGCGAGGTGAAATCAACCAACCGGAGGGCAGTCATTTCCGATCTGAAAAATATCATCCAGCAAACGCAGCCTGAAATCATTTATACGCATAACTTGGCCGATAAGCATGATACCCATGTCGCGGTTGCCTTGGCGACCATTCAGGCCCTGCGAGAATTGCCTCTGATGGCTTCTGATATACGCGTTCTCGGTTGCGAGGTATGGCGCAGCCTGGATTGGCTTCTCAAAGAGGACAAAGTGGTTCTGGATGTTTCAGAACATCAGAATTTACAAAAGAAGCTGCTCTCGGTCTACGCTTCCCAAATTGCAGGGGGCAAAGCCTATGATGATGCCGCACTGGGGCGCCGCCTGGCCAACGCAACCTTCTTTCAATCTCACACTACAGATCAGGCAAATAGCCTGGTTTTCGCCATGGACCTCACAGCCCTTGTCAGAGAGCCTGAGAGCGACATCTTGACATTTGTGACCCATCGGATCCGTTCCTTTGAAAAAGATGTTAGAGAGCGTCTGGAGCGACTAGGAAGGAAAACAGAATGAAAAGCCTCACCCTGCTGCCCTATCCCAGGACAATTACCCATGCATCAGAAGAATGCTCACTTGAGGATAATAAAATCATTCAGCTTGCTGTCCCCAAACCCCATCAAATCCTGTTCACAGCACAGATTCTTCAGACCGCGCTGCGTTGTCACAAACAGTTGACCTGGTCGCTCAACGCGGCTGAAACCCTGCCTTTGGATCAGATCGGCCTGAAGATGGAGATCCAGCCTGAAGACGTCAAAGATCCGCAAGGCTATCATCTGGTAATTAATCCAGAGATGATCCGCCTTCGGGGACATGATCCCGCTGGCCTTTTTTATGGCGTGCAAACCCTTCAGCAGATCATCAGCCAATCATTACATGGCCGATTGCCCTGTATGGAAGTGATGGATTGGCCGGATTATCCTGTTCGGGGGGTGATGCTGGATATCAGCCGCGATAGAGTCTATCGCTTGGAAACCCTATGCCTCCTGGTGGATGATCTGGCTGCTTTAAAGATAAACCAGCTCCAGCTCTATACCGAACACACCTTTGCATATCAGGGACATGAAATCGTTTGGCAAGACTCGTCCCCACTGACCGCGGAGGATGTTATAACCCTGGATGCTTACTGCCAGGACAGGTTCATTGATCTGGTTCCCAACCAAAATTCCCTCGGACATATGACCCGCTGGCTCAAGCACCCAGCTTATCAGCACCTGGCAGAGACCACCCATCCAGTGAAAACGCCCTGGGGACATATCCAGGAAGAGCCCTTCAGCTTGGCGCCCGTCCTGCCGGAAAGCCTGACCTTCATCCAAGGATTGTATGATCAGTTGCTCCCAAACTTTTCCAGCCGCCTGGTCAATGTGGGCTGCGACGAAGCCTTTGATATCGGCGTCGGACGCTCCAGAAAAGTCTGCGAGGAGAAAGGCAAAGGAAAAGTTTACCTGGAATACCTTCTCCATCTCCACGCGGACCTGGAAGAACGCGGCCGGACAATGCAGTTTTGGGGGGACATTATCTTGCAATTTCCCGAGTTGATCCCAGATTTACCCGGGGATCTGATCGCGCTGGACTGGGGGTACGAAGCCGATCATCCCTTCCTGATCGAATGCCAGATCTTTCAAGATGCAAATATCCCTTTTTATGTTTGCCCGGGAACCTCATCCTGGAACAGCATCGGAGGACGGGCAGATAATGCCCTGGCAAACATCAACAATGCGGCCCAAAACGGCCTGGTCCATCATGCCCAGGGGATTCTTATCACGGATTGGGGGGATAACGGCCACTGGCAACAACTGCCCATCGCCTACCCGGGAATCAGTCATGGGGCTGCGATTGGCTGGTGCCTGGAAGCCAATCAGGACCGTGAAATCGAGGACGGATTGAACCACCTGGTATTCAATGACACAGCCCAAGTTCTTGCTGGAACACTGTTGGCCATCGGGAATGTGTATAAAGCCTGGGGCATTCTCCTCCCAAACAGCTCACCCCTTTTCTGGCTGCTCCAAAATCCCGCTGACGAGATTCTGTCGTTTTTCCCGGAGGAGTTGAACCCCATCCAGGAAACCCTGGATATCCTGGATGATACTCAGGGGAAGCTCTCTGGATTACACCTGCACCGTCCTGATGCAACCACCATCAAACGAGAAATGAATATGACAATCGGCCTGATGAGGCATGCCTGCAAGCGGGCTTTGTGGTTGAAGAACAAAAACACCCACACCGCGATAGAGTTACTATACGAAATTAACGGATTGCTTTTCGATTTCCAAGAGCTGTGGTTGCAGCGCAGCCGTCCGGGAGGATTACGGGACAGCCTGGCTAAGTTCGATACCATCCGAGAAGAATATGCCTCAGCCTGAAAAACCGATCTCTCTTATCTTCGTCTGCCTGGGGAATTACTGTCGGTCTCCGATGGCGGAGGCCATATTCAACAAGCTAGCAAAGGAAGCGTGTCTATCCGAAATGTTCGAGGTTTCTTCGGCTGGCACCAGGGATTGGGATGTAGGCCTGCGCCCGGACCCGCGCTCCCAGGAATTGTTGAGGAAAAACAACTATCCCCTGGATCCGCAGAAACGCGCCCGAAAGATCACCCCACAGGAAATTCGGGAAACAGATCTGTTAATCGCCATGACACAGCGTGTGGCGCGGGAGCTGGGCCAGGGGGAAAATGTTTCGCTGCTGATGTCATACATTCCCGAAACAGAAGAACTTGATATCCCCGACCCCTACCCCACGGACACATTTCCGGAATCCTTCGCCTTGATTGAAAAAGGCGTATTTGCCTTAATCAAGGTCCTCAAAGAAAATTTTCGCACCATGAATTAAAACAGGCTGTCACAAATCGTCCAACAGCCTGTCTGTCTCCGGATTTTCTGCTGAGTTCCTATACTTCATCACCCTCTGAAGACCCAGGATCTCCTTCCATTTTTCCGTTTTTTTCTTCTTCATCTTCTACATCGCCTGATGGCACGGTTTCTTTTTTCTTGAACAGAGAAAATCCTTTGCTGTCGTCCTCTTTTTTCTCTTCCAGTTTCTCCTCCAGCGGCGGCGCGATAGCATAAGTTTCCGGCATGGGGGCAAGAAATTGTATGTTCAATATCTTGTATTGATATAAGATCAGCAGCACGCCGCCAATGATCATCAGAATGGCGACAAAACGGGAATAACTGAACCCCGTCCCAGGAAAGGTGGGCTGATCCGGCCGGAAGAATTCAATGACATTGCGGCCAACGCCGGCCAGGATGAGCCAAGCGCCAAAAGCAATCCCGGGTTTCATCTTTTCCTTGTATTTCTTTGTCAGTAAGAACAGGATCCCTGCTGAGAGGAGGTTCCACAAAATTTCATAAGCAAAAGCTGGGTGAAATCGCGTGGTAGCCTCAGGAAACAGCGCAAGATTGTTCCAGGGCGGGATCCGGTGCTGAGCCGAAATTGGAATTCCCCAAGGCAGATCGGTCGGGGGCCCATACAACTCCTGATTGATGAAGTTGGCCGGCCTTGCAACAGCCTGCCCAATCAAAAGGCCCGGAGCAACAGCATCCAAAGCCAGCCAGAAGTCCAAACCCATTTTCCTGGCATAAAAATAAAAAGCAATCGCACCACCCAGGATACCGCCAAAATAATGCAGACCGCCCTGTTTGAGGTTGAGGATATCCAGAGGCGCTTGCAGGTAACGGGGGTCGCCACCCAAGGTCGTGTTGAGCACATACCACAGTCGCGCGCCAATCACGCCGGCAGGCAAGATCCAAAGCAGGCTGTCCCACACATAATCCGGATCCTGACCGCGAGCCTTGAACTCACGGGCAGTGATCCACGCAGCCGCAGCCACCCCCAGCATGACCAACACGCCGTACCAGTACAAAGAAAAAGTAAAATTGCCAATATCAACCGTAAAAATCACAGGATCAATCATAAAAAACTCCTTCTATTGGATTTCCTTATTCCAGATATCCCAAATCACGCAAGCGCTGCTGAATGAGATCATCCTTCAAGTTGATTTTCTTCCTCGTTGAACCCATCCGGCGCGTAGTTGCTGATTCCAGGTAACTGTCCAGTAAATCAGATAAGGCCTGCAGTCTGGAATCGTCCTGATAGGGATTGGATTCATCCGGGTCACCGGAAAGATTATACAATACCTTGGAAATCCCTTCAACAACAATCATTTTCTCAGACTCCTGATAAACTGCCCTGCGTGTCCGGTTGGCCTGGGTCTTTGCCAAAACCTCCGGCGCATGGCGTTTCAGGATTTGAATTGCATTTTCAGGCGGATAGGCCTCAGAGATGATGCCCTTTTCCCCTCCACTCCACTGGAGTGCAGCCTGAAGAAGGCTTTGAGAACCCACGTCAACATCTTCCGCATAAGGCATGGGAATCGAGTCCACGCCAAGAAAATCAAGGATGGTATAAAATACTTTGGTAATTGAAACCGGAGCTGCAACGCGCGCTTGTTTATCAATTCCCGGCACGCGCATAAAAAGCGGAACATGAATAAGGGGTTCATAGACGCCAAAACCATGGCCCATGAAGCCATGTTCTCCGAGCATTTCGCCATGATCGGCCACAAAAATAATTAAGGAATTGTCCCGGTGATAGGGTGTATCAAGGACTGCCAAACATTGCTCCAGGAGGTGATCTTGATAGGCAACTTCGGCATCATAAATATCAGAGAGGGTCGTCGCCTCCAGCTCAGTGAAGGGTTTCTCCAGGGGAATCAGCCATTGCATGGCCTTCCGGTTGAAGTCCCGCATGAAATCCTTCGCTTCCGGCGTCTCATGAAAATATGGAGCAAACCGCTCCACAAAAGAGTCCGGTGGGGCATAGGGCAGATGGGTTTCCATGAGATTCAGAAAAGTGAAATGACCACCCTTGCCATCTATTTCGATCCCTTCCAGATGGGAAGTGGTGTCCCTGATTGCACGTTCGGTCATCCCCTTAAAATTACCCGCTCTGGTCCAAACCGGCACAAAAAGTGGTCGCAATGCAGCCAGAAAAAACTCATTGGGAGAAGCAAAGGTGTTTTGTATGGGATATGACAGTCTTCGAAGCAATTGGGTATATTTCGCCCACAGTTTTCTGAACGGCTTCCAAAGGTCTTCTTTGATCTTTTGCGGAGTGGAAGGCACCACGCCACAATAATTATAAAATTTGGAGAAACCCCGTTTAAATCCATTTTGGATAATGCCAACCAGGGGGTTATTGCAGAACCCGGTTGTCGTCATTCCCCTGTCAGAAAGACGCTTGGCCAGGGTGGCCAATTCCACAGGCAGGGCATCATCCGCCTGAAACGTGCGGTGCACGGCTGGCACTTCCCCGCTGAACAGAGAAGCATGGGATGGGATCGTCCACTGTCCTGGGGCAATGGCGCGTTCAAAAAACAGACTTTCAGAAGCAAAGCTGTCCAGATTGGGCGTCGTCTCCCGGAAATACCCGTAACACCCCATGCGATCAAAGCGATGGGTGTCCAGAACAATCAAAATAATATTTTTATCAGATGTTTTTAGCATAAACCCTTTCACAGGTCACATGATTAACGCTTTTCCCGGTAAAGAGAAGGATCCACCACTGCGGCCATGACGGCCGGATCCAATTCCATCTCAAGAAAATTCGCCACCGGATGAAATGCTTTCTCCGGTTGACGCAATATATCATTATAACTGACAAACAGGACCTGTATCCAGGGCTTCATGTGCATAAAGGATTTGATCTCTTCGAGATGGGCCGCATAAGATGTTATCAATTCCGCATCGGATCCTGACGATTCTGACTGCTTGCCATCACGCTGCAGCATGCAGGCTTGCGATGCCAGGATTTCCGATAGATTCCGCTCCATGAAAAGAATGCGATAATCATACGACTGAGGGAGATAGGTCAGAAGATACGAGATAATTTTGACGGCTCTTCCCCTGGCCTGTTTCAACCAGCGGGATTCTCCTTGGGGTAGTTTCTTTGCCAGCTCAAACTCATAATACCCTCTGGGATTATTCTGATCCGCTTTGCGCACATGATCAACGAGCAGGGGCATCCCAGCAGCTTGCAGGGCGGACATCATCATGGAAGTGCCCGAGCGGGGCAGCCCGGAGACTATGTTGATAGATTGTGGCTTTTGGGTAAGACGTTTGAGAAAAGAACGAATGGATGTCATAAAGGTTGTTTATAAAATATGGCGGTGGTTACCAAAACTCACTCCGTTGAGAAAGTGAAAAGACCAATCAGGCTCATTCACCGGCTTGTTCTGTTCCATGGGCCTGAAGACAATGACTTTGGTCATCGCTTTCAGACGACCAAAATGTTTGAATTTTCTGGTCGCCGGGATCACATTCCGCCAGGTTCCTGTGTTGATGTAATACCGTTCATTGCCTTTCCTGGCGGAAAGTAATGATACTTCAGGAAAGTGCGTATGTCCACTGATCACACATTGACAGCCCGAATCCGCTTCTTTGATCAAAGCCTCCCGTTTTGCCCATTTTGCAGGGGAGGTCAATTTGATCTTTTTTGAGACATTTTTCATCAACTGCTTGACCATCCAGTAAGGTAAGCCGCGGGCCAATAAATCCGAGCTCAAGAATCCCTGCAAGAGAATCCTACGGCCCTTGCTGAGCGCCTCGGATCTTCTGATTTCTTCCATGAAAAAAGGATTGTTTCTGAGTTCCTGAATGATGCGTGCAAAACAGGGCTTCATCAATTCCCAGGTTTTTCTTTTTTTTACGCCCGGTGTTGAGAAAATATAGGCCAGCAAGGCCGTGGTAGGACGTACATCATCAAATTCCATCAAGCGACGATACAGGGCCATCAGAGTCGCATCGGCCACAATTTCCTCCTGACCATGCACCGCAATAAAAACCCTTGGAAGGGCCGCTCCAAACTCAATTGTTGTAATATCTCCAAGACAGGGCTGTCCATATACCGCTTCCGGGAAACCTGCGGGAATTTGCTCCATTTCTTTGACATTCAGGGAAAAATTCATCGGATCATATTCATGGCCATGCCGAACCAGGCAAAATGGCTGGTCTTTGAAGTCACGCCAAAAAAACACATGGGGCAACAGGTCGCTGCCCCCTGCAAGGCCAAACAAGTCCCGCACTTTGGATCGGGTAGCCGGCGTTGCGTTCACCAAACGGTCATGATTTCCCAAAACATAATGCAAATGAATTCTGGGTTCAAAATAGTCTTGAATATGCCTGAAAAGCGCCAAAGTCTCAGCAACATTCTCCTCATCTGCGATAGCCTCAATGATTTTGAGTATGGTTGCTTCTGCAGAAGAGCCAGGCTCCACAGCCTGATTGCTCAGGTAAGGACGATCCCCTCCATCCAACCAAAATCCCGAACGGGAAATTTCCAGAATATCCCCGGCCAAAACAAGCTCCATTGATTGGATCCGATTCGCCCGAGCAATTTGGTTCAGCTCTGACAAATATGCCTGATAGGTTGAAGCCGGGAGATTTCTGTTGAAGCGATAGGGACCGATCCGGGTAGATTGCGCCTCAGAAAAGTGTAAATCAGATAAAACAGTTAACATAACGGCTCCAAAACATGAAGATTAGCCACCTTTTTATAACACACCACCATTAACAGAGTCGTTAATGACCGATAAATATTCGGTAAAACTGTTCTGAGAGAAATAAACCGCAAACACATCACATCGGATGGGGCGACGCGTGAAGGTGAAAAAGCGTCAGTTCCGGGGGAGCATTCAAGCGAAAACGAGGACCAACCTGCCCCAGGCCTCGGTTGACATACAGCAGCATGTTGCCAACGGAATATAATCCGGCAGTGTATTTCCTTCCCAGTTCCGGGCGGAATAGTGGACCCAGGATTGGGTGACGTACCTGCCCCCCATGGGTGTGCCCGGCCAGCGCCAGGTCATAGGGTGAAGGTTGCGAAATCTGGTCAACAAAATCCGGCTCATGGACCAGCAGGATGGCGGCGCCGCCACCTGTCAGGGCATCATCAAAGGCAGACAGATCCGCTTTTTTCCACAACGGATCATCCAAACCGCAGAATATCAGCCGGCTGCCCTTTCTTTCCACAATAAACGCTGCATTCTGTAAGACCATAAATTCTGCCGCCCGAAGCATTTCTTTGACCGCATAGGGATTGACAAAATGGTCATGATTGCCAAGAATGGCCAATTTCCGGATTCCTGAATGAATGCGCGTCAGGGCAGCGCTCAGGCTCAGAAAATGGAAGGGGGAAGTACC
>DAOTUG010000093.1:0-37171 GCA_034437335.1 Anaerolineaceae bacterium
CGCTTCCCATCCCGGATGCAGCCATTCAAACCAAGTGGTAACCTGCAATGTGGGCAATTTGGAGGCGACCTTTGCTTTCTTTGAGCTCTGGATCACAGTCACTGCCCCCGGAACCACCGGAAAAATCACTAATGATGTCCTCATCAGGACCAGTTCGGCTGATTCCGATTTCTCAACCAATTTTGACACTGAAGAAACCACCATCGTCAGAGAATTGTCAGCCGATCTATCCATCGTAAAATCCGACAGCCCCAACCCCGTTGAGACCGGCGAAACCCTGACCTACACCCTCACCGACTCCAACAGCGGCCCGGACACCGCCAACAACCTCTCCGTCAGCGACACCCTCCCTACTGGCGTGTCCTTCGTCTCCGCCTCCGGCTCCGGCTGCTGCGGGAACCCTGATCCGCTACAGCCTGTTGATCACAAATAATGGTCCGGATTCCGCCAACAGTGTTACGATCTTGGATGTACTTCCGCAGGGAACGACCTTCCTGCGGGCCGTTACAGGAGGCGAGTATGACTGCACCCACACCGAGGGCGTCATCGCCTGCACAGTGGCCACGTTGCCCGTCGGACAAGCTCCGGAACAACCGACACCGACACCACGAACAATGGGAAAAGCGTGTCATCCACCGTGGAAATCACCGGGGATACCGCTGACCTCTCCATCGCTGGACAAATCACAAGCGGCGCACCCACACCAGACGAACCCATCACCCTCAACCTGACGGTGACCAATCACGGCCCTCACAGCGCTGAGAATATCCTGGTGATTAACACGCTGCCGGATGGCGCCGCCTACATCAGCACCTCACGGGATGAATGGACATGCGAAGAAGAAAACGGCATGGTGTACTGTGAATTTACCAGCCTGGCGGGAGGAGATACCAGCGTGCTAGAACTGAACTTCAGCCTTGAGGGCACGCCAAATGAGCTCAGCAACCTTGCCGAGGTTTGTTCAGAGGTGACTGATTCAGTCCCTGAAAATAACCAGCATCTCCTTGTAATCAATGTTGATGAACCGATCAAAAAATTCTTCCTGCCGATGATCCTCAGATAATCTCTGGGAGAAAATTATCCCGAGTAAAAAAGAGACGGGCATAGCCCGTCTCTTTTTTTACGCTATCTTTATCTATGTTCCAGGGAAAAAGCGTCCGATCAGTCCGAAAGAGCGTGGCGGATTTTCTCCGCATTCCGGTCCAGCTCCTCGCGTCCGGGTTGTTTTCGATACCCGGAACCAAAGCGGAAACCAAAACCATCCCCCTCGAAGCGCGGAAAGACGTGCAAATGGACATGGTCTACTTCCTGCCCAGCCGCCCTGCCATCCGCCAGAAACAAGTTTACCCCTTCACAATTCAATCCGGATTCCCGCAGCGCCTGATCCATTTTCTGACCAACCACCATCAAGTGGGCAGCCTCCGCCTTTGGAAGCTCCAACAACGATTTGGTATGGATCTTTGGGATAACAAGAATGTGACCGGGGGTGATGGGTTGAATATCCAGAAAAGCAAAGGACTGTTCGTCTTCATACACCTTGCTGGCAGGCACCTCCCCGGCAATTATTCGACAAAAAACGCACATAAAAACACCTACTTCTCCATTGAAACCAATTTTAAATCCTATTTCTGGTCTGCGTTATTCTTAACATTGAAAACAAGAACCAGGGCAACCACCAGAATCAGAATGATGAGGGAAAAACAACAGATCCCTGATAAGAGCACAAGAATTTCAGTCCAACCAAAATCCATCCACATGCGGACCTCGATGTGTGTAGTTATCCACAATTCTTCTTAAGTATAGAGAAAAACCACCCAATTTTCAATGATTTAAGTTAAATATAAAATAATGAGTTGGGAAAACCCACAACGTTCATGACATACCTTTCAGCTTCACCAAGCTGGTCAGCTACTTTCCTGTCGAGTATGCGCCTCAGCTAGGACCCCAATCCACGCGGGGTATCGCCTTAACAGGTGATGCCCACATAGGTGTTCTCACAAAAATAGCCTGTGACCTGAAACCCCTGCCGCAGGTACATCCGTTTGGCAGCTTGATTGGCCGAAACCACAAAAAGATAGGCTGCAGGATACCCGTGGTCCTGGAGCAAACGCCGGACTGCCTGTCGGATGAGGATGCCGCCATAGCCCTGATTTTGAAAAGGAGGCGCTACAGCCAGCACCTCAATCACATCTTCAGTCACATATACCAATCCGATCAGCCTGTGTCCCTTCCACAGGGCCAAGAAGTCCCCTGTCGTCCCGCGTTCGGCCAATTTTTCCCGCAGACTCTCCCGGCCGCGCAAGAACGCATCCGCCTGCCCCCCTGTGCGCGCCATCAGAGGGTTGAAAGCCCCATCCAGGACAGAAACATAGTCATCAAAATGTTCCTGAGCATACCCGCAAAGGGTGAGCCCTTCCCGGTTGTCCAGCCCATCGGGCAGCCGGGTGCAGCACATTTCATACCCCACCGTATCCGACCTGAAACCCCGGGCCCACAGGTGAGCAACCAACAAAGCGTTGTCACCCCGCACATTGTAAAACAGAGAGCGATGACCCTTCTTATCCATAACCCGCAAGAGCAGTGCATCCAGATCCCCAAGAACCTCGGGGGATAGAAGAACATCCGGAAAAACTGCATAACAGACAATATACTCCGCATGCGCAATGGAGCTGAAAACCCCCAGGGCCTCCCCTGCCTGATGATAAATCCAGGTTTCAGTTTGCCCTTCCCCCCTCCCCTCGGTGAAAAAGCGCAGGGCCGTCCTGTGAATCCCGGACAGAAGCTCTTTCACGGGCGCCACCTGGCCCTGTGTGAGGGGTTTGAGAAGGCGCAAATCCACCAGCTCAACCCTCCAAAAGGGACTGCTGCCCCGGCGGAAGGGAAAGGTGCTGGGGGACAAGAATATCAACCGCCTTTCCGGAGAGAAAGCCGGTCAGGAAGTGAATGCGTTCCACCACAGCCGAGGGTTCCAGGATGAAGGCCAGCCAGCCCCGCACCCGGGTATTGGGGTTCAGTTCCCCGGTCACAAGGGGCAGTAATCCCCGCTTTTTGAAAAGATAGTCATACCGCAGCTCAGGTTGGTAAGTATATCCATCCGTATCAAAAAGCGACCATTGGTTCAGCCGATAGCTAAAGGATTTTCGCCAGTTCCTGTTTTCATAAGCCACGTTGACGTAGAACACCCGCTGCGTGTCCTCATCCAGGACAATCACCCCGGAATCCTCAAAAAGTTCCACTTCTGCAGAGGGTTCGCTCTTGTTGACAAAGTCCAGGCGCACCTCATGTACAATGAAATGATATTCCCTGACGTTAATCCACGCACCAATCTGATACACTAATCCGCGTCCTCTTCCTCAACAGGCCAAATTCCCGCCATTGTCCATACCTTGATTTCAGGCAATTGAACCTGCGATCCCTGCGCAACAACTCTTATCTGACGGGCATCCTGCCGGGTGGGGTAGACCCGCCCGGTGATGGAAAAACCGTCGCCAAACCAGACCTCAATCACAGAAGAATCAATTAAAACACGGATTTTCAGGGTATCCCCGGGGTCATCTGGCAACAGGAAGGATTGCCGGGTCTTCTTCTGTGCGCTCGAAAGGCTGGCCTGGGTTGTATCCAGGTAACACTCCCGGCTTTCGATGTTGCATCCGATCACTGTCATTTCGGATTCGTCCGGGGAAGCGCACACATGCAGGTGTAATACCCCCTCTCCACCGGTCGTGATCTCCGCCCGAATTTCCAACTGCCTGCCCGCAACAGGCAGCGTCATCCCTTCACCTGCGTCCAGGTGCACATCTTCTCTGAGCAACAAATCACGTCTCAGAACTGCCGCTTCAGGAACGGGTTGGCTGACCAAGCGCAAACCGCTGTCCAAACGTAAAACTCGCGGTATGGCCTGCACGCCGGCCCAACCTGCGGCATCTATGGCCTCATCATCGCGCCCTTCCAGCAACCAGGCAAAAAGCAACAGGCGACCCCCATCCAACTGACGCACCTGGGGCGCATAAAAGAACGGTCCCGTATCCAGAAAACCCTGCTGTCGCGGATGGAAGGTTTGGCCGTCATAGTCACCGACATAATAGTACACCCCCTGCATATTGGGGAAAAGGGAGACCAGCAAGACATGATAGCCATCAAGTTGAAAGAAATTGGGACATTCCCACATGCTGACGGAACTCGGCCAGGCATCCTGATACAACACACCCAGATAGGTCCATTGCGTCAAATCGGAGGATTCATACAGCAGCGCAGCGCTGACCCCACCGGGCATGCCGGCGCCAATCACCATCTTCCACAGATCATCCTCGCGCCAGACATAGGGATCCCGGAAGTCGGTCTCATTGACGCCCGCGGGCCGCTCGGGAATGACCGGGTTGTGAGGACTTTTAACCCAGTTATTCAATTCAGTGCCAGCCCCTCGGGCCAAGAGGACGGGTGTTTCCACAAAACTGACAAACCCCGTGTAAAGGGCGGCCGGGCCTTCTGAATCCACCACCACACAACCGCTGAAACATCCATTGGCATCCCCGCTGTCGGCTTCCGGGGTGAGAGCAAGCGGATGATCCTCCCAGTGAATCAGATCGGGGCTGCTGGCATGTCCCCAGTGGATGAAACCCCAATGGGGCCGATAGGGGTTAAACTGGTAAAAGAGGTGCGTTTTTCCCTGCCAATGCACCAGCCCGTTTGGGTCGTTCATCCAATTGCGAGGAGGCAGGAAGTGGTAGGCAGGGCGGTGTGGATCCCCAGCCATTGCCTGTCGGGTTTTTTGGGGTGCTTCAAAAAATTCTTCTGTCATGGTTCATCCTCAATGTCGTCAGGGGCCAACCGGGGGATGCCTGCTCGGCGCTAGTGCAGCCCCGCATGCCAGCCGGGAAATGTCAGTCCTGCTCTGTGCCGGTTTCTTTCTCTGAACAGGAAGGGGCAGGATACCAGGCACATCCAAGCCCTTCCAACTGATCCAGCCGATTCAGGTTATGGTCCTTGAAACAATCCAAATACACAACCTCCTTCACAGCCGGATCCTCATCCTCCGCCAGATCCCGGGCAAATTCACAATCCGCATCCCGGGACTCCTCCCAGGCGAAGACCAGTTCCATCAACGCAATGCGTTTCTCAGGGCGAGATTCACCCGCCAACAGCCGATCCACGGCGGCATCCAGAAGAGTCTGGGAAATCTCTACAGCGGTTTCAAGGCAGATGGTCCGCTCCTCCAGGGACATATCCTCCGGGCATTCGGGAATATCCGCCAGGGTCTTGGGCTCTGGCAGAGGGGTGGCGGTGATTTCAGGCGCGGTTTCCCGCAAGTTGGCCTTGGTCTGCTGGGAAAAGAAGAACGCGCAGCTCAAAAGCATGCCAATGATTGTCACAAAGGAGATGTTCTGCAGTTGCCGTCGCATAGGTCAATCCCACCACAAAAACAGCTCGGATCGCCGCCGGATAAAATCCGCCAGAGCTTCAAGGGTCCGACAGCCCTGATCCACGACGTCCGGGCAGAAATCAATGATCTCCTGCGCAAAGGCCGCCATATCCATGGGCTGGGATTTGAGAGTAAGTGCAATGGTGTCCGCAGCAGCCCAATAGATGTCAATCCCAACTCGGCAGTGTATATCGGACAGGATCGCAATCAATCCTTCCGTATCCAGGCCATAATTAACCGCCTCGGTTTCAGCCAGGCGGAGGACATCGAAGGGGTCAGAGATTATTGCCGCCACCACCTCAATACCCTCCCGGCGGATTTCGCCCAACCAGGAATCGGTTCCCAGAAAGGCCGTCATGTCCGAAGGAAGCGCCTTGCGCAAAGAGTAAAGCCGCGCCACTGCGCCGGCTGGGGGCGTCCCCGGCCCGGGAATGAATGCGCTCAGAACCCCTGGCTTCCACCGGCGTCCGAAATCAATATGCATCCCATCCCGCACTGGCGAGCCGATGATTTCTGTCATCTTTTGTTTCAGGGTGTTCATATCCAACGACTTCATCCTCCTGGACTGGCGTTTCGGATCCATGCGTACGAAGGGACAACCCACCCCAATTATAGTGTTAAACACGGCCTCGTCAACACACTTCCCAAAAGGAAACCTTGTACAGGCCCTTGTGAAAGCGCGCAGGTCATAGGAAAATTGGAACAGTTGTCAGCAACACTTACTGGTTTTCGCTGATGATAAGTCTCCTTAATGGTGAATTTGTTGGGCTGCGGGTTCAAAGACCCGCAGTCCGGCATTAATGCTGGTAAAATCGGGATAAGGAGCAAAGCCTATGAATAAAATTGAACGGTTGCAAGCCGTGCTGAACGGAAAAATACCGGATCGTGTACCGGCCGGATTCTGGTTTCATTTTCCCGATGCGCAGGCACACGGAAAAGAATCCGTCAAAGCGCACCTCAATTATTACCGGGAGGCGGATCTTGATTTTCTGAAAATCATGAACGAACATCCTTACCGGATGAATGTTCAAATCAAAAACCCCTCCGATTGGCGCAGCCTCAAACCGGCCCCTCTCAGCAGCGATTTCTTTCAACAACAGTTGGATGAGATCAAAATGATCACCGACGCCCTGAATGGCGAATGTCTGACCACCGCCACCTTGTTCAACCCATTCTCATCCGGCAATCACGCCGCTGATCATCTCGTCACAGAACATCTCAAAGCGGATCCGGAATCCGTCAGCATTGGCCTGAAAACCATCGCCGAAAGCCTGGCGGAATTTGCTGTTGCCTGCCTGGACGCCGGCGCAGATGGCATCTACTTTTCCGCTCAGGGCGGCGAAGCCGATCGCTTTGAGGAATCCCTGTTCCTTAAATACATCAAACCCCATGACCTGACCGTGCTCAACGCGGTCAAGGACAAAGGGGATTTTAATATCCTGCATATCTGCAGGGACAACATCCGCATGCACCTGTATGCGAACTATCCGGGGGATGTGGTCAATTGGGCTGCCACCGCTCCCCACAATATCCCCATCACCGCCGGGAAAAATTTGTTCAACCGGACCATCCTCGGGGGGTTGGACAACCGGGGGGTGATCGTGGACGGCACCCAGGCCGAAATTACAGCCGCTGTCCACAAGATCATTACAGACTTTGGGCCAAAAGATCTGATCATCGGCGCGGACTGCACCCTGCCAACGGACATCGCTATTGAACATATCCGCACCGCCATCCGGGCCACCGGAAATTACTGACCAGGATACCGGATTTCTCCTGTACTTCCTGCGGGAATCCAAGGGATTATATGATATGATAGATGACTGGAAATAGAAAGAAAACCAATAGGAGTACGTTGATGAAAACACTCTTGCTCATGCGGCACGCAAAATCAAGCTGGAAAGATGACAGCCTCGCAGACCACGAACGGCCCCTCAAAAAGCGCGGGAAGAAAGATGCCCAATTAATTGCCAAGGTGATCGAAAAAAACGACCTGGAACCAAACCTGATCCTTGCTTCATCCTCCACCCGGACCCGGCAGACCGTTAACATCCTCACAGAAGAATGGGACTATCAGGAAAAAATTATCTACCTGGATGAACTCTATATGGGTGAACCCCAGGATTTTATCAATGCCCTGAAAACACTTTCTGACGAGTACAAAACGGTGATGATCGTCGCCCACAATCCCGGCCTGGAAGCCTACCTTCAAATCATTGACGGAGAAATTGAAGCCGTCCCCACCAGCGGCCTGGGCTATCTCGTGCTGGTATTGGATCACTGGAAGGACATCAGCCTGGACACCATGGGTGATCTGATCGGCTTCTGGACGCCCAAAGAATTGACCGCAAAACAAAAGAAAGCCTGAGACCCATTTATTCCCTTTAGGTCAAAATGCCCCCGGGTCCTTTTCCAGGACCCAAAATGGGGGCATGATACCGCAGAACGCAGAATGCTTCTCAGAGGGCATCCTCTGCGGAAATCAATTTGCCCGATCGCCGCAGAAAAGATCCTACAACGGCTGTCCGAAAGACGGATATCCGTTTCATTGTTTAAAGAGGATTTGCCATCTCAGGGAATCCGAACAGATTGGATAACGGTCTGAAGGATCCCGTCCGGATCCACATTTTCTGCCTGGGCTTCAAAGTTCAGGAGAATCCGGTGGCGCAGGGCCGGGAAGGCTGTTTTCCGCAGGTCCGCGATCGCCACGGCCTTGCGACCATCCAGCAGCGCTTCCACCTTGGCGGCCCAAAGCATGGACTGCAACCCCCGGGGGCTGGAGCCAAAGCGCAAATGACGGCGGACAGCATCCGGGACGCCCTCCGAACCCGGGTGTGTCGCCTCAATTAATCGGGCGCCATAACGAAGGACCCGCTCCCCCACAGGCACATCCCGCGCCAGCCGTTGCATGGCAATCAGCCGGTCTGCATTGGCCACCCGTTGGATCTGGGGACGGCGGCTTCCTGTCGTCCGCAGGGCAATCTCCACCAGTTCATCTTCTGAAGGATAGGGGACCAGGATCTTGTAAAGAAAACGATCCACCTGGGCCTCCGGCAAGGGATAAGTTCCCTCCATTTCAATGGGATTTTGAGTCGCCAGGACGAAAAAGGGTTTGGGTAACGGACGCGTCTCCCCCGCTACGGTCACATTTCCCTCCTGCATTGCCTCCAGCAAGGCCGATTGGGTTCTGGGGGTAGCGCGATTGATTTCATCAGCAAGCACCAGATTGGCAAATATCGGGCCGGTTTCAAAACGGAATCCCCGACGACCGGCCGAGGTCTCTGTGATGATCATCGTCCCAATGATATCCGCAGGCATCAAATCCGGGGTGAATTGGATTCGGTTAAAAGAACAATCCACCGCCTGGGATAGCGTCCGTACGAGAATCGTTTTCCCCAGCCCCGGTACGCCTTCCAGCAGGGCATTGCCCCCCGCCAGCAGGGTCACCAGTAAATCATGAATCAACGCCTCCTGCCCCACCATAACCTTCTTGATCTCCCCGCGGATCGCCTGAGCCGTGGTCTGAAAAGCCGTGATGGACAAATAGGGTTCGGACTGTTGAGACATGCGTCCTCCGGATTGCTGATTATTTTCATGATATCTATCAAACATAGGTCCTCTTCATGGTTCATGAACGGTTCAATGCCAGGGATGAAAACGACGCCGCAGGGCAATATCCACCGGCCAGAGCGCCAGCACAGCCAGAATCATCCACCCCCGGGGAGAGAGGGCCGAAGGCCCCGGCTCCGCCTCCTCAGCATCCGCCGCCAGGAGCGTTGTGAAATCGGTCAGTTCGCCGCCCGTGAGGGCCCGCCAGTCCGCGAAAGCTGCCAGACCAGCGGCCTGGTCAGGGGGAGACCACTCCGGGGAGGGATTGATGGCAAAGGGAGCCGGCAGTTCCACAGGGTCCGTCCCTGCGATCTGATAGGTCACCACGCCCCGGTATGCGCCCTCCGGCGGACGAGGGAGGGTCAGGTTAAAGGTATCCGGATTCACCTGCGGCACCTGGAATGTCCGAATCTCGCCATCCGGAGCGGCATAGGAGAAACGAACCTGATAGCGGGTTCCGGGGGATGTCGGCGTCGCCGGCACCTTCACCGAGACCAGCAAGGAAAGGGCATCGCTGCTGACAGCCGCCTGGACTGCATCGAGGGCCGGGTTGGGAAGGGTATAGCGGATCACCTGGGACCAGAATCGGGCTGCATCCTGGGGGTCGGGCCAGGTCTCCACCCAGGCCTCCCCGGCATCCCCCATCCAGGCCGTCACCCGACCCAGCCCAACCTGCCAACTCGACAGAATCGGGTCCCCATAGGAAGCCGTCACCAGGATATCCTCCGCCCCCAAGGCCTCCTTGCTGGAAAGGGCATTATAGGCCGTCAGGGATGGCAGGGCAGCCGGGCTCATCCCTGAAAGGATGGGATGTCCGGGCGCCTCCAGGTCCAGCGTGGTCTGACCATACTGCACCCGCAACCCCTGGGCGGCCTGGCTCTCAGCGAAAACCACCTCGGGCAGGCGACTGACATCCGCCACCAGATAGTATCGGCCTTTGCCTGCCTCAGCAATGGCCTGCATCAGGGCCTCATCAGCCGAATCCCCCAGGGCAATGGTGGATATCACCACATTTTCTCCCGCGATGGCCTCGGCCAGGCCGATGAATTCCGGATAGGTGCCGTCGGTGCTCTTCCCATCGGAAAGCAGGAGCAAGTACCGCTGCTGCGGAGTGTCCGGGGGCAGGTTTTGCAAGGTTTCCAGAAGCTCTTCCATGGCAGAAAACATATTGGTTGTTGTCCCCACCGCGATCTCACTGACCGCATCCAGGGCCTCCCGCCGGGAGAGACCCTCGCCCAACTCCCGGACCGGCACATGCCAGATCGTATCCAAAGAGTAGGTCGCCAGACCCAAATAATCCGACCCGGAAAGGGTTTCAATCACCCGCATGGCCGATTCCTTGGCCAGGTCAATTGGCAGATCCCCCTGGGCAGTGACAACGCCCATGCTGCCGGAGCGGTCCATCATCAACAAAATCAGCATAGGAGAACGCTCGGAACGTCCGGGGGGCGAGAGGGAAACCGGCAACATTGGCTCGAGAAGGGAATTTTCAAACCCGCCCAGGGAATAGGTCTGATCTCCCCCCAAAAACACCAGGCCGCCCCTCCCGCTGCCGACATAATCCCGGAGCGCTCTCATCTGCTCCGCGGTCAGATCAACAGCCTGCAGATTATGCAAAAAGATGAGCTGATATTGCCCCAGGGCCGCCGGGCTGATATCCAGTGTCCTGGGGGAGGCGGTGAGGATATTCAACCCGTAATCCCGCAGGGACTGGGTGAAGCGAATCGCCCCACCCAGGTCCGAACTGACAAACAGCGTGCGCGGGGGCGGAAAAACCCACAGCGCCGCATGACTGAAATTATTTCCGCCAAAGGGGTCCCCCTCCGGGCTGATCTCCGCCGAAAGGGTGGTGATGCCCACCTCCTGACGCGGCAGCCGGTAAATAAGGGCGTTTTGCCCCTGTCCCACAGGCTGCAGGGTCTCACCATTGCAATAAAACGTCACCTCCGCCGCGCTGAAACCCCCATCTCCGAACACGGGCAGGATCACATCCAGAGTGGTCCCAGCCCAGATCGCCTGAGGGGACAAAATCGGCCCCAGGGCCAGATCACCCGCCGCCGGGCGGGGGTCCAGGGGCAGCAGACGAATCGCCACTCCAGCCTGGTGCAGGTCCGTCAGGGCCTTGGCTACGGTGGGCAGCTCCGTCACCAGGCCGTCAGATGCGATCAGCACCTGCGACCTCGCTGGATCCGTCAGAAGGGATTCCGCCAAACCCAGGGCCGACACCAGGGCCGATGCGCGCCCATCCATCCCGGGCCAGGGCTTTTCCGGATCATACAGAACAGCCTCCGCCGCGAAGGGAATTACCAGACGGTTTTCCCCCCCGGCCAGCCAGGCATCCGCCCCTTCCCGGGCCGCGGCCAGGACATCCGGGCCCACACTGTCGGAATGGTCCAGCAGCAAAACGGACACTCCCGTCTGGGGCTCCTCCACAACCAGGGATTCGGGCTGAAAAGCAGCCACAAGGGACAGGGCCACCAGGAACAAACGGGAAAACCAGGCCGGCAGCCAGCGCATCTGATAACGCCGGAACAACCACATCAGCAGCAATCCGGCTGCCACCAGGGCCGCCCAGAAAAGGGGATGCAGCCAATCCATTCTCACCGCCATGCAACCACCGCCTCCCCCAGGAGTACCAGGATACCCAAAGCCAGCAGCCAGGGCGCAAGATCGAGAAGGCGATCTTCCTCCACGGGAGGCGGCGGGGCGGCATCCCGGGCCTCCACCGACCACGCCCGCGGGGTGAGATCCGATTCCAGGGGCGACCCCGCGTTCAAGCCAACCACCTGGGAGAGGATCCGGCCATCCGGTAGTTCCAGGGCAAACCCATAGACGCCAGGTGCGGTCGTATCAGTATAGGTTTCCGGCCAATCAGTCAGACGGTCGGTGGACCCGCCGGTTGGAAATTTGATTTCGAGGGACTCGAGCTGGGCCGCTGCGGGCAGTACAATGGCGCTCCCCAAAGGAAGGGCAGCAGGCAGCGCAACCTGATCCACACCGGCGACAATCTGATTAATCAGAAGGGGAAAAGCCGGATGCCCTGAGAAATTCCCTGCAGTCAAATCAGCCAGAAGCAGCAAAATGCGGGTGTTCCCCTCCCGCCCGCGCAGCAGGATGGGCCGGGAAACGCCCTCGGTGTCCACGACAGAGAGCAAAATTTCATACCCTTCGGGGATGGAGTCCAGCACCCGAACTTCTTCCCAACGCACGCCGGAAAAATCAATCGCCTGCAGCAGGGCCTCCCCCTGCAACATCTGCGTAATCCCATTGGCCGGAATGCTGACCGTCCCCCCATAGCCCAGATGCGTCAAATCCGGATTACCAATGGCCGGGATTGGTGGCGGCAGGATAAGGGCCGTGCCCCCCGGCAGGCTGTCCGGCAAAAAGCCCCGGAAGATCGTCAAGCCGCCCGAAATGCCAGGGACATAATCCTCCGGCTCGATCTGGGTCAGCCGCGCCTGGGGCAGGACCGCCACAGCGCGATCCAGGGGAAAGAAAGCATCCGCCACCAGATCCACCCCCACACTGCCGATTGCCGCCAGGCCGATGACCGCCCGGTCATCCACCGGAAGGACATCCTCGCCATCCAGTGCAAGGGCCAGATACCCCTCCGGCGTCTGCAGCGTCCACACCTGAGGCTGGGCACTTCCCGGGGGCAGAGATACAGGCCAAAGGCCCAGGGTGCCGGAGGCATCCGCCAGGGTGAGATCAAGGGCGGCCGGGGCCTGTCCATAGTTCACCAACCGGGCAAAAACCTGCACCTCCCCCCCGGAGAGCCGGGAGACAGCCAGATCAAAGACGGCCCGGTTATCCGCCGCTTGCCCAAAGAAATGCCAGAGGATCGGCATCCCGGCCAGGTCGCTCTCCGGTGCGGGATAAGCGCCGTCCGTCAGGATGTGGATCTCCAAAGGTATTCCTTCTTCACGGATGGCCCCTGCCAGGGACAGCGCCTGATCCAGGGCCGCGCCGGTGAATCCGGCCTCCAGACCCTCCAGCCGTCCGGCCGGGTCGTCCTGCCCGTCCCGGCGGGAATCCAAAACCCACCGCACCTCATCGGAAAAGGTGATCAGGCTGTAAACGCTGTTGGAGGGTATATCCGAGAAAAGGTCCTGTGCAGCTGCCACAGCCGATGCAAAGCGATTTGGTTCGGCATCCTCCGCCAGCATGCTCGTTGAGACATCCAGGAGAACCACCACATGGCGTGGGCCCCTTCCCGCCTCCGGCAAATGGAGCTGCGGGCCCGTCAGGGCCAGACTGAAAAATGCCGCAGCCAGGAGATCCAGCAAAAGCACCCAGCTCAAGGGAATCCGCCGCGCTCGGGGACCGCGCACCTCCGGCCGTAAAAAATCCCACAGCCCCAGGTGAGAAACCACCACGCGCCGCTGCCGTCGGCGGAAGAGATGCAGGATCAAAATCAACGGCAGAGACAGGAACGCGAGGAAGGCGAGGGGCGTCGTGAAGGTCATCGCGGCACCAGAATTTTCTCTTCCCGCAGGCGCGGCAAAAGGGTCGTTTCCAGGTCCCAATCCGTTCGCAGCAGAAGGTAAAACGCCTTCTCCAACCGACAGGTCAGCTCAATTTGCCTGAGCCACCGCCCAACATGCTCCCGATAACGGGCCAGGTCCCCTTCGGTCACATCCAGGTTTTTCACCTGGCCGGTTTCGACATCCTCAAAGATATAATCGCCCTGCAGGGTGGGGGCCAGCTCCTCCGGATGCAGTATATGCAGCAAGGTCACCTCCCAGCGGGGGTTCGGCAGACGATCAAGAACAGGCTCCAGGTCCTCCAGACCCAGGAGGTCCGAAAGGACCATCAAAATCCCACCCCGGGGGGCAAAGCGGTTTTGAAGCTGACGCACAGCATCATATAGATCCGCTGCACCGCCCGGCGCGAGGGAGCCCAAGGCCCGGGGGATCAGGGGGATCTGGCTCTTGCCCCGCAGGGGGCCAATAGGGCTGAGCAGACCATCACGATACGGCAGAAGCATACAGCGGTCTCCGTTCGCCAGGGCCACATAGGCCAGCAGGGTGGCGATCTGGCCCACCCGGGGATATTTTGCGGGGTCGCCCCAGCCCATTGAGGCTGAGAGATCCACCAGGAGATACAACGTCACAGCCTGGGGATTCTCCCCTTCCCGGAGGTAGATATGTTCGCTGCGAGCCGAAGCCCGCCAATCCACAAAGCGAATGTCATCTCCCGGGACATATTTCCGGTGTTGAATGAACTCAAAGGCTGGGCGTGTGCGCGGCCCGGGCCGCGCGCCCGCCTGCTGACCCGGTATCCAGCGGCTGGCGCGCAGGCGCAGCCGGTCCAATTGACGCTGGACTCCGGGGGAGATGCCGTCTGCGGGAGTTGCCGGGGTAGTTTTCATGGCGTGAAATAATCCGATATCAGATCCTGCCAATACCAGGGATAGGTGTAGGGCACGAGGATGGTGTCAATGACATCCTCATCCGCATACGATGGGCCGCCGGGAGGCTCACCCTCAGCCTGTTCCTCCCCTGGAGCATCCGCAGGAACGAGCAGATCCGATTCAGTCGCGGATTCCGCCTCCAACTCAAATGCCTGACCGTCCTCCCCCAGACGCTCAACCGGTTCCGGCGTGGCTTGGTCAGGGGTCGGTTCCGGTTCGGGGGTCTCTTCCGAGCCCAGCCCCCGCAGGGCCTCAGCCAGATTTTCCAGGTCGCCGGCCTGGGAATCAAGTCCCCCTGCCAGGGAATCAGCCGCGTTGCCAAAGGACTCTGCCAGATCCGGGTAGCCCGCCCCTTCAATCTGGGAAACCGCCTCGGAAAAGGATTCAGCCAGCGTTTGTCGGGCCTCCTCCGGAAGCTGATCCAGGTTCTCCGCCAGATCTTCCAGAGCCTCCGCAGACCCCTCCAGGTCCGGCGCATCCAGGGCTTCGGAGAGAGCCTGGAACGCAGATTCTCCGGCCAGATCCCCTGCGATGTCAGAGAAAATCTCCGTCAGCTCTCCCGGAACCTCCGGATCCGGTTCGCCCCCCTCGGGCATCCCGGGAACATCCCCCGGGAAGACATCCTCAGCGGAAGGCTCCCCTCCCAGAGCCGGGAGAACGCCGTTTCCGGACCCGGGCATGGGGATCTGGGGCAATTGCGGCAGGGGAAAGGTCAGCACAAGCATCACTGAGAGGGCCACCACCACCAGGATCAAAACCAGGAGATCCCGCCCTGCGCCCCATCCATGCCGCAGAACCTGAAGATGAATCTCCGGTAGCGACTGGCTGGCTTCATCCAGGAGGGTTTTCTCCAGGGGGTTGGCGGTTTCTTTGGCCCGGGCGACCTCCCAGGCCGTGCTGATCCGCTCCTGCAATCCCAGCCGGCGATCCATCCGCCAGGCCAGGGCCCCGGCCTCGGGCCGGGAAAGCAACCCGATGCATAGCGGTATCAAACCCACAAAGAAAGAAAGGCCCACACGGAGCCATAAACCCGGCAGCCAACCAAAGAAATGCGCCAGAAGCCAGGTGACCAGGAAACTCAACCCCGTCAGCCAGGCCGAACGCAACGCCCACCGAAAACCGCGCTGGAACCATACCAGACGCTGAATGGCCCGCATCTGACGGAGAAATCTCGCGCGCAGGGACATCATAACACGCCCTCCTGCCTGTCTTTGCGGCGTGTCAGGAAAAGAACACCCCCGGAAAGAACCAGAGCCAGGAAGAACCCGCCCCCCGCCAGGGCCCACCGCCGTCGCTGACGTTTCATCAACAGGGACTGATTCAACTCCAGGGCTGAGGACTGACCGGACCCATCCCCCAAGTCCTCCAGGGCAGCGGCGACAGCGTCCAGACGGGCGATACGGCTGCCATAATCGCTGAATAGCCCGCTATCAAGGGCTTGCAAATCCGCAATCTCGACCCGCAGCGCCAGGACCGTCTCTGCATGCTCCCGAAGCGCGTCCACATCCTCCTGACGGGAGGGATCTCCCAGGGCGCTGTACAGGTCTTCCGCCGCATTGAGGGCTTCCAGGGCCTGGGAATACTCTCCAGCCAGGATCGCCTCCCGGGCGGAGAGCAACAGCTCTCCCGCATGCTGTCCGGTTTGCGCCCGGGCCAGGAGGCGCCGCGCCTCGTCCAGGGTTTCCGGCTGTTCTAAATATGTCAGATGATCCACCGCCTGCTCAAGGCCCAGGGCGGCCTCCTGATATGCTCCGGCTTCCAGCAGGGTTTCATAGCGCGCCAGGTCATAGGTATGGAAAAAATTCACCGCCCAGCGCGACGCCAGATAAAGGGGCCAGTAATCCTTCCAGCGCGCCTCCAGGGCGGAGGGAGTCAGGTCATAATGCAGAGTGATGACCTCCTGAATGTCCTGACCCTCCGGCAGAGCTGCAAGGAACCGCACAAAGGCTTCCCAACCCCGCGCGTCCACCAGATAGGCCACCATGTTGGCGCCCAAAAACGTCCCCTCCCGGGAAAGGCGCAGATCAGGATCCATCCACAGGTCCAGCCAATCCACCTCTGCGACGCTAAGGTCAGCCAAACCTGCCATCGAGACCAGGAAGGGATCCCGGGCATACGCGCCGATGGAGGTGAGGAGGCCCGGCGGGGCCTGGTTCTGACTGGCGTCAATCGCAAACAGGACCGCCAGCTCATAATACAGGGCATTCAAGCTTTCCTGTTCCCAGGTCGTCTGCTGGTCAAAAATCCGGTCGGAAAACAGGGCAATTTCTCGCCGTCCAATGCGGCTGTGGGTTCCATCTGCGGGAACAGGGTGCGCCACCACATTCAGCCGCGTATAAACGGAAAAATCCGGATAAATCCGGATGGTGAGGGGCGGCGCAAGGTCAACCCCAAAAAGAACGTTAAATTGGGTGAACAACCGATCCAGGGTCGGACCGGTCTCATTCTGCAGGGCAAAAGCCAGGGGATAGTCTCCCACCGTATAAAGAATGGAAAAGTATTCGGTATCAAGCGCCAACCACTCCTGCCGGGACAGGGGGGCAGCCCCCAGCGAGGCCACACTGGTTGCAATCAACACTATCCACAAGATGGTCCGGCAGCAACGATTCATAACGTCCCAATGAGTGATGACAATGTATTGATTATAATATACCTGCTTTCCAGTCTCCATGCAGAAGAAACGCCCGGGCGACCAGGCGCCCCACCCTGCACAACACCCACCCCCTGAAAAGGGTGCGAAAGGATATTCATCCCATGATCCCCAAAAGGCTGCACCCAGGCGACGTCATTGGCGTGATTGCCCCCTCCGATCCCGTGTTGCCCGAACAGGAACCTCTGCTCAAAAAGGGCTGCCATTTCCTTCGGGGTCTGAACTTCCGGATCAAAACAGGGCGCCATCTGGAGTCCAACACCCTGGGGTTTGCCGCATCCCCGGAAGAAAAAGCCGTGGATCTGATGAAGATGTTCGAAGATCCGGAAGTGCGGGGGGTGTTTTGCGCCCAGGGGGGTGATACAGCCAATGCGCCCCTCGCGCTGTTGGACTGGGACCGCATTCAACGCAATCCGAAGGTTTTCCTCGGGCTGAGCGATATCACCCTGTTACTGAACGCCCTCCACGCCAGGACCGGCCTGGTCACCTTTCACGGCAACGACTTGCTGTGGGGGTTCGGGCGGAAAATCACAGCCTACGACCAGCAAGCCTTCATGGAGACTCTGATGGAAGGCAAAATCGGCCCAATTCCTCCCAACGGCCCAAGAAAAACCCTTCGGGGTGGACGGGCGGAAGGCAAGCTGCTGGGCGGCAATCTCCGCTGCCTCCTCAAACTGGCCGGAACGCCCTTCTGGCCGGACTGCACCGGGGCCATCCTGTTTCTGGAGGCATACACGATCTCCCCAAAAGCCTGCCATACAGCCTTCCACCAACTGGCCCAGATGGGCGTGTTCGATCGGATCAAGGGGGCGGTAGTCGGTTATATCCATTCTATGCAACGGGACGGCGGTGCAGGGCCTTTCATGGAGGACCTCCTCCTGCAGGCGACCAGGCACCGGGAATTCCCCATCCTTAAAGTCAATGATTTCGGGCATAATTGCCCCAACGCGGTTCTGCCCGTGGGCGGAAAAGTCCGGATGGATGCAGACCGTCAGCTCCTGGAGGTGATAGAAAAATGCGTGCGTTAGATCCCAAAACGATTCACTCAGCCTCTCCCCGGATGCAGCAGTGGCTGAACGATCCGGAGCTGATTGAAAAATTGACTACTCTGACCCTGGCCGATGAGCTCAGGGAGGTTCTGAGCCGTCCGATCCACACCGAGGACGATTTGGTCCTGATTGAAAACACCTACAGCGGGGACACCCTGAATACCTGGCGCACGATGGGCCTTCCCCCAAATCAGATTGAGTCCCTGTGCAGCCACACCCACATTGAAGATTGGGTAGAGGGCAGTCGGGAATCCCTTCTTCTCCAGGGTTTGGCCCTGGCCCTGACTCTGCAAGACCGGCTTGCGTCTTACGGTGAGTTTTTGATCTATGTGCTCGTTTCCCACAGCACATCAACAGACACAACATGCACCGTCCAGTTTCATCAAAAGCGGTCCGGAGATACTCTCTGGGGTGAAAACCCCACATGGGAAATCCTGATCCTCGAAACCTGATCCCACCTAAGAACCGGCATGATGGGCATTGATCTCCCACCAGAACAATCCCTGACCTCGCCTGCCATGCCGAAGCGTTTCGCAGAGCCAAATTTCCAGCGCCGCGTCGCTGAAAGATCCCTCAAGGACCGCCTCAAGAAAATCCTGAGCCAGGAGCTCCGCCGCTGTGAGGGTCTGATCCTCTTTGAATGGGCCTCTCACCCGGACGCCTTCCAGTGGTTCCAGGACCATGGTTGGCCCCCCCACCCAGATCGAACGGCATTCCAGCCACGAACAACTCGAGGGTCATGCAGCGGATAGCCAGGATTCACAAGAATTTCTGATCCAGGGTGGACTATATGCTCTGTGCCTCCGGGGAAAAATGCCAGCCGCTGGGCCCCATGATCATCTCCTTGCGTTTCATCGAGATTGATCACCCATCACCCCGGTTTGCTATGGCTGCCTGCCTGGTCGGCTTTCACCAGGTGTGGGAGGAGAGCATCGGCGAAGAACCCCCGGCTTATCTGCAAAGTTCGGAAAATCCGGATCTGGTATTGAGGTCATAAAAAACAGAACCGCCCCTCCGGGCGGTTCTGACAATGCGCTTTGGCGTGTACGTTAAGATGCCTATCCCAATCCGCTGACCAGGGCCAGGAGCAGGCCGCCGGCGATGACGCTGCCCAACTGCCCGGCGGTGTTGGCGCCCATGGCATGCATCAGGATGAAGTTGTCAAAATCCTCCTCCTGGGCCATCCGGGCTGAAAGACGCCCGGCCATCGGGAAGGCGCTGATCCCGCAGGCTCCGATCAGAGGATTCACCTTGCCGCCGCTCAGGACGGACATCAATTTGCCAAAGAGCAGGCCGGCCACAGTGTCCAGGATGAAGGCCACAAGCCCTAAACCGAGGATCAAAATGGTCTGCAGGTTCAAGAAGGCCCTGGCCGTCATGGTGGCCCCAATCGCCAGGCCAAGGAATAGTGTGGCGATGTTGATGATCTCATTCTGAGCGGCTTTGCTGAGGCGGTCCACCACCAGACTCTCCCGCAGCAGGTTCCCGAGCATCAGAGAAGCGATCAGGGGCGCGGCATCCGGCGCCACCAGGCTGACCACAAGAGTGACAAATATCGGGAAAATCACCAGAGTCAGCCGGGAGACCGGGCGGGGGGCATACTCCATTCGGATCAGCCGTTCCTTGCGGGTGGTCATCAATTTCATGATGGGGGGTTGGATGATGGGAATCAGGCTCATATAGGAATAGGCCGCCACAGCAATGGGCGCCAGAAGATCCGGAGCCAGTTTGCTGCCCACAAAGATAGCCGTTGGCCCATCAATGGCTCCAATCACGCCAATAGAAGCCGCCTCATTCATCGGAAAACCCAGCAGCAAGGCCAGCAAGAGGGTGCCGTAAATACCAAACTGACCGGCTGCTCCCAGGAGGACCATCTTCGGCTGCGAGAGCAGGGGGCTGAAGTCAATCATGGCGCCCACGCCCACAAAAATTAACAGCGGAAAGAGCTCCGTCTTGATCCCGGCGTCATAAATCACCTTCATGAAACCGGTGTCTGTGGACATGCCAATATTGGCCATGATACATCCAAAACCGATTGGGAGCAGCAGAACCGGTTCATATTCTTTCAAGACAGCCAGGGCAACCAGCACCAGCCCAACCGCAATCATGACCGCATTTCCCCAGGTAAAATTGGTGAAGCCGCGGGTGATCTCTTCCAAAAGAAAAGAAAAATCCATTAAAAAGGCTCCTTTAATCGCTGTAGGTCATCAAGACCTGTCCATGCCCCACCTGATCGCCAACGCTGACCTTCACCGAGCCGATGGTGCCATCCCGGTTGGCCCGGATGGCGTTTTTCATCTTCATCGCCTCCAGGGTGCAAATCTCCTGGCCCCGGGCAACAGAATCCCCCGGTTCCACCATCAGGGCCACAATCACCCCGGGCAGGGGCGCCCTGACGGAATCCCCATCCTCCGCTGGGGGAGCTGCCGCTGGTTTGGGCGCTGTGGGCGGCACGGAAACCTCCGGGGCTTCCAGGGCCGCTGCCGACGGACCTTCCTTCTCGGCCTCCTCCGGCCATACCGCAAACCGTTCCCCTTCCACCCGGGCAATCACCGGACGGGCGTGAATATCTTCAATTTCAACGGTATAGGTTTGGTTATCAATCACAACATTCATCTTCATGGTTTTCAACCTCTTCTGATCCTGTTCTGGAGCTGCCGGACGCGGTGGACAGCCTGCCAGGGGCTGAGATTCGCCTCCGAGGCGCCCCCCGCGTTCTCTGTTCCACGGCCCCTGGCGGCTGCCAGGGCCATCGCAACAGCCACAGCCGCCGCAGCAGCCCGACGCTGGTCTTCCGCCGCCTTCATCTGGGGCACCAGGGGCTCCGCCGTAGTCTCAAGATTTTCCTGAAATGCCTGGGGAGCTTCCGCGTTGCTGGAGGTCAGCCGCACCAGCAAAGCCATCAGACCCCACAGGAAGATGATGACGGAAAATACCAATCCCATCCCAATCACCGCTATTAATAATCCCTGCTGGATAGTGCTCATCATATTCCTCTCAGACCGGCATATTGCCATGTTTGCGAGGCGGATGTTGCTCCGATTTGTTGCGAATGGCCCGTAGCGCCCGGATGATCATCAGTCGGGTCCGGGCAGGCTCAATCACATCATCCACATATCCCGCGTGGGCCGCCGCATAGGGGGTCAGATAGCGTTTGCGGTATTCCGCCTCCAGGCGCACCCGTTCCGCCTCAGGATCATCGGCCTTGGCCAGCTCCTTGCGATAGAGGATGTTGGTGGCGCCCTTGGGGCCCATCACGGCAATTTCAGCGCTGGGCCAGGCGTAATTGATGTCCGTCCCTAAATACTTGCTGCTCATGACGACATACGCGCCACCGTAGGCTTTGCGAGTCACAACGCTGATCTTCGGGACGGTTGCCTCGGAATAAGCAAAGAGAACCTTGGCCCCGTGGCGGATAATCCCGCGGTGTTCCTGATCCACCCCGGGCAGAAACCCGGGCGAGTCTACGAAGGTCACCAGGGGCAGATTGAACGCATCGCAGAAGCGCACCATCCGGCAAATTTTGTCCGCCGCGTCAATATCAATCACCCCGGCCATCACACTGGGCTCCTGGGCGATGATGCCCACAGGCCTTCCATCAAACCGCGCCAGGCCCACCACTGCATTCCGGGCAAACCCCCCCTGCAGCTCCAGGAAGGACCCCTGATCCACAACGGTTTCGATGACCGTGTGCATGCTGTAGGGCAAGCCCGGATCCACCGGCACAAGACTATTCAATGCGGGATCCAGCCGATCCGGGTCATCCCCGGGTTCGGAGACCGGCGGGTTTTCCACATTGTTCCCCGGCAGGTATCCCAACACAAACCGGGCCAGCTTGAGGGCAGCTTCCTCATCCTTGGTGATCAGATGGGCCGTCCCGCTGGTCGTAAGGTGCACCATGGCCCCGCCCAGGGATTCAAAATCAGTTTCCTCACCGGTGACGGTCTTGATCACCTGGGGACCGGTCAGGAACATAAAGGATTGCTTTTCAACCATGATGATTACGTCCGTCAGCGCGGGGGAATAGGCCGCGCCCCCAGCGCAGGGCCCCAGGATCAGGCTGATCTGGGGAACCACCCCCGAATAGCGGGCGTTGCGCTTGAAAATTTCAGCGTACCCACCCAGGCTTTTCACGCCCTCTTGAATTCGGGCGCCGCCGGAATCAATCAAGCCGATGATGGGGCTGCCGTTGGCCACCGCCAGGTCCATTGCCCGGCAGATCTTGCGGCTGTGCATCTCGCCCAGCGCGCCCCCCTGCACGGTGAAATCCTGGGCATATACATACACCGTCCGGCCGGCAATCGTGCCAACCCCTGTGACAACGCCATCTCCCAGGATGGCCTTTCCCTCCGGATCGTTCTGCTGGGTGACAAAAGGTTCCAGCTCGATAAAGCTGTCCGCATCCAGCAGGATATCCAGCCGTTCCCGGGCCGTCAGTTTGCCCTTGGCATGCTGCCGGTCTATACGGTCCTGGCCACCGCCTTCCTGGGACTTTTCCCGCATCTTCCGCAGCGTTTCAATTCGCACATCATCCTGTGCCATATGTCTCCTCATCCATCTCGTGATGCGATAACGTACTGCTTATCATAATATCATGCTAAGATTATCATCCGCTCGGAAGCATGGCAAGTGCCGAGTGTCAGTCCAGAGCCTGCAGGGTTTCCTGTTTACAAAGGGAAATCAGCCCCAAACGCAGCAGGCCCCTCGGCCCTCATTCCACATAAGCATAAAAAACCTGGTGGCCGAAGGCCAAAAAAGCAATTCGATCTATACCCACAGAAAAGGCTGTGGCCTCCGGAGAAAGGATCTCATAATTCCCCAGATCGGGTCGGAACCGTTCATATAACTTCAACCGCACAGAAAAGCGATAAATGTCCCCATTGACAGCTTCCAGCAAGTAAAGGGAGGGATCGGGGGGAGCGGTATACAGCAGGGAGTCATACCGGGATTCGGGCATGATCACCGGCTGGTCTTCTTTTCCAGGTCGGCTGTCAACATACGCGGCCGGATCGGCGCAGTCAACAGGATCCCCCGAAATGCCGCTGGAAACACAGGAGGCCAGATATCCATCCGCGCGCAGGAGATATAATTCCGGGCCATTGGCGGCCAGGTCCTCAATGGCGCTCAGATCCGGGCGTTCTTCCACGGCCACTCCTTCAAAATAATCCTGGGGCAGTTGCAGAAACTGCCCGCTTTCGGCCTTGTAGACCAGGATCATATTGGCCACCGGATCGAGAACGTACAAAAAGCCGCCGTTATACGCCATGCGTTTAATCTGTCCCTCGGAGCCCATCGGATCCGGCAGCGCTTCGGCCACCGGCGTGTCGCCGGAGGAACAATAGAGCAGATTCCCGCGTCCATCCACACCCAGAACATGAGCCTGATAGAGATTGTTGATGGGTAAGGCAACCATGTCCACCAGTTCATCCACATAAACGCCGTTATATTGACCGGCCATGCAGGTGAAATCGGGATCAACCTCATAACCGGAACCGGTGCGCAGAGCATGGATGACCCGTCCGCCCATGGAATCAAACAGGTAGAGATCCGCCCCAAAGGACACAATCCGATCCACATTGATCCCGGAATACAACGAGCCCACAATGGCCGGATGATATTCCAGCCGGGTGGCGCCATCCAAAAGGTCTAAAGCTTCCTGGGCCTGGGCGCGCAGAGCCTCCAGTTCTTCCGTATCCCGATATGATTCCGCTTCTTCGAGGAGAACCAGGGTCTGGGCCCACCCGCTCCGGGCCTCAGAGGCGCTCTCAGCAGCCAGTGCGCTCTGGGCCGCGGTAAAGGCCTGATCATAATAATACTGATACTGCTGATCCTTTCCCCGGGCCAGGTACACTCCCACGGCGACCGTCACAACCATCAGGGGAACAGCCACTGCGATGAACAGCAAAGTCCCTTTGGACAAACCTGGCAGCCCCCCACCCTCGCCGGGGGACCAGCGCGCCCAAAGATCCTGCAAAAATTTCCCCACGCGACCCCAAATCCGATGCCACCACTGGAAAAACGCTGCCAACCCCGTCAGCCCCTTTTGACGAAAGGCGCGGCTGCGTTCCTCCAGGGCCTGCCGGGCAGCGGAAAGCTTTTCCGAAGCACCTTCCTCCCGGCTGGTGGGGCGCAGCGGCTCCGGTCGGATGGGGGCATCGGCGTGATCTCTTTCCCCTGCTCTGCGTACCGGGGACTCTGGTGCTGCGCCGGCCTCTGGCCTGGCGGTTTCCCGGGTTGGGGGCTGGGCCTGCAGCTCCGCTTGGGGCTCCAGGGGGGCTTCCCGGTCCTCCTCAGAGAGCATATCCCGGACCCGCATATCCTCCACGGGCTGCGGCGGCCTGGCCTGACTCCGGGTCGTCTGACGGGCAGCCGAGGGCGATTCCACCCGCGCATTCTCCCCTTCCGCTTTTCTCAGGATAGGTCGCACCAGGTTGATCCGCCCTGTTCCGGGTTCAATCTCCACCACTCCCGCCTGCAGGTTCGGGGGAGCCTGATTCATCAATCGGCGCCGCAACTGTTCCAGGGTCGGAAAAGCGCTCCGGTAAAGACTCGCCTCATCCCAGTTTTCCGGCGGATCCGAGCTTAGGACCAGATACGCTCCCCCGGCCAGTTCTGTCTGAAAATATCGGATGGTTGGAGTCCGGCTGAGTCCCAGGCCGCGATCGGCCATGCTTGGATCGCAAAAATGCGACCACCCTTGGCGATTGATGACAAAGGCGTGGGTCAATCCGCATTGGGCCACATACAGAAACTGCCGGTGGACGACAGCCAGGTTGATTTCACCCGTCAACGCGCCGCCGCCCTGAACACTCTTCAGGTTTTTTTCCATCATCGTCAGATTGAGGGTTTCAACAACTGTCCGCATGGCAGCAGTCACGCTCCCGCTGGTCCTGAAAAATATCTGGATGAGGCGTTTGAGCCAGTCCCCCCGAGTTTGCGAAGAGACCTGCAGACTACCTCCCAATTTCAGATGCAGCAGCAAAAGGTCCTCCCCCCGGCCCCTGCCGGTCCGACGGGGCGGACCGGCAGCGAGAAAGCCTGGTAGGTCGGTTTTTAATTGTCCTTGATGAAAATGGATCGGAATGAGATTTAAATCATACATGGGTTTCCTGACCGGTGATCCTGTGAAGCGATTAACATCATTATACACAACATACACATTCCCGGGCTACGGTATAATCAATACCATGAAATTTAAACGGTTTGATACATTCGAAGCCCTGGCAGACCAAGCCGAGGCCTGGAACCAACTTGTCAGGAAAAGCCCAAGTAATGTGCCCTTCCTGCGGTTTGAATACCTTCGGACCTGGTGGCAGACCCGCGGTGGTGGGGAATGGCCCCAGGACAGCCACCTGGCATTGATCGTCGCCACAGAGGACGATGCCCTGGTTGGCGCAGCGCCCCTCTTCCACACGGAAAACATCCTGGGAGACCCAGCCCTGATGTTTGTAGGCGCTATTGAAGTGTCCGACTTCCTGGACTTCATTGTGTCCCAGGAGGATCTGCCCCGGTTCATCTCCGGGCTGATGGATTTCCTTTTAAAGGAAAGCAGCTTGCCTGAGTGGGACCTCCTCGATCTGTACAATATCCTAGGGGAATCCCCCAGCCTGCAGGTTCTGGCATCTGAAGCGGAATCCCGCGGTTGGAAGCATAAGAAAACCGTCCTCCAGCCCGCACCCTATATCCCCCTCCCGGGGGACTTTGATGCCTATCTGGACTCCCTGGACAAAAAACAGCGCCACGAAATCCGAAGAAAACTCCGCAACGTGGAACAGAGCCTGGCCGAAGGCGGTTGGTATTTCGTTGAAGAGGGCTCCCAGGTGGAAGCCGATACCCGGGCCCTGATCGAGATGATGGCCCAGGACCCCAACAAGCGGGATTTTCTCACAGAACCCATGCGTCAACACCTGCACAATACTGCCCAAACAGCCTTCGAGCATGGCTGGCTGCACCTGGCCTTCTTCACCCTGGATGGCAAGAAGGCGGCTGGCAATATGGGGTTTGTGTATGAGAACCGTCTGTGGCTCTACAACTCAGGTTGGGAGTGGGAGTTTCGTGACTTTTCACCCGGCTGGGTCCTCCTCAGCCATCTGCTGGAATGGGCCAACCGGAAAGAAATTGCAGAATTTGACTTCATGCGGGGGGATGAAACCTATAAATACAAATTTGGCGGGGTTGACCGGTATGTAAATCGCGTAACCCTGCGCCCCTGAACCCAGCAGACCACCCCAGAAATCCCGGGAAATCCTGACGCCAGGTCCGGGATTTATTCATTTAATATGCGGAAAATATGCAGAGGGATTGGCGCGGTCCCCGGAGTTTTCCTCGGGATTCTTACAAAAAATTAACACCCACGGACTGCCCCCATTCTTGACGCACTTTTTTGGTCATGGTAACATTAAAATTGTGCTGTTTTAGCACTCTCACCCTGAGAGTGCTAAAATTTAAGGAAGGACCCTATGGAATTGACCAGCCGGCAAAAACTCATCCTGACGCTGATCATCCACGAGCATATCCGCGCGGCCCAACCCGTGGGATCAAAAACCCTGGTGGATAAGTACAACCTGGAGATGAGTTCAGCCACCGTGCGCAACGAGATGTCCGTTCTGACGGAATGCGATCTCCTGCGCCAACCCCACACATCGGCAGGCCGGGTACCCACCGAAGAGGGCTACCGGTTCTTTGTGGGCAATCTGGTCCAGCAGACCAGCCTGCCCACCACCACCCGCCGCACCATCACCCATCAGTTCTATCAATCGCGGCAGGATGTGGAACAGTGGCTCCGACTGGCAGCCTCCATCCTGGCCAACCAATCCCAGGCAGCCTCCCTGGTCACAGCCCCCCATTCGGAGAAAGCGCTCCTCAAACACTTGGAGCTGATCGCCACCCGAGGGCGCCAGGTCCTGATGGTTCTGGTCTTTGTGGGAGGAGAAATCCGCCAGCAATTTATCACCCTGGCGGAACCGGTCAGCCAAAAACGGCTTTCCGAAACTGCCAACCGCTTGAATCACACCTGCCAGGGCTGCGATTACGAAGAACTGAGCCAGGTGTACAATCAATTTGACAGCCTCGGACAGGACATTCTGGACATCATCCGCAGAGAAATGGCCCTCTTGGAAGAAGCCGCAACGGGAGAAATCTATCTGGACGGCATGACCAATGTCCTCTCGGAGCCGGAGTTTGTCGAATCGGATGAGGCCCGGCAGGCGCTCCACATCCTCGAAGAGCGGTCGCTCCTCGAAAACCTTCTGGCCAGCACGGTGCTGACCTCCGATGTGGGTGGCATCCAGGTCCTGATTGGTGGAGAAGGCACCTGGGATGAACTGCGGCAGTGCTCCATGGTTCTGGCACGGTATGGAGACCCGGAAACCCTGACCGGCTCCATCGGCGTGCTGGGGCCCATCCGCATGCCCTATGACCGGACGATCTCCACCGTGCGTTTCGTGGCCAACGTCCTGAGCGACCTGGTCTCAGAAACCCTGGCCGTCTAGACCCATGGCGCAATCACCTTAACCCGTCATCATTTTGGAGAAATCAATGGATAAACAACATCAAGAAGAGCAAGACAAACAGAAAAAGAACGAAAACACACCCGAAAAGGACCCAAAGGAAGGGCAGACCCCGGCTGACGAAAACAGCCAGACCGACGAAGCCCAAACCATGGTGGCCCTCACCTTTGACGAATACGATGCCCTGCAGGAAAACATCAAGACCCTGGAAGAAGAGGTGGATCGGCTGAAGGATGGCTGGCAGCGGGAGAGGGCAGACTTCGCCAATTACAAAAAGCGCGTCCAGAAAGATGCCACCCGCTCCTATCAGGACGCCATGACCTCCATTGTGAAGGTCTTTCTGAGCGTTTCCGACGACCTGGAACGGGCCCTCAAAAACCAGCCGGAACAGGAGGCCACCGCAAATTGGGTCAACGGCATCGAACTGATCCATCAAAAGCTGACCAACCAGCTCAAAAACCTCGGCGTTGAACGGATGACCATCGAACCCGGCGAGGAATTTGATCCCAATGTGCACGAAGCTGTCACCCAGGAAGACCATGAAGAGTATTCAGATGGGCAGATCATTGACGTTGTTCAGCCCGGTTACCGTATTGAAGACCGTGTCATTCGCCCTGCGATGGTGCGGGTTGCCCGATAGAAAACTTGGAGGAGTAATATAATGGCAAAAATCATTGGTATTGACCTAGGAACGACCAACTCCGTCGCCGCAGTGATGGTGGGCGGCGAACCTGTTGTGATCCCCTCAGCGGAGGGAGAACGTCTGGTGCCCTCCGTTGTGGCAGTGAACAAGAACGGCGAACGCCTGGTTGGGCGCGTGGCCCGCAATCAAGCCATCACCAACCCTGAAAATACCATTTTCTCAATCAAACGGTTCATGGGCCGAAAATATGACGACCCCGAAGTCCAGCGGGCCCGCAAACTGGTACCCTATGAGGTCACCAAAGCCCCCAATGGCGATGTGCGGGTTGTTCTCGCAGGGGAAGCGTATTCCCCGCCGGAAATCTCAGCCATGATCCTCTCCAAGATCAAACGGGACGCTGAAGCCTATCTGGGCGAGCCGGTGACCCAGGCTGTGATCACCGTCCCGGCCTACTTCAATGATGCCCAACGCAATGCCACCAAGGACGCCGGGAAGATCGCCGGCCTGGAAGTCCTGCGCATCATCAATGAGCCCACAGCCTCGTCCCTGGCCTACGGCCTGGACAAAAAGAAAAATGAGGTCATCGGCGTTTACGATCTGGGCGGCGGCACATTCGATATCTCCATCCTGGATGTTGGCGAAGGCGTCTTCCAGGTGCGATCCACCAGCGGAGACACATTCCTGGGAGGCGACGACTTCGATCAGCGCATCATCAACCACATTGCGGATCAATTCAAGCAGGATAACGGCATTGACCTGCGCCAGGACCGCCAGGCCCTCCAGCGCTTGAAAGAAGCGGCGGAAAAGGCCAAGATTGAGCTCTCTTCCACCATGCAGGCTGAGATCAACCTGCCCTATATCACCGCCGATTCCTCCGGGCCGAAACACCTGGTGATGACCCTGACCCGGGCCAAATTAGAGCAGTTGACCGAAGACCTGATCAATCGCAGCCTTGGTCCCGTGCGCCAGGCTCTGGATGACGCCAACCTGGAAACCAGCGACATTGACGAAATGGTCCTGGTGGGCGGGATGACCCGAATGCCCAGAATCCAGAGTGAGGTGGAGAAAATGTTCGGTAAGGAGCCCCATAAGGGCGTCAATCCGGATGAGGTGGTCGCGGTCGGGGCGGCCATCCAGGCCGGTGTCCTCGGCGGCGAGGTGAAAGATATCCTCCTCCTGGATGTGACCCCCCTGACGCTCTCCGTGGAAACCCTGGGCGGTGTGGCGACCCCCCTCATCAAACGCAACACCACCATCCCCACCCGGGAAAGCCAGGTTTTCTCCACTGCCAGCGATAATCAGACCCAGGTTGAGATTCATGTCCTCCAGGGAGAACGGCCCATGGCCGCCAACAACAAATCCCTGGGTAAATTCATCCTGGACGGCATTCCCCCGGCGCCCCGGGGCGTACCCCAGATTGAAGTCACCTTCGACATCAATGCCAACGGCATCCTCGAAGTGACAGCCCAGGACAAAGCCACCGGCCGCAGCCAGAATATCACCATCACCGCTTCCTCCGGATTGAGCGAGGATGAGGTTGAGAACATGCGCCAGGAGGCTGAACAGCACGCAGAGGAAGACCGCCAACGTCGTGAACTGATCGAAGCCCGCAACCGGGCGGACAATATGGTCTATTCCGCCGAGAAGACCCTCAAGGACCTGGGTGAAAAGGTGCCTGCCGACCTGCAGAAGCGGGTCGAGGAAGCCGCTGAGAAGGTCCGCCAGGTCAAGGATGGCGAGGACAAAGAAGCCATTGACCAGGCCACTGATGCCCTCGCAGAGGCGCTGCAGCAGGTGGGCCAGGCCGCATACCAGCAGGAAGCGCCCTCCCAGAGCCAGGGCGAAGACCCGCAGACTCAGCAGGGCAGCCCCGAGGGTGACAAGGGACAGGAGGACGACGAAGACGTCGTGGATGGAGAATTCAAACAGGTGTAACCCCGGCCCCGACAGCAATCCCAACAGGTGCCCGGAAATTCCGGGCGCCTGATCCAGGTTTTTCAGCGAGGGACTGCAAAACAGCCCCCCGCTGAAAACAACCCGGCTTTATTCATCCGTACCAGTTAGAAGTAACCAAATGATGGCAAAACGTGATTATTACGAAGTACTGGGCGTCCCACGGGATGCAACGCCCGACCAGCTTAAAACCGCATTCCGCAAACTGGCCCGTCAGTTCCACCCGGATGTCAGCGACGATCCAGATGCAGAAGAAAAGTTCAAAGAGATCAACGAAGCCTATGCCGTGCTGTCAGACAGTGATAAGCGCGCCGCCTATGACCGCTTTGGCCACTCTGGCGTCAACACCCAGGGCATGCCGGATTATACGAACATTGACCTTTCTGACATTCTGGAAGGCATCTTCGGATTCGGCGGCTTTGGCATGGGCAGCCGCCGCTCCCGCAACGCACCCCGCCGCGGGGCGGACCTTTCCTCCCGCATCCAACTCACTTTTAAAGAAGCCGCCTTTGGTGTCGAAAAGGACATCGAGATCACCCGGGACGAAGAATGCCGCACCTGCAATGGTTCCGGCGCCAAACCGGGCACCAACATCGCAACCTGTTCCCAATGCCAGGGCCGCGGGGAGGTCCGCCAGGTGCACCAGACCCTCCTGGGCTCGATGGTCCAGGTGGTAACCTGCCCGCGCTGCAATGGCTCCGGGGAGATCATCGAAACCCCCTGCCCCACCTGCAATGGACGCGGCCTGGAACGCAAGACGGTCAAGAAGCTGGTTTCCATCCCGGCCGGGGTTTCCAATGGCGTCCAGATCCGCCTGGCGGGAGAAGGACAGCCCGGCCAGAACGGCGGCCCCCATGGAAACTTCTACCTTGAGATCAATGTAAAACCCCACAAATTCTTTCGCCGGAAGGGCGACGACATCCTCCTGGACCTGGACATCAACATTGCCCAGGCCGTTTTGGGGGATGAAATCCGCATTCCCACCCTCAACGGTGATGTGGATCTGCGCATCCCCCCCGGAACCCAGCCAGGGCGGATCTTCCGCCTCCGGGACCGGGGCATCTCCCACCTGCGCGGTTCCGGGAAGGGTGACCAGTTGGTCACCGTCTCGGTGCAGGTGCCCACTCAACTGACCGGCGAACAGCGCGAGCTTTTCGAAAAGTTGGCGGAAACCATGGACCCGGATATCAAAATCCAGAATCAGAGCTTTTTCGACAAATTGCGAGAGGTTTTCGGTGGGTGAAGCAAGCTGGATTGAAGTCAAAATACGCACGAACGGCGAAATTGCCGAAGCCCTGGCGGAGGTGCTGGGGCGTTTCACTTCTCAGGGGGTCGTGGTTGAGAGCGTCACCCAGGTGAATCCCCGCACCCAGGAACAGGTACCGACCGGCCAGGTGGATGTCTATGGCTATCTGCCGGTGGATGACCACATAGAAGTCCGCCGTCAGAAATTATCTGAATCCCTCTGGCACCTGGGCCGTATCACACCCATCCCCGATCCCATCTACACCCCCATCCGAGACCAGAATTGGATGGCTGCCTGGAAAAAACACTACCACCCTATCCCCATCGGGGAGAAGGTTCTGGTCATGCCCGCCTGGAAGGATGCCCAGCCGGGGGAAAATCGCCATTGCATCCGAATCAACCCGGCCATGGCCTTCGGCACCGGCACCCACCCTTCCACCCAGCTCTGCCTACTTCTGATGGAACACTTTCTGGAACCTGACCAACCGGTGATTGACCTGGGCTGCGGTTCGGGAATCCTGTCCATTGCGGCCCTCAAACTGGGCGCTTCCCACGCCCTGGCCCTGGACATTGACTCCGCAGCCGTCGCAGCCACTCAGGAAAACGCACGTCTGAACGAAATTCCCCCCGGAGTTCTCGAAACAGGTCAGGGGTCCCTGGATGAGATTCGCACTGGACGCTTCAGCAGGGACAATGCACCCTGCGTTCTGGTCAACATCCTGGCTCCAGTCATCATCCGGCTCTTCAACGAAGGGCTGGGGGATCTGGTGTCCCCCGACGGATTAATTATCCTGGCAGGGATCCTGGACCACCAGGCAGAGGCTGTTCTGCAGGCAGCCCGGATCGCCGGTTTCCGCCTCCAGCAGCGGTTGGATCAGGAGGATTGGGTGGGGCTGGCCATGGAGAAAACAAATTAACCCCAACCAAGCCCATGCCTCAACACCCCAACAGCGTACACCCCTTCGGCACCGACCACCACACCACAAGGCAAAAGGACCTATGAACACAATTGACCCAACGGCAATCCGCTGTCTCCTGATTGACCTGGACGACACTCTCTATCCTGCCAACAATGGGTTGTGGGATCTTTTCAAACACCGAATTGAGGAATATCTTGTGACGCATATCGGGATTCCAGAGGACAGAGTCCTTGCCGCCCATCACCGACTCTACTCCCAGTATGGCACCACCCTGCGCGGCCTGCAGCAGGAATATGGGGTGGACACAGAGCACTACCTGTCCTTCGTCCACAATGCGCCCCTGAAGGACTACCTGCAGCCAGAGCCGGAACTCCTGACCATGTTCACCTCCCTCCCCCAGCGCAAGATCATCTTCACCAATGCCCCCGGATTCCATGCCCGGCAGGTGTTGGCCGCCATGAACCTCACCCAGGTCTTCGAGGACATCGTGGACATCCACGCCATCGCACCCAATTGCAAACCACAGCCGGAAGCCTTCCACAAAGCCCTGACCTTGGTATCAGAAGCCCCGGAGCGCTGTCTGATGGTAGATGATTCCCCCCGCAATCTGGAGTCCGCGCGCGCCCTGGGCATCACCACCGTATCCATCGGACCCCGCCGCCACCCCCCAAGCCCCCACATCCCCAATATCCGCCACCTGAAACGAATTTTCTCCCCCTCCCGTTAAAATCATGTAAAATAGTTAACGAACCGTTAACTTTTTTCCAGATTTGTGAGGGATGATATGGGCCTGAAGGAAACCAGAGAAAAAGAAACCGGAAACGCAGTCGAAAACAGTGAATCCAACGACCAGAGCCAGCAAGCCCCCCAAAACGAACGCACCCCCATCGAAGATCAGATCATCGCAGAACACCGGGCAGAATTGGACGATTCCTCCCGGACAGAAACCGATTCCCCGGCCTCCGGGATCACCGGAGATAAACCAGCCCCCAAAGCCAAAAAAACGCGCAAAAAGATCAGCAAAAAGCGCTACAATCAGGAGCTTCGCCACCTGCAGGTGGAGCTGGTGAAAATGCAGGAGTGGATCCGTAAGGAAAAACTCAAAGTTGTAGTGATCTTTGAGGGGCGCGATGCAGCCGGCAAGGGCGGCGTCATCAAGCGCATCACCCAGTGCCTGAACCCCCGCTATGCCCGGGTGGTGGCGCTGGGGGTCCCCACGGAGCGGGAAAAATCCCAATGGTATTTCCAGCGCTATGTCCCGTATCTCCCTGCGGGCGGTGAGATCGTGCTCTTCGATCGGAGCTGGTACAACCGCGCGGGTGTGGAACGGGTGATGGGTTTTTGCACGGAGGATGAATACTGGGAGTTCATGCGAAGCTGCCCTGAATTTGAGCGCATGCTTGTGCGCTCCGGCATCACCTTGATCAAGTACTGGTTTTCCGTGAGCGATAAGGAACAGGAAAAACGGTTCCGCGCCCGGATGGAAGACCGCACCAAACGCTGGAAGCTGAGCCCCATGGACCTGGAAGCGCGCAGCCGCTGGGTGGAGTATTCCAAAGCCAAGGACGTGATGATGAAATATACGGATATCAAACAGGCGCCCTGGTATGTGGTCAATGCAGATATCAAACGCAATGCCCGTCTGAACTGCATCGCCCACCTCCTGAGCATGATCCCCTATGAAGATCTGACTCCCGACAAGGTGGAACTGCCGCCTCGCCAGGAAAACGAGGGCTATATCCGTCCTCCCTTTGAGGAACAAACCTTTGTCCCCGAACTCTATTGACCCCTGACCCGACCCGGAGAAAGCAGAACGGCTTTGGAGGGCGATTCTCCGAAGCCGTTTCATCACAGCCAATGACCAGCAGAAAAATCATCACAGACCGCATCCGCCAGACAGCGCACGATCTCCAGGATATCCTAACGGGCATCCGCAGGGACCTGCACCGGCATCCAGAGCGTTCCGGGGAGGAAAGATGGACCGCCGACTATCTGGCGGAAAAACTGGGTCGGCTTGGGCTGCGGGTCCGGCGGCAGGTGGGCGGCCACGGCCTGGTTGCCGACCTGATCACGGATCGGTCTTCCCCCACAACGGCTCTGCGAGTAGATATGGATGCCCTTCCGATTCAGGAAATCTCGGAGCGCCCTTACCGCTCCAGGGTGCCGGGAGTGATGCACGCCTGCGGTCATGACGTTCACAGCGCCATCGGCATCGGCACAGCCGCCATCCTGCTGGAGATCTCCGACAACCTGCCGGGGAATGTGCGCTTCCTCTTCCAACCCGAGGAAGAAGAAATCACCGGCGCCCTGCGCATGATCCGCGCCGGTGCTCTGAGCGACCCGCCCGCCCCATCCACAATCTACGGGCTCCATGTCGCCCCTTTCCCCGCTGGAAAACTCGCCTGGACGCCGGATCTCTTCCTGGCAGGTTTTGAACATTATCTGGCAGTTCTCACCGCTGCCGGAGGTGGGCACCTTACTCCACAACAGTTGGAGGCCATCGCGCACCGCTGCTGCCGGGTGATCCGGGGGTTCAACCGGTGGCACCTGCCTGAAACCTGGGAGAAAATGCGGGATTTTTGGAACATCTTGCAAGAAGGCCCCGAAAGCCTGCAGCATTTCATCATCTATTCCGCCAGCGTCAACGAGATCAACCCCCGAGCCTGGATGGGGCAATTCGGGATCGGGATCAAAGCAGCCGACCGCCACCTGCGCCGGGCTGCCCTGGGCCGCATCCGAGCCGCCCTCAACACGATCTGCCGCGCCACCCACAGCCAGGTTGCCCTGGAACCGATGGGATCCATGCCCGACATGCGCAATGATGACAGGCTGGTTTCTGCCCGACTGCCCATCTTGAACCAAGTGTTGGGAGACCAAAATCTGATCCCCCTCAAGGCTGCCTTCCCCTTCAATTGTGAAGATTTTACTTACTACACGAAACACCTTCCGGGCGCCATGTTCTGGCTGGGAGCCGCCAATCCCGCTGATGGCAAACACGCCATGCTCCACACGCCAGATTTCGATGTGGACGAAACTTGCCTGGCAACGGGCAGCGCCGCCATGGCCGGGATCCTCTGGGACGACCTGCAAGCCCGGCGAGCCTCTGCCATCTTTCCCCGGGGCTGCTCAGACAGGGTTTGAAAGCAAAGCGGGGGCCTCACAAAGCAGTCTCGGCGGCAGCACGATCGAAAAGCTGCTGCCTTCCCCGGCGGCGCTGTCCACCAGAATCTGCCCCCCATGACGGTTGACGGCCGCCTTCACAATGGCCAATCCCAGTCCATTTCCCGCCACCTTGCACTGCACCGCCTGCTTTGAACGGTAAAACTTATCAAAGATGTGGGGCAGATCCTCCTGCGAGATCCCAATTCCCGTGTCATTCACCTGAATTACCAACCCAATATCCCCTGTCAGAATCCGGACGATCACCCGGCCGCCGTCGGGCGTAAACTTGATCCCGTTAGAGATCAGATTACCCACGGCCTGTTCGAGCCAGACCGGATCCACCCTGGCGAGGACCATCCCGGATGGCGGATCAAATTCAACCACCACCTCCTTCATCTGAGCCAGGAGGTGGTAATTATTGACCACCCCCTCCACCAGGGCCCCCACTTCCACCACGCTTTCATCCATGCTCCCCGCACCCTCCATCTCGGAAAGCGACAGCAGCATCTTCACCAACCGGGAGATCTCTTCATTGGCATACAGCACCTGCTGGAGAAGCTGCCAGGTATAAGCATCGCGCTGTATTGCCGGGGTTTCCGCCAGTATGCCGCTGGCAAAGGTTGACCGCCCCAGGGGATTTTTTAAGTCGTGGGCGACCATCATCAACACATCATCCTTCTCCAGCAATTTGCAATGGGCCTGACGGAGCCTTTCCGCCGTGTTCAACCAGCCGGGCAGGCAGACCCGCAAGATCTCCTCCTGCAGCGGACGCTGGATATACGTCAGAGCTCCTAGGTCCTGGACAATGGGAAGCATCTCCCCACAGGGCGCATCGCCAAAGCAGATCACAGGGATCTGATAAACCGAAAACATCCCCTGAATGGTTCGGTACAGAGAGAAGGGCTGGGGCCCTGACTCCGGCAGCATCACAAAGGCAATGTCTGGCCAAGACGCTTGCAGGGCTTCAAAGGCTAGGGTAGCCTCCTGAAAGTGAACAATCTCCCAGGATGAACAAAAACCTCCCTCGGATTTAAACGCCTCCGGCACTTCCGGCGCAAGGACAAACAATTTTCGATAGGGTTTTCCAGTCATTCCACAACCTCCAGAACACAGGTTCGTGATAATCCGCACCGGATGGTTTGTATCCATACCGTTACAATAAAATTCTAGAATATAGCAGGCTTCAAACCAGGCTCAGGCCGTGTCCAGGTCTTTGCAATGCCGAGAAGATACCCGCAGAAGCATGCTGTTTTGGGTTTTCATCGAGAAAAATGTTCGAATGGTGGGGAGCAAATCACCGCGGGATCGCCATATCATCACAACAACCCCGGGATTGTTTTCATGAATTATTTTGCCAAATGCGGCTCTGATTCCATCAACCCCTCGCGTGGGGTCAGGACTCCTGGCAGCCGGTGATTCTTTGGTACCCTTCCTAGCAGGGCAATCGCATTTGAGAAATTCTTCGCCCTGAAAGCAATCGCGACATCCTGGATCATCGTTGCGGATGAATCAATCGCAACACCGCTTTCCAGGAAAACCCCACCCACCCGCAAGCTGAGCGCCCTCACAAGCTGAGGGGCGTCAGGCCCCATCAGCGCA
>DAOTUG010000094.1:0-11934 GCA_034437335.1 Anaerolineaceae bacterium
CCGTATCTCCATAGAAGAGCAACTCGGCCGCCCGCCCCCCCATGGCCTGGCAGATCATGTTTTCCAGTTCGGACTTGGTGTAGATCGTCTTGGTTTCGTCGGCTTGCCGCTCCAGATAGCCCCCGGCGCCGCCCCGCCCGACGATGGTGACCTGGAAGGCCGGGATGCCAAGCTGCCAACCGATGAGGGTGTGGCCGGATTCGTGCCGGGCGATGCGCAGGAGGGTTTCCTCATCCGGGAGGTCCTTGGCTTCGCCCATGCGCAGTTTCTCGAAGGACTCCACCAGCAGATCGTCATCCAACTGCGCGGCGGTTTGGGCCGCCATCACGGCGGACTCGTTGACGATCCGCTTGAGATCGGCGATGGTCATATCCGCCGATTGGGTCGCTATGCGCTCCACCAGGGAGTCGGAGATGCGCCCCTCCTGGCGCTCGGAGGCGAGGGCATCCTGGAGGTAGGCCAGCCGGGCCTGGCGGTCCGGCTTGTCCACCAGGATTTCCCGGTCGAAGCGGCGGCGCAGGGCGTCATCGAGGTGTTCGGCCAGGTTGGTGGCCGCCAGGAGGATCACCGGTCGGTTGGCGGGGCTGGAAAAGCCATCCATCTCCGTCAGGAGGGCGTTGAGGGTGGTCTCCTCGGCGCGCCCGCTCAGGCCGCCGCGCTTGCGGCCGATGGCGTCAATTTCGTCAATGAAGATGATGGCGGGGGCATAGCGCCGCCCCCGGTTGAAGAGATCCCGCACGGCCTTGGGACCGCTGCCCTGCCAGATGGTGACGAAATTGGTCGCGGCGGAAACCAGGAAGGCCGCTTCGGACTCCCCGGCCAGGGCCCGGGCCAGCATGGTTTTGCCCGTGCCGGGCGGGCCTGTCAGGAGGATGCCCCTGGGCGGACGCACCCCCAGGGCTGCATAGCGCTTGGGGTCCTGCAGCCAATCCACAATGAACTGCAGGGCTTTTTTGGCCTCCGTCGCGCCGTAGACATCGGCGAACTTCTCGGCCGGGCGCTCGACATCCTCGATGATCTCATCGGCGTCTTCGCCCCCAACGGCCCGGGTCAGACGGAAATTCTGCAGCCGGATGGATACCTGTCCGGCGGCGCGGTCTATCTGGGGGGCAGTGTCAAGGGCCAGTACTTTGCGCTCCTGGGCCATCTTTTCCGCTTTTTTCTCCCGGTGGAGGTGCAGACAGGTGGCGTTGAGTGTCTCCGCCAGATGGTCCCGCTTTTCCTCCCAGCCCTGGACCCCGGCGGTGGAGAAGTCCGATTCGATCACGCCCCGGGCGCCCCCGGCCTGAACGCAGGCCAGGAAGAGCTGTTCGTCAATTTTCTCCTTGTCCTCGTCCCCGGCGGAGAGGAGGTAGATCGGCATATCCGGCATCCGCTCATGGACCTGGCGCAGGAGACGCTGGCCCTCCCGCAGGGCTGAGGCTCCAATGGGGATGTGGTCAAACTGGAAGACGGTGGCGCTTTGGCCCCCGCTGACCGACCCCACCCACAGGTCCAGCAGGACGAGGTCAACATCATGGCTGGCCAGGGCCTGGAGGGCTTTTTCGCTGGTATCCGCCAGATGCCAGACGAAGTCCGACAGGTGCTCGCTGTAGAGGGCCTGGAGGGGTTTGGCGGCCACCAGGAGGATTTCCGGCTTGCGCCGGTTATAGAAGAGGGATTGGATGTCCTCCCCGGTTTTTTCGGGGAGGTCCACGCCGAAGTGGACGGTGTTGATCTCCTCCAGGGCGTCTTCCAGGCGGCCTTTTTCAAAGAGCTGGGTCAGCTTGAACAGTTCGGATTTGATGAAGAGGTCTGTTTGGGCCTTGACGGTGCGGGCGTCGGCCCCCTTGCCTTCCCGCAGGACCATGGCCAGGGGCAGGACGTCTCCATAGGTGATGGTCTTGAGATACTGCTGTTCAAACAGGGTTCGGAAGCGTTCGATCTCGGCCCGGCTGACCCGCTGCAGTTCGTTCACCCCCAGGTGGTTGAAGAGGATCGGATAGCCTTTGGCGATCCGGGAGCAGATGGCCTGGGGGAAGAAGGGTTGTCCGGTGGCGGGGTCTTTCTCGGTGCGCAGGGCATCCAGGACTGTGCGGCGGTGGAAGCTGGCGTTGGCTTTGTTGACGCCGGTCTGGTTTTCCCGGTTATAAAGGCTGCGCCCGGCATTGGTGGTGAAGATGAGGATGGTGTCCTTGAAGATCACGTCGCGCTCGTGGTACTTGTCTTCCAGGCGGCCGGCATCCAGTATTTGCAGAAAGAGATGCACGGCGTTCAGGTGGGCCTTTTCGATCTCGTCGAAGAGCAGGATAGCGTCCGGATTCTTGTCCACAAATTCGGTCAGCAAGCCGGCGTGGGCGGCCTGGTAGCTCTTGGGCCAGCCCACCAGGGCGGAGTGGCTCTGGTGGTCGGAATAGGAGCTCATATCAAAGCGCTTCATGGGGCGCTCCAGCAGGCGGGCGCCCTGCTCGGCCAGGAAGGTCTTACCGACCCCCGGGGGGCCTGCGAAGACGAAGATGGCCTGGGGGGTTTTGCGGTCCGGCTCGTTCTGGCCCACCACGGCCGCGTTGAAGATGCCCTCCACAAAGCCGTTGACGGCGTGGTCCTGACCGAAGACCTTGCTGAGCAAGGCCTGGCGCATCTCGATGATGGTGGCGCTCAGGCGGTCCAGCTCGCCCAGGCCGGTGGCCTCCTGGCTCCAGCCGGAGAGGGTTGTGCGGGCTTCCTCTTCCAGAATGGGGGCGGCCCCGGTCAGGGGGGTGATCTGCTCGTCGGCCGCGGCGGCGCAGGCCAGATGGCGGATGCCGATCAGGCCCGGATGCCGGCGGTCGGGAATTTCCCCGGCCAGTTTCTTGGCCCGCCGGATCAGGTCCTGCACCCCGGGGGCCAAGGGAAGTTTTGTGGTGCAGGTTTCGGCGCCATTGAAGACCGGGCCCTCTTTCTGCAGCTCTCCCGAGGGGACGCCGAGGCAGTTGGCCAGCAGCAGCCGGGCGTCCGGCGCGGCCAGGATGGCCGCCAGGATGGCTTCAACGGTGAGCTGGTCCTGCTGCCGGGTGAAGGCGTGGTCTTTGGCGTTGTCAATGATGCGTTGGGCTTTTTCCGTGAACATGGGGGCCTCCTGTGGTGGTCAAAGGGGTTACAGCTCCAGGGGGACGTCATCGTCCTGGTCCAGGGGGTGCAGCCACATGGTCCGGCAGCTGCGGATCCCCGGGTTTTTCTCGAGGGCCTTCCGGAAGGCGGTTTCGGAGACGCCCAGGAGGAGAGGGGGCGTTTTGCCCTGGAGGGTTTCCAGGAGCCCTGCTCTGAAGGCTTCGTCCTCCTGCAGGGGGGTCTCGAAATGTTCCAGGAAGAGCACCGCGGCGCCGGACTGGCGGGCTTCTTCCAGGATCTGGCGGAGGAGGGCCAGGGGCTCCTTTTCCGCCGAGGCCAGATCAGCATAATCCAGGACGAGAAGCGGGCCGGGCAGGGCCTCGCCGAAGGCTGCGGCTGTCTGTCTGGCGATGGTTTTGGACAGCTCCGCCTCAGCGGTGACCAGGATCAGGGGGTCGGGATGGCGGGCCTCCAGGTGGCTGCGCAGGGCTTTCACCTGGGGCGTGGCCTCCGGGGTTGCCTCTGCTTCGGGTTCTTCCTTTAGAATGTTGCGCCCAAAGCGGTTGAGGGTGGGGGTATCCTCCGGGGTGGGCAGGGAGGTCATCGTTTCTTCGGAGACATCCAGAACCGACTGCATATGCGGCGTGGGGTTTTCGAGCAGGGTCTGGAGCACATCGTAGGTGCGCAGGCGGGCGCTGTTGCGCGCGTCGGCCCGGGCTTCGGCTTTCAGAAAGAGCTCCCGGCTTTTGGGGGAGCGTCGGATGACCTGGCGGATTTTTTCCAGGTTCCCCCGGGGGACCTTCTTGCGCAATGCCCTGCGGACCCGGGTGGTGTCCACCTTGAGGGCTGTGGTCATCTCTGCCAGTTTTTTCTGTTCCGCCAGCACCCCGCCCAGGGACTCCTCATTGCCCGAAAGCAGGGCGCTGATCTTGTCCTTGGGCAGCTCCACAAACTTCAGCAGGCCGCACAGGAAATGCTCCGGGAAGATTTCTTCGTTTTTTGAACCGACGGCTTCGATGAGGGCGATTTTCCAGACAAGCTCAAGGGCTTTGCTTTTTTCCATGGCTGCTTCTCCTGGGGTCAGGGGCTGGGGGGAATTTCGGGGACAGTTTGCAGGTCGCCGGAGAGGGCCGCGCCGCCGGCCCAGATCCAGCAGCCGAAGGCTTCCTTCTGGGGATGGGGGATCATCAACCAGGCGCCGTCGGTGCGGGTGGCCAGGACGGGCTGTTGCGCGCCGCTCTGCAGGAAGCCCACCACCGGGAAACCCGGACCGGGCCCGGACCGGCAGTTGAGATTGGCCTGAGCTTCAATCCTCGGGGGCTCGGGGGCAGGCGCGGTGAGGCTTGGGCTGGGGGAAGGTATGGGGGAGGCCGTGACCGTGGGGCTTGGGCTGGGGGAAGGGGTCGGGGAGTCCGTTGGGGTTTCATCGCCGGGCTCCAAGGCCACCAGGGTGGCCGTCACGACCACCGTCTGCACGGTTTCAGGGGCTGGGGGGACGGTCCAACGGGCGGCCAGAAAGGCCAGAGGGAGGAGTATCAGCAGGAAAACCCATCCATAGCGCAGCCACCCCCCTGGCCGGCCGGCCTTCTGGGTTTCCCGATAGAGCACCAGGGCGCTCAGGTCCGCTTCGCAAACCGGACAATGGCGCTCCGGGTCTGGGGTGATTTCGCGCTCGCAAACAGGGCATTCCAGTTTCATGGGGCGCTCCTCTTCATTCAAATAGAGAGATCAAATAGGCGGCGGCTGCCAGAAAGGCGCCGGTGTAGGCCAGGCCCAGGCCGGGCCGCATGCCAATCAGGCGTGCCCCGGCGGCCATGAGGATGACGGCCAATCCGCCCAGAAGCTGCAGCAGCGGGGGGACGGAGAAAATCACCAGAGCCAGCCCCCCCAGCAGCAGGGCGATGTTGACCACCCAGGCGTTTTTGACAACGGGCCTGGGGGTGTCCTCTGCGGGGGCGCCGCCGAGTTTGACCAGGATCTTGCGCACCTCCCCCAGGTTTTGGGTGATCTTTGCATTGCCGGGGTCCAGTTTCCGAGCCCGGACGAGCTGTTTTTCGCTGCTCTTGAGGATGGATTTCAGGAGGGAGGCGTCCTTGAAATCCCCGGAGTTAAGGGCCTCCAGGGATGTATTCACAATGTTAATGGCGCTTTGGGTCAGGCAGATGGAGAGCTCCTTCTTGACCCGTTTTTGCAGGTCTGCGTGGCCGCCGACGGGGGAGTTTTGGATCAGCGAAAGGGCTTTGTCCAGCAGTTTGATCGCCTTGTCCCAGGAATTGCCCTTGGCCGCCTTGCCGGCTTCCTCCCGCCATTGCATGATGGCATTGTTTTCCGTGATGCGGCATTCCTCTTCCAGAGTGTTTTTTAGCTTGGCGGGAGCGCCCCCCGGCAGGACCCGGAGGGCCTGGCGCAGTTTGCTGGCGGCCGCTTCCCAGCGTTTGTTCTTGGCGTCTGTGGTCGCTTCCCGGCGCAGCCGGTTTATTTTCTGCAGGGCCGGGTCTTCCCTTTCGGGCAGCTCCTTCCCGCCGAGGTCCACATCCACTTCGCCCTTGGTCTCCATCACCAGGTGGATCAGGAACATTCTGGCTGGTTTGAGCTGGTCCTGGGCCCGGTCGTTGCCCATCTCGGCTGCCTTGGTCAGACGCTGCACCCCTTCCTCGACCTTCCTGACATCTTCTTTGGTGGGCTTTTGGGTTTTTGTTTTCTTCTGGATCTGGACGATCCGGTGGACGCTGACCTGGGTCAGCATCCCGGCCAGGCGGGTCTGGATGTCGCGGTCCTTTTCCAGAAGCTGGTCGGCCCCTTCGAGGAGGGTGATGGCCTCATCGGGTCTGGACCCTTCAATCTTTGCGACGCGGCTGAGGATGTTTTGTTTGATGGCGGTGGTTTCTTCTTCCCAATAGGCCTTGCCTTCCGGGATCGCTTTGGCCTTTTTCCAGTGCGACAGGGCGGATGGGATGTGGGAGATTTCAAATTCCTGCATGGCCATGCCGAGGTGGGCCCGGGCAGCCATCTTGCGCACCAGGGGCTCCTTTTGCTCCTCCCGGGAGAGGGACTCGATCCGGTCGAGGGCTTCTTCCCAGCGTTTGCGGTTGATCTGGTGATAGATGTTGGCGTGGGGCGAGAGGAGGTACTGCAGCTCCCGCAGGTTGTTCAGGAAAGCCTGCCTGCCCTCACCCTTTTCGAGGGCTTTGTCTATGGCCCGACGGGTGCCGGACAGTTCCTTCAGCTCTCTGAGGAGGAAGCGGCCGGTACCCAGGGAATAGGACTTTTGGGACTTTTTATGGGTGATGCGCAATTTTGTCATCAGGTAGCCCGTCCGCCGCTCGGTTTCAAAATCCAGCAGGAGCTGATCGGCCGCATTGGCCAAGGCGGTGGCGGAGGCCCGGGTGAAGCCCTTGGAAAGCCCGGAAACAGTCCCCTCCACCCGGTTGCGCAGGTTCTGGCGCACCTCCTCATCGGCGGCTTCCTTCACCCGGACGCGCTCCGGCCAGATTTTTGGGCTGGAGAGGATCGGCGTCATGAAGGCGATCACTTTTTCCCAGATGTCCTGAAGATCCGGGCTCGGATAGGCGCAGTCCTGGTGCCAGGGGCAGTCCGTCTTGGGGCAGCGTCCCCCCGGGGAAAAGCCGCACCCCTCCACCTCGGCGATCTTTTTCAGCAGGGTCTCCTTGCGCGTCACCCGATAGCAGGCGACTCCCGCCTGATCCAACCGTTTCACAATGGCCAGGTGGCGTTCGCTTTCGTATTCTCCCCACCAGTACCAGAGCAGGGCCAGGGCATGCAGGAGGGTGTTGTTTGGGAAGTCCTCAGCCAGGGCCTGCTGCCAGGTTTTGGCCGTTTGAGACCGTTTTTCCAGGGAGAGGGGCAGGCTCTTGGCCGTGCCCGTTCCTGCCGCGGTTGCGATCTCCCCGGCGGGATACAGGAGCAAGTTGACCAGGGCCTTGTTTTCCGGGGTGATGAGCATCTGGCGGGCGTTCTGGACGGTTTTGTGGTCGTATTCCCGCGCCATGATCGCCTGTCCCATGGCCTGATTGATGTCCTTGGCGCTGGCCGAGGGCGTCAGGTTCAGGACCTCGTAGGGGGAAGGTTCGTTTTGGAGGGGATCCTTGATGAGCATGGGGCAGCCTTTCTTTCTGTGTTTGGGTCCGGGAGATTGGAGACCGGAGCGCCGGGTTAATGCACGGAGGATTCCAGATTGTCGGTGGCAAACAGGCTGACATTGTGCCCCCGGGTGCATTTCGCGTCCACACCGGGCACGTAGGTGCCGTCGCATCCCGGTGCCGGGCAGGGCCTGGGGCCGGTGGCCGGCAAACCCTCAATGGCTTCGGTGACGGCCTTGGCGACCCGGGCCAGGGCAGCCATGCCCTTCTGGGGGTCCTCCTGCAGGGCCCGTTCGGCCTCAGCCAGGTCGTCCTTGAGCTGGATGGCCTTGGTCGGCTCTACGGGTTCCACCTTTCCGGCGATGGCCATCTTGAGGCCCAGGAGGAGCTGCAGGACCTTGGGGAGGTTGTCCAGGGTGTTTTTGAGGTCCTCCACCTCCCGGCGAATTTTCCCTTCGTCCCCGGACTGCAGGCTGGCGTTCAGCCCATCCGCCTGCGCTTTGAGGTCGCTGCATTTCTGGGAACCCAGCAGCCAGCGGTATTCGTTGGTCAGGAATTCGGTGAACTGGATCAGGGCTTTTGCTTCCTGGTGGAGGGGATCAACCGGACCGCCCCCGCCGCCATGTCCCATGGCGTCCAGCATCTGGCGGAGGTCCTCCACCTCCTGGGCGGCGTCCTCAAAATTGCCGGATTTGAGATCTTCAAAGACCCTCTCTCGGCTTTCCTCGATCAATTTGTTATCTGCTGTGCTCAGGTCTCCTTCCTTTCCCCGGATTTCATTTTCCAGAGTTTCCAGTGTCTGGATGGCCTTGTGATCCACATCCCCCTTGACGATCCACGGGTCCAGTTGGGTGCCGTCCCCCAGTTCCGCAGAGAGCTCGAAGACCTCATTTTCATCCAGCCAGAGGGAGATGCTCACCTCGGTACCCGAGGGCAGCCCGGGGGGCAGGATGGCGAAGGCCTCGCCCTGTTTTTCGTTGCTGCTGGCCGCTTCCGTATCCGTCCCGCCGAAGACGGGCACATACAGCATGCGCTGGTTGGGGTGCCGGGTTTGGAAGGTTTGGGTGTGTTTGTCCGTGGTGGGGATCGGGTCGTTCTTGCGGACAAAGATGGCGAACTCGTCGCCCTGATATTGAATGCCGTAGTGGCGGGAGGAGATCCCGGGCAGGCCAAAGCCATCCATTATGCCGGAGGAATCCAGGGCCTGGCTGCAGTTGGCGCAGACGGTGGCCCCGGGTTCGTTGGCCGTGTCGCATTCCGGGCAGAAGAGCTTATTGAGCACCTGGCCGCATTTTTTACATGTTTCGGCGTCCAGGGGATTGGCAAAACCGCACTCCGGGCAGTGGACGCTGTGGTACACCTTGGCGACGATGGCCGCGCCTTCGGCCACACAGTGTTTGGGGTGTTTGCGCTTGAGAAGGCGTTCTTCGCCGAATTTTTCCGTCACCATTTCCTGCACCAGGGGCGTCATGGAGGCGTTTCCGGCCAGGAGGACGTAGTGGATGTCGTCCAGGGTCAGGTTGGCGTTGTCAATGGCCTTTTCCACCAGTTCAATGGACCGCACCACATAGGGGCGGATCATGTCTTCATATTGTTCCCGGGTGATGTCCACGAAGACGTCAATGGGCATGTTGTTCTCGTCCATCAAGAGATTGTCAATGATGATCTCGGTGGAGTCCTGATAGCTGAGGCTTTCCTTTGCCTCCTGGGCGGCGATCTTGAGCTTGCCCATGAAGCGCATATTGGAGGAGGGATCTATCCCATATTCCTCGATGACCCGCTGCTTCACAAAGTCAATGATCTCCTGATCAAAATTGTCGCCCCCCAGCCACATATCGCCTTCGATGTTCATGGGGACAAAGGCCACGCCGCCCCACATCAGGACGGAAACATCAAAGGTGCCCCCGCCCAGGTCGTAGACCACGGCGTATTTCCACTCGCCGGAGTCCTTTTCGTCCATGCCATAGGCGATGGCGGCGGCGGTGGGCTCGTCCAGCAATTTGAGCACCCGCAGCCCGGCCTTGATGCCGGCCTTGAGGGTGGCGGCTTTCTGGGATTGGTCGAAATAGGCCGGGACGGTGATCACCGCGTGGGTCACCTCTTCCCCCAGGCGTTCTTCGGCGTCCTCCTTGACGGCCCTCAGGATCATGGCGGAGATGTCCTCCGGGGCATATTCCTTATCGCCGATCACCACCCGGACTGCGTCTTCTGTGCCCCCGCTGGGTTTGACCACCCGGTAGGCAAAGTTCTTGTTGACGCGCCCGGCCTCAGGATGATCAAAGCCGATGCCCATCAGCCGTTTGATGGAGATGATGGTGTCTTCGGGGGCCATGGGCAGGTTGCGGACGGCCGGGTTGCCCACCAGAAGTTCATCTTCCCCGTCGCTGCGCCTGCGGCGGCTGCGGCGCAGGCTGATGGCCGACCGGGTGAGGGGTTTGCCGTCGCGGTTGAAGAGGACTTCCGGGTCCTTGCCGCTCATGTAGGCGACGACGGTGTTGGTGGTGCCCAGATCAATGCCCACCATTTTGCCAACAGTTTCTGAGGTGTTTTTGTCGCTCATTTGCGCTCCTTGTTTGATGAATCCGAAAAGAGTAAGGCACGTCTTGTTCTGTGTTCACGAATAATGGGTTTTACCGGTAATTGTTTTGTTTTTTTCGCATGGTGTTCAGGGGGAAGATTGGGATCAGGGGTTTTTGACGATCCTGACATTGGCTTCCCGGAGGACCTGGTCCTTCCAGACATAGCCCTTGCTGAGCTCCTCCAGGATGAAGCCGTTTTCCCGGGCGGGGTCCGCAACCACCTCCACTGCCTGGTGCCAGTGGGGGTCAAAAAAGGGCGATTCCGTTTGGATGGGCAGAACCTGGCGATCCTTGAGGACTTTTTGCAAGCGGCGGTGGATGGTCCGGAAGTTGTTGATGTAGTGCTTGGTGTCCTCGGAGAGGGAATCCCGCCGGTCGCTCAGGAGCTTGAAGAGCCGTTCGAAGGAATCGCACACCCGGATGATGTCGAGGTAGGTTTTCCGCAGGAATTGTTCGTGTTCCCGGTGGGTCCGCTTCAGGGCCCCTTCGGCTTCGGCCAGGTTGTTGATCAGTCCCCGGATGTGCCCCTCAAGGGGGGAGGCGCTGGGGTCTTCCGTTGGTGTGTCATGGCGTTGGGTTTTTTCCGGCATGGGGTCTATCCCTTTCGTGAGTGGGTGGCGCCTTTTTCCTGCAACAGCCGCCGCCAGTTGGCCGCGTGGCGCTGGAGGCCGGGTTCCAGGCCGATGCGCATGGCCCGGTTCAGGGCCCGGAAGGCTTTGGCAAATTCGCCGATGCGCTCTTGGGCGATGGCCAGGTTCCAGTAGCACATGGGGTCCTCGTCGTTGAGGTCCGCCGCCCGTTGGAGGGCCTCGATGGCCTCCGGGTAGTGCTGATAGCGGAGGTAGACCTCACCCAGGAACTCGTGCAGATCGTAGGAATCCGGATATTGATCGGCCAGTTTGGCCAGCCGGGTTTCAATTTTTGTGAGCTCGGTGCCCCCTTCCAGCAGGATGCGCAGATCCTTGAGGGTCTTCTGCAGGGAATCGGCCTCCGGTTTTTGGGGTTCGTCCAGGGCTGCCAGGAAATCCGCCGCGGTGGGAAAGCGGTTGCAGGAGTCTTTTTGCAGGCATTTGAGGACGATGCGGTCCAATTCCGGAGGGATGTCGGCATAGTGGCTGGGGGGGAGGGGTTCGTCGTCCCGGATGCGGTCATAAACCTGGCCCCGGGGGGTGTCGCAGCCGATGCCGAAGGGCAGGACCCCGGTCAGGAGTTCATAGAACACCACCCCGGCCGACCAGATATCGGCGGGGAAGGTGGCCCCCAAGCCGTCAATCACCTCCGGCGACATATAGCAGGGCGTGCCGGCGGTGGAATGCGCCAGAGAGGAAGCGGAGCTGAGAAAGGCCGAGATTCCCAGATCGCAGATCTTGGGAGTGTCGCCATCCAGGAGGATGTTTTCCGGTTTGATATCCCGGTGCAGGAAGCCTTCGTGGTGAATCACCACCAGGCCTTCCAGGATGCCCGTCATGAGGGCCAGGGAGTCCTCCAGGGGCATGGGGGGTTCAGCACGGCTGTTTTCCGGGGGAATCTTGCCCACCCGACGCCGCAGGCTGTCTGGCACATATTCCATCAGCATGACGATTTTGGAAAGGAAGGTGTCGAAGGTGAGGTACTCCACCAGGTTGGGGGAGGAGACGCGTTTCAACCGTACAAAGAGGGCGGCATTTGTGACGATTTCGTCCTTGAGTATTTTCTCTGCAAACCTGTGTGGAACTTTCATTGCCACGACTTCCTGACGGACTTCGTCAAGAAGCTCTTTACTGATGACGCGGGCTTTATAGGTTGTGGCAAATCCACCCGCCCCTAATTCGCAGATGATTTCCAGTTTTTCTGACATGGTCATTAAAAGGGACTAGTGATTTCATCTGCTGCTGTTGTTGATGGTTAAGTATACCATGATGTGGAGGAATCCTTAACCTTAATCTTAACAACAGGGCAATCGCAAAGTCCTGTATCTTGTGGCTGCGGATATCCCGATAAGGAAAATGCTTTTTTATGGGAAACCCTATCCTCCTGCATCACTTCGTTTGCAGGCATCCTTCCCCTGAAATCAGGGAAAGGAACGAGGATGGGGTCAGAAAGTGAACGAATGACACATAAAAAATGGGTGATAACAAGAGAAATTTGCTGCATTTTTGAGATTTCCCAATGAAAATGGTGTCGCCAAATTAACTTTGCGATTGCCC
>DAOTUG010000095.1:0-3595 GCA_034437335.1 Anaerolineaceae bacterium
CCGAAGGGCAGGTAGCTGCGCCGCGCCACCTGCGCCCCGCTGGTGTTCACCACCAGGCTGGTGCTGCCTCGCGAAGCACCCCCTTGGGGGGAAGGTGGTCGCCGTCTTGAGCCCTTCACTCCAGGGGCACACCCCACAGGTGCACATTCCCATCTGCATCCCCCCAGATCAGCAGGCGGTTGTCCCAGGTGATAAATACTGAGGTCATGCTCCCAATCAGAGAATACACATCCACAATCTCCAGGGTGCGCACATCCAGGACCAGCAAACCTGCATCAGAACCTATAAACAACACTTCTCCGGTGCGGTCAAAGGCCATCACATGACCACCTTCTATCGGCAGTTCCAACACCTGTTCAGTTTTCGTCCATCCCAATCGCCACAACACCAATTTCTCATCGGTTAACCAGGCAAAATGAGCCCGCGTAGGCGAAAACAGCATTTGACGATTTTCTTCATCCTTACCCAAGGAATTCCCGGTGATAATATCCGAACCAGTCGCCGTCTCACTCAATGGGCATATCACAATGTCGCCATATTCCATTAGAATTGAAACATAATCTCCCCTGTCATCTATAGTGACCTGGATCGTTTCCAATGAATCCTGTGCATCAATTTCAGTTCTATACTTTTTCAAGCAAATTGATCCCCCAGTCGTTGCTCCTCTTTTTTCATCATAAATCAGAATTCCATCTCTAAATTTCCGGATGATGTAATCACCGTTTGAATCAATAGAATAGATATGCTGAGCGGATATATTCACAACATATAATTCAATTAACTCTTGTCTGTCAAAATCGTATTTTGCAACTGTGCGTGCCCCCGAACCCTTTTCAGCAGTAATAAACAGTTTCTGATGATCCGCATAGAAATGAACAGGGTTAAAGATGGTCTGATACCCCAGGTTAATCGTCTGGGAGACAGCCATTTCCGGAAAACTGAGGAACCCAATCTCGCCACCCTGGCTGACGCTGATTAACTCCATTTCTGATTTTTTCTGACCAACTCCGATCACTGGGCTGATATGCGCAGGGATCTGCCCCAATTCGATTATCATCTGTCCATCTTGCCTCACCACATCAAGGGGGAAATAACCGGAAAACTGAGCAGCTCCTATCTCCGGTTCTGCTTTCAGGACCCTGCCAAAGGGATTGTCATCCAGAACAAACCAGGTCACTCCGCAAACAATGACAACGCCTAAGATGAGCAAGATTCCCCGAATCAGCCAGATGGCACAGGTGTTTTTCTTTTTGTACTCCGGTTTCATTTATGCCTCCTGTTATCGCATCGGAAAATAAAGAAGACTGTTCTTAAAGGCATTTCCTAGACGAGATACCCAATACCGGCCATCTCCAATCATTCCGTTCTCAGGATCACGTCCCCAGGTTGTTGAAACTGCTATAAATGTCGTTTCTGCCTCAACCTGATTAATGTTCAGGAAACCAGGGTATTCTTCTATACTCTCACCAGCAGGATTCATTAGGTACTGTGAATCGTTGTACATCATACTGCCGTTGAATCCTGAGGGTTTATCTGGCATTCCATATCCACCGCCAAGGGCGTTCACGACATCGGAAAATGTATATTGATTCTTTTCATCAGGGTGTGTGGCGGACACTGCCGCATAAGCAAGATAGGTTGAAGGGATATCCTCCGGGGAGAAACTCGACCCGGGAATATCCCAGAATAGATCCGATTGCCATTGCTCAAACCGACTCTGATAATCAAGCCAGATTTGCGCACCCAAAGCTCGCCGTTGCTCTGTTGTTAAGCTTGTCAGATCTCCCTCAACTTGATAGGTTACGGAGAAAATGTGTCCATAGGTGCCTTGTGTGAATGTGAAGCCATTATTATCAGGATTGATTAACCAATCCCAAAACTCCTTCGCTAACTCCTCTTCATAGTGGGTGTTGTCAATGATCATGCCATTCTCAAGATAGCAGTAGCGTGCCCCATCATCCCCAAGCACACATTTCCGATGACCGCTTGGGTCAATGTGTTTCAAAGGATTATAGCCGACGTAGGCGTACCGATTGAAATTATCAAGAATCGTATCCGCCTGCGTGAAGTGGGCGATCTCGGGGTCCAGCCAGCGCGCCACGTAGTAATACAACCCGATCTCCCCCGCCTCTCGCTGACCGGTGAAGCCGAAGTCCGTCGGCACGCTCCCGCTGGCGGCCCACTCACTCCCGAAGGGCAGGTAGCTGCGCCGGGCCACCTGCGCCCCGCTGGTGTTCACCACCAGGCTGGTGCTGCCTCGCGAAGCACCCCCTTGGGGGGCAGATGGTCTCCCATCAGGTAGAGGGGGTTGTGCTTGTTTTGTCATCGGGAAAGGCGCCACTCAAAAAAGCAAGTTCCTGACGACCTTCTTGCCGGCCTGCTAGAAAAAGAAGAATCTGCAGTAAAAAGTATTGAATGAAGATGAAAAAGAGTGAAAGTGTGTCCATAATTATGGGATTCATAAAGTGATCCCAAAGTAATATTAGGGCAATTATACTCTGAGCTACCATTCCCACTATGAAATGGTATCTTCGTGATAGGTTTTTCTTGATTAATGGAAAGAAGAAGTTTTGAAACAAAAAATATATGCCCAACATAATTGCCCAGAATATTGAAACCCGATACTGAACCATTCTCGTCAACCCAAGGATAATAATCAGATAGTTCGTCATTAAAAACTTATATAACTGGTCCCTTCCAACCGAAAAGACTTTCAGTGCCAGGAAAATGGTCAATCCATTCAACAAAATAATAAACAAATCTGGAATATTAACAAACTGATGGAAAAGTGCTGTCATTACACTTGGTAGAATCAGAATAATGAAAATCCAAAATACACCAAATTTTACATTGGTAAGAATTTTGATGACACTTATCCATCCAACGATTGATAATAGTAATAAACATATGACCAATACAATTACAAGCACTGTAGAAGAAATGAGAATAAACTCGTTTTGTGCAAACCAACCACTAAGTTTTCCATGATTATATATTTCACTATTCAACAAATCAAAAAGTACAAAAAATATTCCTCCCAGAACAGAAGAGGCTAGCTTATCCTTTTCCAAAAAGCACATCATCGTTAGAATCAACAAAACAACCAATTTGGAAAAAGGGAAAAATATGGACCGGGGAAAGGTATATACTAATATCAATACAATTGTGATGATGAAACTTTTTAATATTTTCATACTATCTCATTCAATCCACATCTCTGGATCTTCCTGGATTAAAAAGTAATCGTAATACCCTTTTGTTATCCAAAAGATCGCATCATCGGAAAGCTCTTCTCCATACCGTTTATCTTTCCATTGCTTTGCAAAATCAATCACTTCGTCCAATGTATTCCCAAAACGTGCACCATACATGCCTTGAACGAAGTAATTAACATCGCTCCTTTTGTATGAAACTCCTTGATAAACAACAAAAGAGTCTTCTAAGTCATAATTGTAAAAGGGCGAATCAAAATTATGTCTTCCAGCAATTATATCCCCCAAGAACGCAAAATCAAAAATTGAAAAATCTTCAGCCCCCCTTGGCAATCCAAAACCAGTGTCTGACAAACCCTCAACAGTCATAAAGATGTTATATT
>DAOTUG010000096.1:0-3373 GCA_034437335.1 Anaerolineaceae bacterium
CCCTGGCCGTAGGTTTCCAGCAGTTGAATGATCACAGACAACGCTTCATCTGCTGTGGCCGCCCGTTCCAGGGCCAGACGAAGGAAATCCATCCCGATCAACCCCGGCTCCTTACCATAGGGCACCTTGGTAAAAAGGGCTTCATTGCCAATCACCAGGCCGTGTTCATTGGCCCCCATCTCTGCACCCCAAATCCAGAAGGGTTTTGATAGCAGCACGGCATGGGTTTCCCGCACCTGAGGCACCTGGATATAGGTGCACTGCACTTCTGATCCGGGGGTATGCCGACTATGAGGGAAAAACGACAACACCTGTGCCTCGTTGGGTTCCCTGTCACTGTTTTTCCCGAAAATCACGGAGCCATCCCGGGTGGCATTCCCCAGGGCAACAAAAGTATCACACATCGTTCACCAACGCTTTCACCTTGTCAAGCACATCCTGGATCCCTAAACAATCTACGTTGATCACCACCGCATCCTCAGCGGGGCGCAGCGGGGCGATATCCCGACCCGAATCAATCTGATCACGGTTTTTCAGAGACTGCAATACCGTATCAAAATCCGTGTCCTCTCCCCTGTCCACCAACTCTTGAAAGCGCCGCTGGGCTCGGACTTCAACAGAGGCATCCAGAAAGACTTTCAGCGCCGCGTCCGGAACAACAACCGTGCCGATATCGCGGCCCACCATCACCACATTGTTTTCCCGTGCAATGCGGCGCTGTTGTTCCGTCAATGCCTTACGTACTGCTGGATAGGCGGAAACAGGAGAGACCCGGGCATTCACCGCTTCGGAACGAATTTCCCAGGTGACATCCTCGCCGTCCAGGAGAACATCACAGGCCCGGCCGTCATCATCGCTGGATTCCCGCACATCAATCCGCACTGCTGCGGCCAGAGTCCCAATCTCCCCTTCCGCTTCAAGATCCAACCCCCGCCTAACGACCGCCAGGGTCAAGGCCCGATACATCACGCCTGTGTCGAAAAACAGGTAATCTAACGCTTCTGCTAAAAGGGCCCCCACAGTAGACTTTCCAGAAGCAGCCGGGCCGTCAATCGCAATCGCCTTCGATAATTCCATCCAACTTCCTCCAAAGGGACTAATTAAATTGGCTGTCCGGCATCAAATCAGCCCGCACCCACAAGATCAAACGGGCTTCCTCCATCAGCAGGGTTTCCCGGGTAATCAGCCAGTACAACAATTGATAGGAGTCCATCTTGAACCAGGCAGCCCGTTTTGACCAAACCAGATCCTGCCCGCGATAGCTGTTGGCGATTTGCGGGACATCTGTGACCGGGGTGACCAGGAAAGCAGGTTGGGCATTTGTTGGCAGCGCGGGGACAAAGGTAGAGTCAATCCCTAGCAGCGCCCAGCGCAAACCAGGTAGATCTACATCCGAAACAACAAGATTCAAGTCTTCTCCCCCGCTGGCATTCCAGTCTCTTACCCGCGCCAGGGTCTCCAGCATCAGCTCAGGATCCAAATTGGGTTCAAGGGGATACCAAAGGGCTTCAGGGGGTTCAGGCGCAAGGCCGGTGGCATTGACACTCACAGCAATTTGTCCAGCGGTGAAGACAATCACCAATCCCAACAAAAGCCCGGGCAGGGCCACTTTCTCAGTCCAACCATAACTCACCAGCAGGACCGTGGCGACCAACAGAACCACGCCCCCGGCCAGAGCCAGGAAGAAGTTCAACTGGCGACCTGGCTCCAGGGTTGGGCTCACCAGCGTGCGCAGAGAAAGGGTCATGAAACCAAAGACCACCACCACCAACAGCGCTGTGATAATCATCACCGGCCGGTCTGAATCGGGTTTTTGCCAAGCAAAGGAGAGCACCCGGGCCGATAAAACCCACAGAGGAAAAGTGATCCACAGGATGTCCGCTGTGTTCCTCGAAGGGTATAGGAGGAGTAAAAAAAGCGCCAAGGCCCACCAGAGACTGAGGAAATTATCCAGCCTATCCCGCATGACCACCCCGCGAATGGTGCCCCAAATCCCAAACACCACAGCAGGTGCCGCATAAGCGACCAGGCTGAGGAGAATCTGAGAGGGTGAAACGCCGCTTCGGAGGCCAAAACCGCGCAAAAAATCCACCAGACCGGTAAAGACCCCGCTCAAAAGGGCCGGTTCCAGAAAAAAAGCCGTCCCGACCACCAGCAGTGTCACTCCAAAGGCCGGTAGGGTCCGGGTCCTGAATGCTCGTCCAGTGATGCTGGGCCCAGGGAAAAGAGCACTTTCTCCACTGAGCCAGCGAGCTGCCAGAAAGCTGGCAGTCAGAATCAACACGCCCATCCAAAACCCCGGGCCTGTCATCAACCCAAGGGCGAAGACCATCCCGGCCAGGATGGTTTTTCCCTTCATGAATAATCCCAAAGCGAAAAGGAGGCCAACAAACGCAACAACCGGAGAGCCAATGATCCGGGACAGACTGACCATTTCGGGGGAAAAGGCCAGCAGGATTGAAAGCCCAGTTGCCGGCCAAAGGCCCAGCGCGTCACGCCAGAGGGTTGGAATCAGCACCGCCAGCGCGCCCAGCAAAGCCGGCCAGAAGCGTGCCAGAAAATTACCTGCCTCAAAAAGGAAAAAACTCCCTCCGGTCAGGCCTACATAGGCTGTATGGGGACCAAAGATCTCAGAGCCATCCTGTGCAACCGCGAGGGCCTGCAAGGCAATGGCCGCTTCCCGGTTGCTGAGGGGCAGTTCACCCAGACGGATGAATCGCAAACTGAAGGCGAGCAGAATGGCAGCCAGCAGTATGAACATGTGCAGGGTGGTCTTTTTTGTTTGGTTCATAGGTTCGTTATTCACAATCTCGTCAATTCCTCAATCCAGGTCAGTCTGATAAATACACACCGCGCCCTGCTGGAACACAAGGTCAAGATGCCTTTGAAATTTTCGTTCCCAAACAGAATAGGTGGCGCGTTCCAGTTCCGCCACAAGGATATACTCAATATTATACTTGTCAATCACGCCCCTGGCCTGCTCCCAGGATTCAGTTTCATACAACAGGGCCATATCTTCCGCCCTGGAACCGATTTCCGTTTGACCACCCCGCCATTGTACTTCATGAAAACGCCAACCCAAAACAGTCGGTAGCCCGGTGAGGGTGGAAATCCTGGCATAACCGGTGTAGCTGCCCCCATCGGGGTGCACCGCCTCAGCAACCACGCCCTCATCCGCCTTCCACAACCAATCAACAGCCGCCATCAAATCCGGTTCATTTTGACGATACACCGCGGTGCCATCCAAACTGACAGCATGGGTATTGCGGAAATAATCCGCCCGTGAGAGGACAGCCCGCAGGGGGTACACGCTGCCCACCCCCAGGAAGACCACAGCCCCCAGGCAAATCAACCCTGCCCAGCGCCTCCTGAC
>DAOTUG010000097.1:0-6620 GCA_034437335.1 Anaerolineaceae bacterium
ACCAGGTTATAGTGATCGCCGGCGAGGGTATCCTGACGGAGTTGCACCACAGCAAAAGGCCATCGTCCTGTTTTCGGATTTGTCAACCCAGTGGGACGCATTGGGCCAAACGCAAGAGCTTTTTCCCCCCTGGCGGCAATAATCTCAATCGGTTGACAGCCTTGAAAAAAACGTACACCACCTGCATCCACACCCTTCTCAAGAGCTTCCTCAAAAACCTTCAAAGGAATCCGATTTGCCGACAAGAGAGCTTCCCGAAAACGATGATACTCGTGCTCATTCAATGGACAATTAATATAATCTCCCACATTTTCTCCGGGAGGATCATAACGGTCTGCGCGGAAGGCAATCTCCATGTCAATTGAGTCCCGGTGGACAATGGGAGCAATCGCGTCAAAGAAGAATAGATGATCCCGTCCGGTAAAATCAGCCAGCGCTTCTGAAAAATCAGCGGAGGTCAGGGGCCCTGTCGCTATAATGGCAGGCTTCTCAGGAATGCCCCGTACTTCTTCTCTCACAACACGAATGCGGGGATGTTCTTCCAATCTTCTCTGCACACAAGCAGAGAATTTTTGCCGATCAACTGCCAGGGCATTTCCGGCTGGTAATGAACTTGCATCGGCACAGGCAATGAGCAAGGATTTCATTTTTCGCAGTTCTGCTTTCAGCATACCGGAGGCGCGATTGGGCAGATTGGAGCCGAGGGAATTTGAGCAAACCAATTCGGCTAATTGATCCGTCTGGTGTGCACCTGTGGTTTGATGGGGACGCATTTCATGCAAAACAACTGTAAGTCCCCTTTCAGCCGCCTGCCAGGCAGCCTCTGTCCCAGCCAGGCCGCCGCCAATAATGTGTAATTCCATAAAAAACCTCATGATCCTTTTGCAACATTGTACCACCAAGCGCTCATAAGGCCTCCAGACAACGACGGATCCCAATCCTGGCATAGACCTTGCAACTATTGCACTGTCAGCATATAATCGAAACAGGATTAGGAGAGGAACGTTATGAGATTAAACCAGGTCCAAGGTCAACATCAAAGCCAAAGCCCACTCACCTCCGCACACCTCGCCCAAACAATGACCTTACTGTATATGACCTCCGTGGAACTGCTGCAAACCATTGACACGGAATTGTCCCATAATCCTGCTCTGGAATTGGTCCACGAACGCCGCTGTCCGATGTGCGGCCGGAAACTGCCCGATCAGGGCCCATGCCCGATCTGCTGCCAACCCAATTCCCTGAACCCGGAAGAGCCCATCATCTTCGTATCACCCAGAGATGACTTTTACACTTACAGTGGGAGCGGAACCTATTCAGACGATTTACCGGAGGATCCCTATTCATCCGGATATATTGACCTGCCAACCTTTGTGATGCAGCAGGTAGCGCCGGAACTGGATAAAGATGAGCAGCATATTGCCGCCATGGTGCTGACAAATCTGAATGAGGATGGCTTCTTGAACATTGAAATCCGTGAGATCTGCCGGTTCCACCATGTCACCCCAAGCAAGGTTGAAGCTGTCTTGCAGAAAATTCAGCGCTGTGAACCCCTGGGCGTTTCCGCGCGGGGTGTTCAGGAAGCCCTGTTGGCGCAAGTGGACTTCCTCTCCGAAACGCAGACCATTCCACCCTTTGTCCGCAGGGCCATCAGCGAAGGATTTGAGCACCTCTCCAAACATCACTACAGCGAACTGGCAAAGCAATTAGACACCAACTGCCAAAATATTAAGCTGGTGGCGGATTTCATCTCCGAGAATCTGAACCCGTTTCCTGCCCGGGCAAACTGGGGTGATTATCGCCAGCCTAATGATAACACCCCGGATGTATTTCATCAGCCGGATGTTTTGATTTACTTCCTAAATGAGAATCCCCAAAATCCCCTGGTGATCGAAATCATCACCCCTTCCCGGGGGACATTGCGGGTCAATCCCATGTTCAAAAAAGCACTGAAAAAGCAAAAGGGTGAAACCTACGAGGAATGGAAAAAAGATGCGGATAAGGCCTCCCTTTTGATCAAATGCATCCAGCAACGTAATAACACAATGCGTCAACTGATGGAACGGTTGGCAGCCATTCAAAAATCCTTTATAATTCACGGTGATACCCATCTGACGCCCCTGACGAGGGCGCAGATCGCTGAAGAATTATCCGTTCATGAATCAACGATTTCCAGGGCGGTGGCAAACAAAACGGTCCAACTGCCAAATAGGCGGATTATTCCCATGGCGACCTTTTTTGACCGCAGTTTGGCCGTGAGGGCCATCATGAAGAACATCATCGAGAATGAAGAACACGCCATGAATGATTCAGAAGTCCGGAAATGCCTCTCACAGCGAGGAATCCGGGTTGCCCGCAGGACCGTAGCAAAATACCGGGCCATGGAAGGTATCCTGCCAGCCCATCTCCGGCGAATAGAAAAATTCGCCTCAGCATGAAAAAAAGCGAATGTGACACCAAAACTCAGTGAATATCTCAGCAATTCCGAATTAACAAGGTCAGAGGGGATTCAGAGCATCCTGACGTTGTTGAATTTAATGGACGATCCCGCAGTTATCTATAACCGAATTCAAGACAATATTCTGGCTGCCAATAATCAGCTTTTCCTGCTGACCAAATTGGTGGATGATGATTTCATTGGAAAATCAATTAAGACACTTCTGCCAAATCTTATTGATACAGACCCCATCACCGGCCATGGTCAAAAAACGCGCTTAAGACAAAAAGACAACCCCCTGATTCCAATAACCGTGCGCATTTTCTCCCTGTCCAAATCAAACGAGAACATCCTGCTGCTCCTCTCTCCTGAAGAAACCCGTAAACAGCGGGAAAAGGGTCTTCTTGACCAGGCAGAACTGATCAGCAAATTACATGAAATCATCAAATCAAAAGATCAGAAGGATATTAAACGCGCCCTGAAAGATGTTCTCTCATTTGCTGCGGAAATCCTCAGAGCGGACGTTGTTACCCTCTACAAAGCCAGCAGCAGCCGGCCTCAGTTGGTGCATTATCTCAGCAATAATAAACGGCTTTCTTCTGCCCTTCCAAATCTTCTGACAAGCGAAGAGCTGGTCATTGACCAGCTTCCCACCTTGTGGACTCCTGGAAAACCCGCAGAGAGTCATCTTCAAAAGACTGCCGCCAGTGCAAACTTTTCCTTTCTAGCCCTTGCCCCCCTGGGTGTTAATGCAGCGAAATTTGGATTGCTCGTTGCGGGGGGAAATAAGGTCAAACCGGAGGCCAATGTTTTGCCGCTGCTGACCCTCATTGGGGATTTTATAGCCTCGGTCATGGAGAACCACGTTGCCCTGCACAATGCCCGCAGTTTGGTCAGCAGGGTCAAGCAGGTCATCAAAATCCAAAATGAAATTATCGCCAATCTCGATGAAGGAATCATCATTCTCTCACCTGATCTGACAGTTGCAGAAATCAACCCTGCTGCGGAAAGCATTTTGGGCTATGCCAATGTGGAAGTCCTGCGCCAGGAAATTGATTCCATCCTCATCGGTTCTGAATCCCTCGGTTCCGCCTTCAGTTCAGCCCGTCAAGGAATTCCCACCCTGGTTGGGGGTGATTTAACCCTCCATCATCGAAATGGCAAATCCTTTCCAGCGCAAGTGATGACCATCCCGGTTCTCAGCGAAGGCGCATTGCTCTCCATCATCATTCTGCTGCGAGATATGAGTCAAGCAGAACAATCCAGGGCTGCAACCAAACAACTTGAACAGCGAGCCATTCTGGGAGAAGTAACCGCCATTTTTGCCCACGAAGTCCGCAACCCAATCAACGCAATCAATCTGGCAATTCAAGTCATGGAAGAGAATCTGGAGGAAAACGACCCCAATATCAAGTGGCTGGATAAGATCCGGGGCGAATGCGACCAACTTACCCACCTGATGGAAAGTGTGTTATCCTTCGCGAAACCGTTGGAATACAAAATGTCCGAGGCGGACTTGGGCTTTATGCTTCCCCGGCTTCTCGAGCGGTGGCGCCCCAGATTGCGCCGTCTGAACATCACCCACTATTTCGAGTCGGAAGTGGATATCCCCATCGTAGAAGGGGATATCCGGGCCCTTGAACAAGTCTTCACCAACCTAATCAGCAACGCTGTCAATGCCATGAGCGAAAAAGGAGGCTATCTCGGGATTAAAATCACCCTTCCCGAAGATGTTGAAGACCACAAATACTACGAGGTCATCATAACGGACAACGGCCCGGGGATCCCAACCGACATCATGGAACATATCTTTGAGCCCTTCATCACAGGTTCTCAAAATGGCACCGGGTTGGGGTTGGCTATCACCCAGCGCATCGTGAATGCGCACAAAGGGCGCATAGAAGTGGAAAGTTTTCCAGGTGGTACAATATTCAAAGTCTATCTCATTAGAAAGAAAGAACCCCATACTGTATGAGTGCAAGTGTCTTAGTTGTTGATGATGTGGATACCGCCAGAGAAGCGATTGCAGATTCCTTGCGAAAAGCCGGAAATGAGGTTTTGGAAGCTGCAACCCTCAATGAAGCCAGGAAACAGCTCCTTGAAAAAAAAGCGGATATCTGTGTGTTGGATATCCTGTTGCCAGACGGAAACGGACTAACGCTGCTGGATGAGGCTGTACAGCTTGCCTGGCGCCCAAAATTCATCGTGATAACCGCGCACCACCAAATTGACTATGCTGTTGAAGCGATGAAAAAAGGCGCTCTGGATTTCATTACAAAACCAATTGACATGAAAGCCCTCAAACAGTCCATTGCCCGTGCCGAAGAATTGGTCACAATGCAACGTGAGCTTAATCACCTCCGGGAATCCCAGCGCAAGGCTACAAAATTTGTCATTGGTCAAAACCCTCGAGTGCAGAACCTGGTCGAGTTGGCTGAAAGGGCTGCAGAAGCTTGTGTGTCAGTACTCATCACCGGGGAATCTGGCACAGGCAAAGAGGTCATGGCAAATTTCATCCACCATGCAGGCCCACGACAGGATAAACCCTTTATCGCGATCAACTGTGCTGCTATTGCCCACACTCTCCTCGAATCAGAATTGTTTGGACACGAAGCAAACGCCTTTACCGGTGCCCACAAACGAAAAAATGGTTTAATGGAAGTGGCGGATGGTGGCATCCTCTTTCTGGATGAAATATCATCCATGCCGTTGGATATGCAGGCAAAATTGCTCAGGGCGATTGAAGAACGCGCCTTTCGACGAGTAGGTGGAACAACCCTCATCCGGGTGGATGTGCAAATCATTGCTGCCTCCAATCGGGATCTTAAAGAAGCAATCAAAGCTGGTGAATTCCGGGAAGACCTGTATTACCGGTTAAAAGTGGTTGATCTGCATATCCCCCCATTGCGCAAGCGACTTGAAGATATCCCCGAATTGGTGGGGTTAATTGTGAAGCAGTTCAATATGTCCATGGGCGTCAACATCCAGGATATCACCCCGCGCGCCATGGAAGCCCTTATGGCATATGATTGGCCAGGGAATATCCGCGAACTGCGCAATGCCCTTGAACGCGCCATGATTTTCTGCGATGATCCGTCCATTGACCTGCATCACCTCCCAGAAGACATCGTATCTAATTACACCTGATCATCAAGAACATCAGCTATTCAATTCCTAACATTGTTAAATTGGCATGCAACTTGCTACCTACCTGAAAGAGATTTTTATTCAGGAGGTAGGCATGTTTCAAACGGCCTTTGATTTTCAAATCACCATGGCAACGGTGTTATTTTTATTGGGGTTAATCACCCTGGCCATCAGCATCTTCATTCTCACCAGGCAAGCCGTCGGTAGAGATATCCAAACCATCGCAGAACAAACCACGAAACTCGCAGAAAAAGGCATCGCCGAAAACATTTCCGGTCTGGTAGGCAATGCCTCTGCTTTGATCAATGCGTTGCACCAACTCTCAAAAACGAATACAGGTATTGGGATTTTCCTCGTTTTTCTTGGCATTGTTCTTCTGACAACAGCCTATTTCATTTCCAGAAACCTGGGAATCACCCCCTGAGGATATGATCACAGAGAACAGGATTCTGAATGGCTATTGAAGGCTTGCTTAATCTAATCCGAACGCATTTTTCCCCCACTGAAGCAAAGGTATTGCTGAAATCACTGCAGCAAGATCAGTTGGTTTGGGAATTCATCAGCGATGAGGAAAAGAGTCGGCAGTATTTTGATTCGATGCCAAAGTCTTTGGCAGCATTTTCTCCCGGTGAAATGGCGGTCTGGTCCATTGAACAAAATATCGGAGTCCCTCTCAGCGACATCAACCAACAATCAACTTCTCTGCCCAACGAAATAAAGCGGCTGGCTGCACGCACCTACGAATCAACCTTCAATACTGGATTGCCACCTACAAATCTCAGCACTGCGGGACTTCTGGCCCTGACCCTCCGAGAGCGCAGGATTTTGAAGGGTACCTGGGATGGTATTTCTGATGAAATCTTCATCAAACGGAAAAACATCTCTCCTCAAAGAAATATTGCTATCTGGCAATCACCCTTTGCCTGTCTCTTCACAATCTGTCAGGACTTGGATGAGCTGGTCCTTGATTTCCTTTACTCGAATTCTTCGGGGGTCCTGGAGATCTTCGTCCCCATCCTGGTGCATGCCTATCTGG
>DAOTUG010000098.1:0-20809 GCA_034437335.1 Anaerolineaceae bacterium
CATCGGAATGCCGAGTGGGTGGCCTACCTTCAGGAACAACGCCGGGCCCTGCGGGATCGGGGACATACTTCGCTGCTCCTGGTAGGGCTCTCCTTTGGGGGCGGTCTCGCCCTCCAGGCCGCAGCAGAAGACCCCCCGGAAGGCCTGGTGCTGCTCGCCCCCCTCACCTGGCAGGAGCCGCCCCTGATCAGGGTCCTCACCGACGCTGCCCGGGCCATTCTGCCCCTCAGCATCCACCCCCTCAACCCCCGGATCCTCAGCTCCCCCACTCTGCGGGAGGAATTCGCCCAGTACCTTCCGGAGATCAACCTGGACGACCCCAACCATACCGCTGAGCTGATGCACCTGGAAGTCCCCCTCTACATTCTGGACCAGTTCCGATCGGTCGGCCGCGGGGCCTGGGCAGCGGCGACGAAGATCAATCTGCCCACTCTGCTCATCCAGGGCAGGGAGGACCCCATCATCCGCCCGGAGCGCACCCAAAAACTGCTGGAACGGATCCCAGGCCCCGTCACCTATGCGGTGGTGGAAGGCCCGCACAGCCTGACCATGCCCCACAACCCCGGCTTCGAAAAGGTGCTGGAACACATCACCGCCTTCGCCGGGGAAATCGCCCCGGTTTCCACCAAGGAACAGGGCGGACCGCTGTCCTAAATCTCGGGCTCAAACCGCAGGGCCCGCAGGCCATTCATGGTGACCAGCAGGGAAACCCCCATATCCGCCAGGACGGCGATCCAGAGGGGCGCATAACCCAGGAGGGCCAGGATCGCCACCAAAAGCTTGCTGCCCAAACTGATGACGATGTTCTCCTTGATTAGCCGATTGGCAAAACGAGAAAGACGCACCGCAAAGGGCAGTTTGTGGATATCATCAGCCATCAAGACCACATCGGCGGTCTCCAACGCCTGCGCGCTGCCGACGCCGCCCATGGCAATGCCAATATCCGCTGCAGCCAGAGCCGGGGCATCATTGATCCCATCCCCCACCATGGCCACCGACTCAAACTTCTGCCGCAATTCGGCCACAGCCGCCTGCTTATCCTCCGGCAAAAGGTCCGCCCGGATCGAATTCAGGCCCAACCGATCCCCGACGGCCCGGGCCACCGTGGGATTATCCCCTGTGAGCATCACCGTATGCCGCCCGAGGGCGTGCAGCCCCTGGATCACCGCCCGGGCTTCCTCCCGAGGGGTGTCGGCCACGGCGATGAACCCCCGCACCCGCTGCCCATCATAAAGCAACATGGCCGTCCTCCCCTCCCGTTCCGTCTCCAGCACCCACTCCCGCACAAAGGGCGGAATTGTATGTTCCTCCTCAAAGAACCGGCGGCTGCCAATCCGCATCATCCGGCCCTGCACCAACCCCGTCAGCCCACGCCCCCCCAGGGTGGTCAGGTTTTCCGCCGGCGGATAGCAGGCCGTCAGGCCTCGCTTCTCAGCTTCCGTGATGACAGCCTGGGCCAGGGGATGGGTGCTGTGACGCTCCAGGGCATAGGCCAGGGCCAGCATATCATCACAGGCATCACAATCCCCATCGCCGCTGCATTCCAGGTCCCGCCGCGCAACCACCTGCGGCTGGCCGTGGGTCAGGGTGCCGGTCTTGTCAAAGGCAAAGGCCGCCATCCGGCCCAATTTCTCCAGGAAAATACCGCCTTTGAACAATACACCCTCCCGGGCCGCCTTAGTGAGGCCGGCCACCATCGTGACCGGGGTGGAAATCACCAGGGCGCAGGGACAGTCGATCACCAGCAAGGCCAGGGCCCGATGGAGCCAGCCCCGGGTGCCGTCTGCCAGGTTGAAAAATGGCGCATTGAAGAGCAGGGGCGGCAGGGCGGCCAGCAGAACCGCCAGAATCATCATAGCGGGGGTGTAATATTGGGCAAACCGGTCAATGAATTTCTGGCTGCGTGAGCGCTTCTCCTGGGCTTCCGTCACCAGCTCAATGATGCGGTGGAGGGTGCTGTCGGCCACCAGTTGGGTAACCTCAAACACCAGCCGTCCGTTTCCGTTGACCGTGCCGCTGAAGAGCCTGTCTCCCGGTTCCTTCCATACGGGGATGCTTTCCCCGGTGACCGGCGCCTGATTGATATCGCTTCGGCCCTCAAGAATGACCCCATCCAGGGGGATCCGCTCCCCCGGCCGGACGAGGATCCGGTCTCCCACGGAAATCTCCTCCACCGGCTGGATGGTCTCGTGACCGTCGCTGAGTTTGACCGCATGAGTCGGGGTCAGATCAGTCAGGCTGGCCAGGGCGCTGCGGGCGCGTTCGGTGGTGAAACCCTCCAGGGCTTCCGCCAAGGCAAACAGGAAGATCATGGAGGCGGCCTCGGCATATTCGCCGATAATGACGGCCCCAATCCCCGCCACAGTCATCAGAAAATTGATGTTGAAGGTGCGGTTCACCCACAATGTGACCGCCGCGCTGCGGGCCACCGGCCAGAGGCCCACTGCCAGAGCTCCCAACTGCAGGGCAATCGGCGCCCAATCCGGCAGGTTGAGCAGGGAAAGGAAGAAAGAGGCCAAAATCAACCCTCCGGCGAGGAGGGCCATCCGGCTCTCCAGACGCCCCCAGAGAAAGCGCCAAAACCCCAGCAGGGCGTTGGGCTCCTGGGCCGGGCTGTAGGTGCTTCCCGTCTCATCCTCCACGCCATACCCCAGCTTATCAATCAGCTTGCGGAGCTCATCCTCTGCCACGGCGCCGCGCACCCGCAGGGTGCCGTCAAAGAACTGCAGTTTGGCGGTTTCCACCCCGGGAACCGCCGCCACGGAAGCCTCCAGACCCCGGGCACAATCCACGCAATCCAAACCAGTAATTTTAAGTTGATGTTCCTGCATTCTGTTCATTCACCTCAATCGTGTAAACTATGTTCAAAACTGCGCAAGAGGATGTCGCGCACATGGTCATCGGCCAGGTCGTAGAAAACCTCCCGCCCATCCCGGCGGTAGCGGACAATGTTCAAACTCCGCAGCAGCCGGAGCTGGTGCGACACAGCGCTCTGGGAAACATCCAGATGCTCTGTCAGGGCGCTCACGGAGCACTCTCCATCAAAAAGCAGAGAGAGGATTTTCAAGCGGGTAGGGTCGGCCAGGGCCTTAAAAGTTTCGGCCATGGCAGCGATGACCGCATCCGAGGACAGGATCTTTTCCATGGGGAGATCCAGCATAACAAACTCCTGAATATATGAGCATTTATTCATGCATTATGATATTCCAGATCCTCCCCCATGTCAAGGAAATCCTTCAGATGGGTCATGGGTGGACAGAGATGAGATTCAGCCATACGGTGCAGGTCAAAGCAGAGACCCGGTCTGGGGGATGGGGGGTTCGGAACATCAGGGGGTTAGCAGACACTCTCCAGCCCGCCAACTGCCAACATCCACCGCACCGCGGATTATCGCGAGGGCTCCCCAGGAGAAGGAAAAGGCGCCGTGAAAGACCTCCCATTGACAACGCAAGGATATTCACAGCGCAGCGTTTTTGTCCGCCTCTCCTGCTTTCATCAAGATCGCCTCCTCCGGCGCGATGACGGGCAACCGCGCGGTGGGTTGGTTATCGTATGCGCAGAGGGTCGCCGCCCCTGCACTCCTCAGAAACTGTCAGCGTTCAGCCCCCATCAAACCGCCCCAGGGCCCGCAGAACCAGGAACGTCAGCCAGCGGGAAGGCTCTCGCTTCTGGCCAAAATCCCACCCCCGCCAATCCATCCAGATGGACTCCGGCTTGAAGCGCCCCTCTTCGTCCGCTTTTCCAGCCACGATGTCCGCCATCTCCCGGACGGGCCCAAACCGACGTGCGGCGCGAAATTGTGAGAGGACATCCAGGACGTGCAGGATGTCATACCAGACGAAAGGCGCCTTGAGCTTTTCAAAACCGGAACCCATCGCAAACAGGAAAGGTTTTACCTCCCGGCGCTGTTCCCACAAAGAGGCCAGTGTCGTCAGACCCTGATCAAGCGGGTCAGCATAGGTTTCCCCAAAGCATCCCAGGGCCTTGATCATCAGCAGATTGGCATACGGGCAGGGATCTATGGCCTTTCCGGGCCCGCGGAAGGCGCCCAAGCTTGGGGTTGCAGCGCAGGGCCAGCCATTTTCCTCCCGTACCAGGGAGGCCAGATACTTACCAGCCCGTTGAACCCGGGGGTCCTCCGCCCATCCCATCCGGGCCAGCGCGTAAAGCGTCGAACCGGCATCGCACAGCATCCAGCTCATTTCATCCTCGCCGCTGCCCCCAAAGCGTTTGGGCAGGTTGACCAGCACCTGGACCGGCCCCTCCGAGGATGTGTTGGCCAGGACCTTTTCAGCCACCTGATCCACAGCCGGTTCGCCCCGCCGCAGGCCGAGATCGGCCAGGAAGACCAGCTTGTGCAGCCCATGCCCGGCTTTTTTGTGGCTCTTGAGGGGGTCCCCGGGCCAATCAGCCAGATCATCCAGCAAGGCGGTGATTTTCGGGTGGGACAGGAGTGCTGTGTAAGCCTCCCGGGCGGCCGGGGACTGCTCAGATTCCCCCAGCAGGTCAAGACGGGTGCGATAGACAACCCAGGGTTCTCCAGCCAGCAGCCATTTCAAGGTTTCCGTCATAAAAACGCTCCTTTGGTATGTTTCCCACAGTCCAGCAGCACGGCGCCGGGTTGGGTCCAGCGTACATCAAGAGCCAGGGCCCACCAGAATTTTCAGCCCTCACGCCAGGCTGGCGATCATCACTGTGGCCAGTCCCAAATAGAAGAGATAACCCAGGGTGTCCGTTGTGGTGGTCACCAGAATGGGAGAGGCCAGGGCGGGATCAAATTTGAGTTTTTGCATCAACATCGGCACGAGCACCCCCGCAAAACCCGCGCAAACCATATTCAGCAGTGTGGACGCCCCCACCACAAATCCGAGGAGCGGGGTCCCCTTCCACAGGAAAGCGATCACCGCCACGATGATCCCGATGCTGACGCCATTCACCAGACCGATCAACAATTCCCGTCCCAGGGTCTTGATGCCCTCCCGGGGTGCGATATCTCCCAGGGCCAGGCCGCGCACGGTGACCGTCAGGGTCTGGGTAGCGGCGCTTCCACTGACCCCGGCGACAATGGGGAAAAAAGCCGCCAGAACGGCCACCTGGGCGATGGTGCTTTCAAACACGCTCAGGACCGTCGCAGAGGCCAGGGCAGTCACCAGATTCAACACCAGCCAGGGCAGGCGGGTTTTCATCGCCGCCGGCAGGGGCACATCGGCCGGTTGTTCCTTGGGAATACCGCCCAGGCGGTAGATATCTTCGGTGGCCTCATCTTCCAACACATCCAGCAGGTCATCATAGGTGATCATCCCCACCAGTTTGTGCTCCGAATCAATCACCGGCAAAGCCAGCAGATCATACCGTTGCATCAAGCGGGCTGCCTCTTCCTGATCGGCCTCGGCCTGGACGGAAATGGGCTCTTTTTCCATGATGCCCCGGATCAATGTGCCCGGCTTTGCAATCACAAGCTGCCGCAGGGAAACCACGCCCACCAGACGCTCTTTGCGATCCTGCACGAAAAGATAATAGATTTCCTCAGAATCAGGGGAAAGGTGGCGCAAATGCCAGATGGCCTCATCCACAGTCATATCCTGGTAAATCTGGACCTCCAGGGCCGTCATCACGCCGCCGGCGGTCTCATCCGGGTGCACCAGCAAAGAACGCACCTCGTCCGCTTCATCAATCTGGGAAAGAACCGCCTCAGCCTGATCTGCCGGGATATCTCCCAGAAGGTCCGCAGCCTCGTCCGGTTCCATCTCATCCACGATCTGCACGAGCTGATCCGTCTCCATCCGGTTGGCAATCTCAACCACATCTTCGTCTTCCAGCTCTTCGAGGATGTCGGCGGAGCTTTCCGGGGTCAGCAGAGGCAGGATCTCCTGCTGCTGATCAGGAGGCAAATCAGAAAAAACATCCGCCTGGTCAGAGCGCCGCAGGGATTCGAGCAGCGACGTGACCGCATCCCAATCGCCCCTGGAAAGAGCCTGGCGAATTTTTTCGATCACTTCATCCATGTCAATCATATTGCGGACCACCATGGGCGCCTCCTTGCTGAACAGAAAAAGGATGGCATCAAAAAAGGCCATCACGGTTTGATTTTTCGTGAAGGCCTCCAAGGGAACCCATCCAGAAACAGCCTGACATCACAGCCGGATCAGATGCCGCCACCCTTTCCCTGCCCGCGTCAGCTCCCCAACCCCCAAACCCTTATCAGCCTTCCAACAGTCTTGATCACATAAATCGTCGTCGTTCATTATCTTTCAACTAACCATAGACATCAGAATCAACCCCGGAAACGGGATGAGGCCTCGAGCCGCCCGGGAGGCGCGGTGCAGATCACAAACCGGATTGGTCTGCATCCCAATAGACCCGTTCATACAGACGATATTCAATCCGGGCCAGAATAATGCCGGCGCCAATCAGTATCAGAGGGACAATGAACAGCCAGAAGAAGATCTGCAAGGTCCACAGGCTGACCACCACCGCGGCCAGAAAAAACACCAGCCCGGCAATGATCAACACCCGATACATGATGGCCAGAAGGCGCACCTGCTGCATCATGCGCTCCCGGGTTTCCTCATCCAGCGCCTGGTTTTCCCTTTTGGTCATGACTGCCCTTTGTCCATAAAAAATCAATTACGATGACGCCACCTTCAGGCAAGCTCTCCTCTCATTATAAACCCGAATTGGGACACGTGTTGAAGAAATGCGCAAGTGGCGGGTGTGATCCCCAGATTAATGGAGGCGCGGCTGAAACAACAAGGCGGGAGGATTCCGGGGGGCAGCCCCTGGCGCCCTCCCCCTGTCCTGTTGATTTCCAACCGGACTCTGGGACCTCAGTCCATGTGCATCAGAGCAAAAGTCCACATATCGGTGAATTCCGCAATCCACATGGCTGTGGGCTTTCCGGCGCCATGGCCGGCCCGGGTCTCGATCCGGATCAGGACCGGCGCATCTCCGCCTTGGGCCGCCTGCAGGGCAGCCGCGAACTTGAAGCTGTGGGCAGGAAACACTCGATCATCATGGTCGCCCGTCATCACCAGGGTGGGGGGATAGGCGACTCCCGGACGAATATTGTGATAGGGCGAGTAAGCCAGCAGGGTTTCAAATTCTTCCGGCTCCTCCGGCGAGCCATAGTCAGAAACCCAGGCCCATCCGATGGTGAACTTGTGGAAGCGCAGCATGTCCATCACCCCCACCTTGGGAAGGCAGACGCCAAACAGCTCCGGTCGCTGGGTCATACAGGCCCCAATCAGGAGTCCGCCGTTGCTGCGTCCCCCGATGGCCAGCTTCTCCGTGCGGGTATACCCGGCATGGATCAGATATTCCGCTGCCGCGATAAAATCATCAAAGACATTTTGCTTGTTGTTTTTCATGCCGGCCTCATGCCATGTCCGGCCGTACTCCCCACCGCCGCGCAGGTGGGCCTGGGCAAAGATGCCGCCCATCTCCATCCACACCAGATGCGGGACGCTGAAGCTGACGGGCAGGGGAATATTGAACCCGCCGTAGGCATACAGATAGGTGGGGACCTCTCCATCAATCTCCAGGGATTTCTTGTGGCTGATGAAGAGGGGGATTTTCGTCCCGTCCTTGCTGGTGTAAAAAACCTGCTCCGTCACATAATCGTCTGGGTCGAAGGCCAGATCGGGGGATCGAAAAACCGTCGCTTTGCGGGTCTCCATATCAAAGTGATAGACGGTGCCGGGGGTGGTGAAACTGGAGAACTTGAAAAAAGTCTCCGTGTCATCGCTCCGGCCGGCAAACCCGGTCACCGTGCCAATGCCGGGCAGGGGCAGCTCGCCATCGGGGGCGCCGTCGGTCTTAAAAAAACGCACCTGGTGGGCCGCGTGATGCAAATAGGTGCCCACAAACCGATTTCCGACAAAATCAACAAATTCGAGTTTGTCACTGTCCTCGGGGATGATCTCCCGCCACTGGGAGGGCTCGGGGTGCCGCAGATCAATGGCGATCACCCGGTTTTGCGGGGCATCATGATCGGTTTTGAAGTACAGCCGGGTGCCTTCATTACCCACCAGATCATATTCCGCATCGAAGTCCGGCAAAAGGGCCTCCACCGCCGCGGTGGGATCGCTCAGGTCGAGATAAAAGATCCCATTCTCAGAGGCCGTGCCGTGCCAGGCATATATGATCAGATAGCGTCCATCCTCGGTCACCACCCCATTGAAACCCCATTCCTTCTCGTCCGGCCGTTCAAACACCAGCACATCCCGGGATTGGGGCGTGCCCATCTTGTGATAATACAGCTTGTGATAATAGTTGGCCTGTTTGAGGGCGTCTCCCTCGGGGGCGTCATAGCGGCTGTAATAAAAACCTGACGTTTCCTTATCCCAACTGGCCCCGGAAAACTTGACCCAGTGAATCGTGTCCTCCAGATCCTCCCCATCGTCAACCCGGCGAATGTGCCAGGTTTGCCAGTCGGAGCCCCCATCCGAAAGCCCATAGGCCAGAAAACGCCCATCCCGGCTGACAGCCGCGCCGCTGAGGGCCACCGTGCCATCCTCCGAGAAGGTGTTGGGGTCCAACAGAACCTGGGGCTCTCCCTCCAGGTCTTCCATCCAATAGAGGACATCCTGATTTTGCAGGCCGTCGTTATAGAAAAAGAAATAGCGCCCGGCCTTCTTGAAGGGCGCACCGTATTTCTCAACATCCCACAGCTCGGTCATGCGCTGCCGGATCTCCTCCCGCAGGGACGACCGGTTCAACACATCTTCGGTCAGGGCGTTTTCGGCCCGGATCCACTGGCGGAGGGAATCGCTTTCCAGCTCCTCCATCCAGCGGTAGGGATCGGAAACCGTGTGACCGTGGATTCTTTCGACCAGATCCACCATTTTGGCATTGGGGTATTTGATGGGCATGGGAACGCTCCTCTATTGTTGTTGACGAGTCAGGGGGAATATTGCGCAATATATTGAAAAAGGGCGGCGGTCAACCGGGCGTCATCCACCGCACGATGGGAATTGGGCAGGTCAATTCGGGCCGCCGCGCCGGCAGCCTCCAGTTTGTGAAACCGGTAGCCTGTGCCCCGGGGGTTCATCTCTCCATAAAATGCGGCGTAGAGCTTCATCACACAGAAGAAACGCCGGTCATCCAGGGACCAATCCAGCCAGTAGCGATTGTGGGTCTGCTTGATCATCCGCAGGTCAAATTCCGCATTGTACATGCCCACCAGACGGTCCCTGAGGAGGGGTTCCAGTGAAGGCCAAACCTCCTTCCAGGTCGGGGCGTCCGCCACCCGGGCTTCGGTGATGCCATGCACCGCTGTGGAATCAGGGGGGATGGGAATGCCCGGCTTCACCAGGGATTCAAAGACCACCTTGCCGCCGCTGTCCACCACGCCAATCTCAAGAACTACATCCGAGGAGGCAGTGCCGGTGGTCTCGGTATCAATAAACAGGGGATCATATTCCAGAATTTGCCGTGCGCGCTGGATCACCTTGGAATTTGCCGTTGGAAACATGGGATTCCCTCACCCGATAGTCAATATTGCCCCCCCCAGTTTACCATATTTAGAATGTCTGACAAACCATCACATCAACGCCAGACCCTGAATTAACTGATAAACGGCAAAGCCGGCCAGAACCGCCGCTGAAAGGAGCAGAAGGGCCTTGCGCACCCTCTCCCCCATGCGGCCCAGGGTGGAAAACAAAAAGATCAGGGCGATGTTGCTGAGAACGAAAACCCCATAAAAACTGACCAGGTACAGGACGCCCCACCAGGGCGAAATGGCCCAGGCAGCCAGAAGATTAGGCCCGTTGATCAGGCTCCAGAAAAGCCACGGGCCGGGGGCCAGGAGGTTCATGGTGGTTGCCTTGAAAAGGGTCTGGAACATCCCCGTCTGGGGCGGTTCTTCCGCAATCGTCTCAAAATGTCGGTAAGCTCGCAGGGAATCCCAGGCCAGATAGAGGAGAAACAGTCCCCCGGCGATGCGCAGTCCCTGCAGAAAGGCCTTCGGCAAGTTGTTCAGCACCAGCAGCACCAGAAGGATCACCGGGCTGTCGCTGACCAGTGGGGCAAAAGCCGCCGGGAGCGCTTTCTTCCACCCGCCCTTGATTGCATAGGACAGAAAAACCGCCTGGAGGGGCCCGGGGGTGACTCCGGCGGAGAAGCCAATGGTGGCGCCTTTGAGGAGAGTTTCAATGAGCATGCCCATAATTATAGAAGCTTTTCGCCGAATATGCAGGATTAGATTCGGGGGCCTTTAAACCCCGCCGACCGAGGCAGGCCCACAACCACCCGGATCGCAGCCAAAAAAGCCGCTCGGGCACCCCCTGCCCATCCCTCTGTTGATATAATCAAACCAAGGCTTCAACCACTATCAGGGAGGGTGTCTCCATGCCCAAAAAAATACTGATCGTCGGCGCGGGACTGGGCGGGACTGCCGCCGCGCTGCGCCTGGCCCATCTCGGCTATGATGTGGCTGTCTACGAGAAAAACGCTCGTCCGGGGGGACGGGCCAGCCTGATCGAGGAGGCCGGTTTCCGGGTGGACCCCGGCCCGACCATCCTCGTGATGAAGGAAACTTTCGATGAAACGTACCAGGCCGTGGGGGAAGACCTCGACGCCCGGGTGCCCTTCCATCGCCTGGATCCCAACTACCGGATCTATTTCCATGACAACACGACATTGGACCTCCACGCATCCATGCCGGAGATTGCCGCGGCCCTGGAAGACATTGAAGAAGGCGCCGGGGAGCGCCTGTTCCAGTTCCTGGGGCAGAACGCCCTCAAGTACGAGCTGGGGATGTCCTTCGTGGACTGCAACTTCGACAGCCCCCTGGACCTGATGCACCTCAAAGCCGGGGCGCGCCTGCTGCGCATCCGGGCCTTCCACAATATGGTCCGCCACGCGGCCGAGTTTTTCCGGAGCGACAAGCTGCGCAAAGCCTTCTCCTTCCACGCGATGTTCCTGGGCCTGTCGCCCTATGATGCCCCGTCGGTCTACAGCATGATCACCTATGCCGACCTGGCCCGGGGTATGTACTATCCCATCGGCGGTCTGCACCGGCTGGTGCAGGACATGGTCTCCCTGGCGGAAAACCGGGGGGCGGTCTTCCACTACAACGCGCCGGTGGAAAAAATCCGGGTGAAAAACGGACGCGTGGCCGGGCTGCGGCTCTCCTCCGGGGAGTTTGTCCCCGGCCGAGCGGTGATCTCCAATGCCGATCTGCCCTACACCTACACCAACCTGATCGGCGACCAGGTGCCCCGGAAATACAGCGACCGGCGCCTGGAGAAAATGGACTATGCCTGCTCCGGGTATCTGCTCTATCTGGGACTGGATAAATCCTATCCTGACATGCGCCACCAGGCCCTGTACTTTTCCGAGGACTATCGGGGCAACCTGGACGCCATCTTCAAATCCTTCACCCTGCCGGAGGATCCTTCTTTCCACCTCAACAATCCCACCCTGACGGACCCCGCCGTGGCACCGGAAGGCCACACCCTGCTGTATCTGCTGGCGCCCATGCCCAACCTGCGGGCGGAGATTGACTGGTCCCTGGCCACAGCCCCTGTGCGGGAAGGCCTGCTCCGGAAACTGGAAGCCCTGATTGACCCCGCCATCCGGGACCACATCGTCTGGCAGCGGGAGTTCACCCCCCAGGATTTCAAAGACGATTACAATGCCATCCTGGGAACGGCCTTCGGCTCCCTCTCCCACAAGCTCTTCCAATCGGCCTATTTCCGACCCCACAACGTGGCCCGGGACATCCCCGGACTCTATTTTTCCGGCCAGGGCACCTATCCGGGGATCGGCATGCCCATGGTCCTCCTCTCGGCCAAGCTGGTCACGGAGCGCATCCAGAAGGAAGGGCTGCGCTGATGGGGCCTGATGTCCCTCAGCTTGAGGCCGGAGGTCGCGATCCCGACAACGACAAATCAAACAGGGCAGATGCTGCGCCGTGAATCCACCCCCGTTCATCGGGGCCCATTCCTCATCCACCATATTTTTCTGAGACCGTTCCGCCTCTTCCCGGGGTTCCCGACGACAAACAGGGGGAAGGCGCCTTACCTGGCCAAGGCTTGCCGTCGAGTCACCACCGGACCGAATTGCTCTTTCTGACTTGCCCTGGTCGGGGCTTGTTCATATAATTTTGATATGTCCTTATCCGTGATTATCCCCGTCTACAATGAGATCGGCACCATCGCCGAGGCGATCCAGCAGGTGCAGGCAACTGGCCTGGCGGACGAGATCATCGTGGTGGACGACGGCTCCACCAACGGCACCCGGGCCTACCTGCAAAGCCTGCAGGGGACCCCCGGGATCACCCTCATCCGCCACAAAACCAACCGGGGCAAGGGCGCCGCCATCCGCACCGGCATCGCCCGAGCCACCCGGGATATGGTCCTGATCCAGGACGCGGACCTGGAATATGATCCCCGGGATTACGCCCGTATGCTGGAACCCATCGAGGCCGGCCTGGCCGATGTGGTCTACGGTTCCCGCTTCATGGGCACGATGAACCACCCCCATTTGTTCTGGAACAAACTGGCCAACCAGATGCTGACCCGCCTGACCAACCTGCTCTTTGATATCCAGTTGACGGACATGGAGACAGGCTATAAATGCTTCAAACGAGTTCTGGTGCAGGAAATGCCCCTCAACGCGCGGGGCTTTGATTTTGAGCCGGAATTCACCGCCCGGGTCCTCAAAAGAAAACTCCGCCTGATCGAGGTCCCCATCTCTTTTTCCCCCCGGCACTACAGCGAGGGCAAGAAGATCCGGATCAGAGACGCCTTCATCGCCATCTGGACTCTGATCAAGTATCGTTTCAGTTGAAATCAACCACAACGGAGGCACAATGAACCAACCGGAATTGACCCAACAGGCCCTTGCCATCCTGCGCAGCGGCGAAAACTTTCACTGGACCGTGATCGCCCTGCTGGCCTTGGTGGTCTACCTCTACGCCAACGAATACAGCAAGGGCAATTGGAAAGGAATCGCTGCCGGGGCCAGTCTCTATCTGGTGCACTGGCTCTTCGAGATCGGAAACGCCCTCATCCAGCATTTCAGCGGCCACGCCCTGTGGACCGTTCCCGCCGGCACCAGCTTCCTGATCCTGGTCGGCGTGGGCATCGAGCTGAGCTTCATGTTTGCAGTAGCGGGCCTGGTGCTGAGCAAACTCCTGCCGGAAGACCCCCACATGCGCATCCTGGGCCTCAACAACCGGCTGTTCTTCGCCCTAGCCAATGCCGCACTGTTCGCCATCATTGAAATCTTCCTGGCCAAAACCCCCGCCTTCCACTGGGTCTACCCCTGGTGGGGCGCCCTGCCCGTCTTTGCCACAGTCTACATCCCCTTCTTTGTGGTCTCATTCCGCTGCTACGACTGGCCCCCCCGCCGCCAGCGGCGGGTCATCGCCGCCCTGTTCCTCCTGGCGGCAGTCCTGATGGTGGTCTTCGCCGGAATCCTGGGGTGGATCTGAAACGGAACCAGGCAAAGACTGTGAAGAAGCCAGCGCCCGAGAGGGCACGGCTGTCATCGCCCATAGGATAATCCCGGCTGGCGCAACCCCGTGCTTCAGACATTGAACCGGATGGTGAGGACATCCCCATCCTGGACGATATAGTTCTTGCCCTCCAGCCGCAGCTTTCCTTTTGCGCGGGCTTCAGCCATCCCCCCCAGCGCCGATAAATCCTCAAAGGCGATCACCTCTGCCCGGATGAACCCCTTGGCCATATCGGTGTGGATCACCCCGGCGGCTTCCCGGGCTGTGGCGCCCCTGGAAACTGTCCAGGCATGAACTTCCTTTTCCCCGCCGGTGAAGAAGGACTGCAGACCCAGCAGATCGTAGGAGAGCTGGATGAAGCGCGTCAGGCTGGGCTCCGCAATCCCATATTCGTCCAGAAACAGGGCGGCTTCCTCCGGGGGCAGTTGAGCAATCTCCATCTCCAGCTTGGCCGGCATGCACACCACCTCGGTGCGGGCAAAGGGGGTTTCAACCGCGATCGGCTCCTGATCTTCCGACTGGTTGATCACGATCAACTGCGGTTTGCGGCTCAGAAATCCATAGCTGGAGAGAATTTTTTCCTCCTCGGGGGTGAAGGTCTCATGGCGCAAGGGCACCTCCTCGGAAAGCAGCTCCTGGAGTTTCTCAAACAGGGCCGTTTCCTGGGCCACCAGGCGCAGGTCGCGTCCATGGCCGCCCTTGGCGCGTTCATCCGCCAGCCGGGCCAATTTTCGCTCCACAATGATCAGATCGTTGAGGATAAACTCCGCTTCCATGTTCGCCAGGTCCCGGCGCGGGTCCACACTGCCGGCGAAGTGGGGCACGGCGGGGTTAGTGAAATGGCGCACCACATGGATGAATCCATCCATCTGAGCCAGGGTATTCAGGAGAGGGCCGGAGATCCCCGCCGCTGACGCACTGCCATCCAGACCGGCAATATCCGCATAGGTCACCTTGGCGTAGACAATCTTTTTGGGCTGGAAGATCTCGGCCAGACGATCAACCCGCCGGTCCGGCACGTCAATCACCGCGGTGTGCACTTCCACCTTGCCGCCGCTGATCTCCGTGGGAACATCCCCCCGGGTCAGGGCGTTGAACAGGGTTGTTTTTCCGGATTGAGGCAATCCGATGATGCCTAATTGCATAGGTCACTCCATAAAACCAGCCCCACCACGCAGCATGCCAGCAGGGCTGAGATCTTTGTTCAGTCTTTCCAGATTATCATACCCGAGAAAATAAAAATCGGCTGAAGTTGCCCCCCCCCCAACAGACGGTAGGCCGGGGTCCGCAAAACCCGGTGCCCGGTGAGGCGCCTCCGCCCAAACGGAGTCCCTTGAAACATAAAGCTGTGATGTGAAATGCAACCTCACTCCCCATTTCCTTTGCCCCCGGTTTCACTGCCACCGCCGCGCCCCCTGACGGAGGCGCACAGAAAAAAATGTCCCGAAGGGTCTTGACCCGGCCCCCCGGATTGGTTATACTACTATTCACCAGCCGAAGTGGCGGAACTGGCAGACGCGCACGACTCAAACTCGTGTGCCTTCGGGCATGTGGGTTCGATTCCCACCTTCGGCATCCCGGGCAATTCCCAATAGCGCATCTTGTAAAACAGGATGGGCTATTTTTTTCATCCGCCCTCTGAAACAGTCCCCAATGGGCGATTTCGCCCGAAGGGGGGTCGGGAAACGGTGCAGAAGGCGCCAGAGAGCTTTCCTCCGCCATCCGACGCCGTTTCTCAAATCACCTGAATTTGTCCGCCGTTCAGGCACGGGTCTTAGGGGCCCACGTGCAAAAGAACCGTCAGTGCAGCAGATGGGGATCTCAGCATTGGCGGTTCTTTTCTTTAAAGAAAGGAACGGTGGGCGCCCCACCCCCTCAGCTCGAAATCCCGATCACCACCTGGCCATCTGCTTTGACCAGGCGTTCATCTTCCCCATAAGTCAGGGAATTGGTCAAAAAGATCACCATCCGGGTGAAATACGAGAGAACATAGGACAGGCTTATTTGGTTGAAAGGATCCCCAGACCAATCATCCCAGGGTTCGCCTTCCGCCAAACGGGCCATCACCCGCTCCTCCAGGGCATCCATGGCCTCGGTGATGTTTGAGGGGGGAATGATTACCTGTTTCGGATCGTACTCACACAGGCACCCTGGAAATTCCAGGCCGGTTTTCGTCATCAGGCGGGACCGGAACGCAGACAATCCCTCAACCAGGGCTTCCGGCCACCAGAAAAACACAGCGGCCCAATCATGCTCAATCACTTGCAGGTGTTTCTGCAGGTCGTAATACAGCCCCTGCCCATCAATTCCCCGCAGGGCATAGCGAAAATCCTCCCAGGATTTATCGAGGGAACACACCGGGAAGACATGCCCTTCGGAAAGGCCAATTTCCTGGGGGGGCTGATAACCGTTCAGCACGGCTACAAGTTTATCCAACCGATCTTTGGCCGCCATCCGATCAAAAAATGGATACTTCACATAGTACAACGCTGTCAAGACGCCCATCAGAGATTCCTTTCCCTGGTTACCCGGTTTTCAAATGCGCCACAGTGACGCCTTCGCCCCCCTCCGTACGGCCCCCGCCTTCAAAGCGTTTGACATGGGGATTTTGTCCCAGGGCCTGTCGAACGGACTGGCGGAGACGCCCAGTGCCTTTGCCGTGGATAATGCGCACAAAGGGCAGCCCGGCCATGTAGGCCCGTTCCAGATACCGATCCAGGGCATCCAGGCCCTCATCCACCCGCTGGCCGCGCAGGTCCAGCTCGACACCTGGCGACTCGGGCACCTGGGGCAGCTTGATCCGCCCCGTTTTCTCCCGGGAGGGTTTTTCCTCCATCTCCTCCGGGGGCGCACCCTTCCGCACCACGTCCGAAAGCCGGGCGCGGATGCGCAGCCTGCCAATCTGAACCTCCGCTTCCTCTTCGCCGATGGCGGTGATCACGCCATCCTGATCAATGGAGCGAAGATGCACCTTCTCGCCCAGGCGCAGGGGTCCCCGGGGCTGCTTTCGGGGCGGTTTTTTCGGGGCCTTGCGGGTGATTGGCTCCTCCACGGATTCTTCCAGGTCCTCCACCGTCGCTTCAACGGCGTCCACCGCCTCGAGGGGTTGGCGGGCGCGGACCAGCTTGCGCCGCAGGTCTTCCAATTCCTCCCGCAGGGATTCCAGCTCCGCCGCGGCTTCCTGCCGGGCTTCCTCCAGGATATCCAGCCGCTCATCCTCAATGGCCTCCAGGCGTTCAGCCAGTTCGTCCCGCTGGGCCTCCGCCGCCTCCTGGGCCTGGTCAGCGGCAGCCCGGGCCTGGCGCGCCGCATCCCGCTGACGGTGAATCTCGTCCAGGAGATCTTCTGCTCGCAGGTCCGCCGGGTTGATCTCCCCCCGGGCCGCCTGGATGATGGATTCAGGCAGCCCCAGCCGTTCCGCGATGGCCAGGGCATTGGAGCGTCCCGGCAGCCCAATGGTCAGATGGTAGGTCGGCTGGAGAGTTTTTAGGTTGAACTCCACGCTGGCGTTGGAAACCCCCGCCGTGGCATGAGCATAGGCTTTCAATTCAGGATAGTGGGTGGCAATCAGACAGCTGATGCTCTGATCCAGAAGGTGGCTCATCACCGCCCGTGCCAGGGCCGACCCCTCCTGGGGGTCCGTTCCGGCCCCCAACTCATCCAGGAGCACCAGGGAACGGGAATCCACCCGGGAGAGAATCTCCACAATGTTGGTGACATGGCCCGAGAAGGTGGACAAGGATTGTTCAATGGACTGCTCATCGCCAATGTCAGCAAAAACGTCCGAAAAATGGCTCAGGGTGGATCCGGATTCCGCCGGAATCTGCAGTCCGGCCTTGGCCATCAGGACCAGCAGCCCCACGGTCTTCAGGGTGACGGTCTTTCCCCCGGTGTTGGGCCCGGTGATCACCAGGGCAAAGGTCGTGTCATCCAGCTCCACATCAATCGGCACGACAGTTTTCGGATCCAGGAGGGGGTGCCGGGCTTTAATCAGACGAATCGTGCTGCCGGGATGGCCCCCCGCTTTTTCCTGGAAGGGGACCAGCGCGGGTTCCGCGGCGTCCAGATCCTCAGCATAGCGGGCGCGCATGAACGCCAGGTCCAGCCCGGCCAGGGCCTCCACCATGGTCGTCAGGGCATCGCCCTGCTCCGCCACCCGACGGCTGAGTTCGGCCAGGATGCGCCGGACTTCGTCCCGCTCCGCCAGTTCCAGCTCCCGATAGCGATTATTCCATTCCACTACCGCCAGGGGTTCAATAAACAGGGTCGCCCCGGAGGCGGATTGGTCATGGATCACAGCCTTGATCCGGCCCTTGAATTCCGCCCGCAGGGGCAGCACATTCCGCCCGCTCCGCTGGGTGATGATTGGCTCCTGGAGCATGCGGGCTGTGCTGGGATCGTTGATGAAGCGCTGCATACGGGACATCATCCGCTCATAGGTGATCTTCATCTCCCGACGGATCTCAGAAAGTTTCTCCGAAGCGGAATCGAGGACTTCGCCCCGGTCGGAGACGGTCTGGGAGATCCCGTCCACCAGACCCAACCCTTGGGGGAGGTCCTGTCCCAGGGCAGCCAGAACGGGGCACGCTTCGGCCACATTATCCAGGACCCGGCCCACATTCCGGGCAAGGATCAGGGTGGTCTTAAGCGCCAGGAAATCTCCCGGCTCCAGAACGCCGTCCCGGCGGGCCAGCCCCACCGCAGGGCGCACATCCTTCGCCTTCTGAAAGGAAACATCCGCATCCAGGCTGAGGATATGGCGCGCCTCCCGGGTGGCCGCCTGCCGCTCCCGGGCTTCCTCCAGGGCAGCGGCCGGGCGCAGTTCCCGCGCCAGCTCCTCCGACGCGCTGAAACCGGCATAGTCCGCCAGGCGATTGATGATCTTATCGTATTCGAGGGTTTCCAAAACTTTTATATGCATGCGGTAGCCAGTGTATCACGGAATTGGGCAACGTGGCTGGTCGGCTGACCAGTCTGTGGAGCAGGGCCCCTGTGGATGGTACCACAAAACCAGATCCGCCCAAATCTTCCTGACTGCCGCTTGCCCCGGCCCGGTTCGAGAAGTAAAATGGAGGCATGCCCTGGCCCGCCACCCACATCCTCGCCGCTGAAAAAGCCTTTGACCGCCACTTCCAGCACCTTGATCACACGGTCTTCCTTCTTGGGACCTGTTTCCCTGATATCCGCTATCCGGCAGGGATTGAGCGGGAGCGTACCCACCGTAAGAACATCACTCTGGGGGAAGTTCAGGAGGAAACCGCCTTTCAGGCCGGCCTGCTCTTCCACAGCCTGGTGGACGGCCTGTGGAACAGCTTCATCCGGGCCCATGCCGAGCCGCTGTTTAACCTCGTCCCCCACAACCGCCCCATGTTCCACACCATGAAAATCCTTCAGGACAAGTTTCTGTATTCAGAGCTGACGCACTGGGACCGGATCGTGGCGTTTTTTTCGCACATCCCCCCTGAGGCCCTGACCTTCGGCGTGGACCGGGCCATGGTGCAGCGCTGGTACGCCATGCTGTCCCATTACCTCAGCAAGCCTCCCAACCAGGACGATCTGGAGATGCTGGCCCTGAGCCTCCCGCCGGACTTGCTGGCCGACATCCGAAGCTATTATCAGCAATACCAAACCCAGCCGGAGTTGCACCGAATCCTGCGCGCTTTCTACCGGCAGTTTGACTCCCTCCTGGCCCGGAACGCTTCCCGGGACTGATCGCCTCTCCCCTGAAATAAAAGCTTAAAAATCTTTACCGGATATTGAAATGCGCCGCATTTAACTATACAATATGGATATAAATTATCCAATATAAAAGATGAGGTTGTCTATGGTTTACATTCAGAAAAACCTGCACCGACTGTTGATTTTCGGCGTGTTTGTGTTCTCTCTCCTTCCCTGGGGAACTGTCCAGGGAATGGATATCAGCGGGTCGGTCACCTGGGACAGCGACCAGACCCTCACAGAGGATCTCGTGATCCTGAACGGAGCCCATCTGACGATCAATCCGGGGGTGGTGATAACAGCTGCCTGCAGCGACGCCGGGAATGACGGCTACGATGCGGACCGGGTCGAGGTCATCGTGGAGACCGGCGGCCGGTTGACCGCCACAGGCGTCACCTTCCAGGGAGACGGCACAGCGGGTTGTTGGGGCGGCATCGTAATCCGTTCCGGCGATGACCAGACCCTGATCCAGGACAGCATCCTGCGGGATGCAGATCAAGGCGTGCACATCAGAGACGCCAGCCCCACCATCCAGGGAAACGAGATCACCAACCTGAAAGGGGCAGATGGTCAAACCGCCGGGGACAAGGGCCTGGAGGTGCTTGGGATCCGGATCGAGAAGATCAGCAATCCCACCGAACCCATGATCATTGGCAATCACATTCACCACCTGACCGGCGGCGCCGGTCAGCATGGGGAAGATGGCAGCCCGCCCTTAGGCCCGGGACTTCCGGGGGGGCATGGTCAGGAGGGTGGGAAAGGCGGCAATGCCATCGGCATCCTCAGCACAAGCAACACCTTCCCTACCATTTTGAACAACACCATTGAACATCTCTATAGCGGAGCCTGCGGTGATGGTGGGGATGGAAACGATGGGGCTCAGGCTGCTCTGGAAGCCATTCCCGGTGAAGATGGCAATCCCGGGGGCAATGGCGGAAACGGCGGCCGCGCCGGGGAACCGGGATCCGTGGGCGGTATCTACCTTTCCAATAACACAGACACGTTCATCGTCGGAAATACCATCGCCCACCTCTACCAGGCCGATGGGTGCCGGGGCGGGGACGGCGGCAAGGGCGGCGATGGGAGCGATGGCGTTGTGGGCAGCGATCCCGTGGTTGACGGCGGAGATGGCGGACGAGGCGGGGATGGCGGAAACGGCGGCAGCAGCGAGACAGAGGACAGCGGGGCCACCGGGATTCTCGCCTTTGGCCCATTCCCGGCCGACTTTCATGATCGCATCAAAGACAACACAATTCACACCATCCACGGCGCCAACAGCGGCCGGGGCGGCGCAGGGGGCAGCGGCGGCCAGGGCGGAAACGGCGGCTCGGGAGACCCCAGCGCAACCATCGGGACCCCTTCCGGGGGCGCAGGCGGGCGCGGGGGGCATGGCGGAGAGGGCGGCGAGGCCAATATTGCCTCCACCGTTATGGCCATCTATATCAACTCACTGAACATCAAAGTGGAAGCCAATACCATCCATACGTTTCATGGTGGAACCGGAGAGCAGGGCGGGGACGGCGGCAAGGGCGGCGATGGGAGCGATGGCGTTGTGGGCAGCGATCCCGTGGTTGACGGCGGAGATGGCGGACGAGGCGGGGATGGCGGAAACGGCGGCAGCAGCGAGAC
>DAOTUG010000099.1:0-3949 GCA_034437335.1 Anaerolineaceae bacterium
GGAACGAGGATGGGGTCAGAAAGTGAACGAATGACACATAAAAAATGGGTGATAACAAGAGAAATTTGCTGCATTTTTGAGATTTCCCAATGAAAATGGTGTCGCCAAATTAACTTTGCGATTGCCCTGTCTTAACAAAGAGGAGCGGCTTTAACAAGATGGCGATTGAGTAAAATGGAAGGAGCCCATCCGGCGACTGCGGCAGTCTCAGATTCTCTGGGCAGCAGCGCTATGGGGCTCATACAGCCTTGGTGCGGCGCTTCGCTGAAAACACCCCCCAAGCCAGGTGCAGACTGCGAGTGACGGAAGGTAGGGGGAGGCTGGTTGGCTTTTTCTGCGATTTCACGCTGTGTCTTACGGAACCGGAATCACAATCTGCATCCCATCTCTGCCGACAACGATATCGCCGGAATATTGTTTGCCCGCCGGATTCCGGAAAAAATGGTTGGCCTGCCGGCTGTGCGCAAGGAGCGCTCCGGTCCGGACCGTATCCCCGGAGAGCACAATCGCTTTTCCTCCGAACGCAATCCGATAGCCCACGGCGGGTTCAATGGGAGCGTGATTTCCTCTAAATGATGTGACCGCCACGCCATCCTTTTCATAGACGAGGACGGCTGCATCATCATCGGGCGGGGTAAATTCAACCGCCCGGGATGCCGCCTGAAAGGGCGGCATCATTTTCAGACCATGATGGGCCGGATATCAACAAACGAGGATCAATTCTTGCCCGCCTTTTTTGACTCATTAAATGAAAGCAGCAGCATGATCACAGCCAGCGCCGGGATGATCGTATTTCCAATCCCGCCGGGTGCCTGTCCTGCCGTTTCAATGGGCTTGTAAAAACTCAGGAGAAGCCGCCCGGAATATTCGAAGAAGATAAAAAGCCACATCAACGGGATCAGGGACTGGTACCGCCAAAGGACGATCAGATAGACCAGGCCAAACATCAACTGGGTCAGTCCCCACTGGGCAAACATGCCAGTGATGGCCGCGGCCGCGCGGGCCGAAAATGCATCCAGGGGAATGGTGGCGATCGTTTGCGCCCCGCCATCCCCCAGAAAAATATGGGCCAGCGAGCGGCCGAGGGTGGCCGCGGTGATTAAAATGAACATCCATTTCACCGCTTTTGGTCCGGTATATTCATGGGTGACCGACCGGGGAAATAATTTATCCATCATCTTTTCAGCACCTTTTTTTGGTCTCATGCCGGGTTTTTGTGACCGCCTCCGTTAACGGCCTCCGACGCAAAAGCGGATATCTGGTCCAGCGCCTGTTGGCTTTCCGGCAAAAAGGGAATCAGGTGAAACACATGAAACATTTCATCCCAACGGCTCAGGGTCACATCCACCCCCGACGCCCGGGCCTTCTCCGCCACGCGGGTGGCATCGTTCAAGAGGATTTCGTCGGTGCCGACCTGGATCAGCAGGGGCGGCAGCCCGCGCAGGTCCGCATAGAGGGGCGAGATCAGCGGCTCGGTCAGTGGGCGGCCATCCGCATACATTCCGGCATATTTTTTCAGGCTGTCCGGGGACAAAATCGGATCCAGATCCGCCTTCTGCTGGACTGAATCGCCCTTGAGGGCCAGATCTGTCCAGGGGGAAAGGCAAATTCCCCCGGCAGGGAGGGGCGCCCCGGCCTCCCGCAGGCGTATTAATGCGGCCAGGGTCAGCCCGCCCCCGGCCGAATCCCCGGCGATGAGGATATTTTCGGGCGCGGCGCCCTGGTCCAGCAGCCAGTGATAGGCCGTGACGGCGTCTTCAAGCGCAGCGGGGAAGGGGTGTTCGGGCGCCAGGCGGTAATTGATCGCCAGACACCGGCTTTGCGCGGCCGACGCCAGACGGGAAAGCATCTCCCGATAGATCGTAAAGGAGCCCAGCGCATAGGCCCCGCCATGCAAATACAGGATCACAATATCGCCCGGCTGGGGCGGTTCGATCCAGACGGCGGGTATCCCGGACACCGCCGCCGGGCGGCAGGCTATCTCCCTGGGCAGGGGCACCAGCCGGGCTGCTTTTTCCTGCCGGGCGCGCTGCTCTTCCAGGCTGCCTTCGGCCCAATCGCCCAGTTCAATGGAGATGATTTTCTTGATCAGGTTGGCGCGAAAACTCATTTGCTTCACTCGCTTTGGAGATTTGCTGCGATTAATAACCGAATCCAATTCTACTCGAGAATCTTCATCTGGATTGACCGGAAGGGGCCGGGCAATCGCAGTTGAAAAATTATTTGCCTTCAATGCAATCGCGCAGCCCTGTATCGTTGTTGCTGATTATCCAATCGCAACAACGCTTTCCAGGAAAACCCCATCCACAAATTCCTAACCTCCTGATAGCGGACTGTATGCAACTTTTTATATCCGTATACGTATATATTGATGAAGTTCACTATCGCTTGAAAGGAATTGGTTTTATGAACAATAAACATCTGTTGACGATTTCAATCCTTCTCATCACCGCCATGCTCCTCAGCGCATGCAACCTGCCCTTTACGGACATTGACATTGTGCGCGGCTCCGGCATTGTGGTCAGCGAAATGCGAGAAGTCAGCGGTTTCGAAGAAATCGAGTTGAATGGTTTCGGACAGTTGATCATCACGCAGGGCGAAAAAGAATCGCTGGAGATTGAAGCGGAAGATAATGTTCTGGAACATCTCCGATCTGATGTGGAAGGCGATACTCTGATCCTGGGTTTTAAAGACTCAGGCTGGCGAGATATCATCCTGGGGAACGAGGACCCCGACTGGCAGAAAAAGATGCTTCCCACTGAACCCGTCATCTATCGGCTTTCTGTGATCAATCTGAACAGCCTTTCAATCAACGGGGCTGGCGACCTGGAAATGAAAGCCCTTGAGACCGGCTCATTTGATCTGACCATCAATGGGGCCGGCACTATTCAAATTGACAATCTGGATGCTGACTCTCTGCTTATGCAAATCAATGGCAGTGGTGATATTGAGATCAGCGGCAGCGCTGCCACTCAGGAGATTATCTTTGACGGCGCAAGCAATTACGATGGATCCGGTTTGCAGACCAGTGAGACGATTGTGGTGTTCAATGGCGTTGGCAATGCCACCGTATGGGCTACAGAGACTCTGGAGGTTGCCATCAACGGCGGTGGCGGGCTGAGCTATTATGGTAATCCCTCTGTCACCCAGGTCATCAACGGCGGCGGGGATATCACCAATCTGGGTATAAAATAAACTACAATCCCACAGTTCTGAATCCTGTTCAACGCCTGGAGCGTTTGTCAGGCAGGGAACAGAGTGAAATCCATCCCACATTGATGGAAACAGAACCAAACACTGCAGGGTGTGCCGCGTTCTTCTGCGCATCCTGCAGTTTCCTTTTTTAGCGGGACCCGGTTGGCTCGCTGGCTGGGTCGCGTGCCCCATTTCCCAAACAACATCCGTAGTCTGAGACTGCCCCGGGTCTGCCCAGGAGGCCGCAATCCCAGACGGCCTCAGGGCAATCGCATGTGAGAAATTCTTCGCCTTGAAAGCAATCGCGCAGCCCTGTATCGTTGTTGCTGATTATCCAATCGCAACACCGCTTTCCAGGAAAACCCCACCCACCCGCAGGCTGAGCGCCCTCACAAGCTGAGGGGCATCACAAGCTGAGCGCCCTCAAGGCGCTTCAGCGCAGTGCAAAGGGCCAGGAGGCCCGCGCTCGCCGCGCTGGCAGCCATCTGACGCAGTCATCTGCGCAAGCCCAACATGCCTTGGGCCGCCATCCTCCCGGCAGCCCTTTGTGTTTCCCTTCGTCTTTGCCGCTTCCGGCAAAAATCACCCCCGCTTAGCCGCTTTTAACGGCTTGAACCTCCGCCCACAATCGCTTATCCTCATATCACACGAGTACATCAGTGCCATATGATCGCGTCCGAAAGGAGCGCTTCTCATGACCGCAGAATCAAAACGTTCTGATCAGGTGAAAAAACCGTCCGCCAGCAGCGCCTCA
>DAOTUG010000100.1:0-17265 GCA_034437335.1 Anaerolineaceae bacterium
GTCAATAAACCTGTCCTAATTAACTCTTCATTTTGACAATCACTTAATTTTATGTCTCTTCTTTGTAGGTTATCAATAAGCTTTAGGCTAGCCTTTTTTATAGAGTAAGCCATCTAATTCCTCCTCGTATTTTATTAACTAGGAAACGATCCGGTGCATCTGATTCTCCATGGCGCCGCTGGCGGAGACCGTCTGGACCCACCAGGACCCTGGCCCTCCAGCACATAATTGGAGATGAATTTATTCTACCAGCCCACGGCGCCCACCCAGGAAATCGCTTCCGTCCGCTGCAGTTTCAGAGCCAGGAGGGCTCTCCGCCATCCATCGCGCCGCCGGTGTCATGCGGGGCGGCAGTGGCCCGGGTGGGCAGGTTGGGATCCGGGCCACCTGCTGCTTCGCTGAGGCGCGGGTTGCCCGCCGCATGCGCAAACGCTTGTCAGGGCATTCCCCTACACGGCACGTTGAGTGCGAAAAGCAGCCACCGCCGCTGAGATGGCGGCCACAGCATCCAATTTGGCCCCCAGCCCGGAAACCGCCAACCGGGGCAGTTGCTGCGCGTTCCCACCCCCCAGCCGGAGCACTGCCTCTCGCAGAGGGGTCAGAAGAGTTTCCCCCAGAAGATCTCCGGGATGCCCGAAGATCACCAGCTCCGGGTCCAGGGTATACATCATCCACAAAAGCCCCCGGGCCAGATATTGAGCAGATTCCCCCACGACCGCCAGGGCTTCGGCCTCCCCCTGATTCGCCCGCCGGATCAGATCATAGGGATTCGGGAGGCTGGACCAGCGCTCCGGAAAGCGCAGATGGGCCAGTTCAGCCAGTCCCGGGCCGCTGGCAAATCCCGTCAGGGAACCGGAGGTGCTCAGACCCGACGGCCCCTCCGGACCAAGGGGCATTTTACCGATTTCTCCAGCGGCGTGGTGCGCCCCATGATAAATCCGTCCATTGAGGACCAGACCGGCCGCTGCCACAGGTTCCAAATCCAGAAAGACCAGGTGCTCGGAACCCGTCCCCGCGCCAAAAAATAACTCAGCCAGGGCGCCGGCATTGCTGCGATGCTCCACAAAAACCGGCAGATTGTAGCGGACGCCCAACCGTCCCTTGAGGGGAGCATTGTCCCATCCAGGCAGATCCGGGGGCGAGAGCGCCATCCCTTTTAGTAAATCCACCGGGCCGCTGACCGCCACCGAGACAACCTCCGGGCTGGGAAGGCCCTGGGCGCGGCAGAGTTTCATCAGCTTGTCTGCCTGGGTGAAAACGGCCTCAATATCCTCCAAAAAGTCCCCTGTCAGGGGCAGTTGGCCCTGAAGCTTCTCATAGACCAGCCCGTTCATGTCCCCATACACAGCCAGCAATTTTGATCCGCTGACGTTCAGCCCCAAGATCTTAGTCGCAATTGACAAGTCTTCCAGCATATTTTCCATAGATCGGGAGACCATCCTTACCCACATCCTCTCCTGCCGCATAAGAATCAACCAATGATATTATACGCGGTTTCTTTCCCAACCCACACCGTCACAACGAATCTGAACCGCGGGGTTTAATAATAGAAAGGGGGGTATGCCCAATTATTTAACACATTATTAATTTTTATCTATTACTGGACATTCTATTGACAAGCAGACAGATTGTATTATAATAACCTCATAACTATTATTGTACATCTGTCTATTATTATACAGATTAATTTTTTCTGAATAGAAAAACGAGGAGGTTGTATGGCAAGACGGTTGGATCGGCGCGTGCAGCGGACGCGCAAATTGCTGCGGGAATCGTTGATGGAATTGATCCTGGAAGAAGGCTACGACGAAATCTCCATCCAGGATATCACCGACAAAGCCAATCTCGGACGGGCCACCTTCTATCTCCATTTCAAGGACAAAGACGAACTCCTCCTGGATGTGATGGACCAGTTCATGGAGGATTTTCTGGACCAGGTCCCCCAGCTCTCAGAAAATCAGTGGCGGTTGACGGAAAGCAAACCCATCATTAAACTCTTTGACTTTGCAGCGGAGAACTACGATCTCTACCGGATCATGATCATTGGCAGCGGAGGCATCACCGCCTCCCGCCAACTGCATCGCAGCATCGCTGAAAACATCAAACAGTGCATCCATAACGATCTGGAGGAACGCGGTGCGGAACCCGCTGTTCCGGTGGACTTCATCGCCAACCACTTTGCCGGCTCCCTTCTCGCCACCATCTATTGGTGGCTGGACAACGACCTGCCCTATGCCACGGAAGAAATCGCAGCCATGTTCCAGAAGATCAACCTTCTGGACCGGCAATCCCTGATGGGCCTGAACGAAAAACAAGACCCACAGGACCCGGACAAAGAAAAAGATAGACGAAAAAAACGAACCAAGGACACAAAAAAAGAGAAAAAATCACAGAATTCCGAATCGGAAGGGGATGACAACGGGGATGTACCCGAATCGGAAGATAATTAACGAAAAAAGGTGAAAAAATGAACATCCTGCTGGTCTACCCCGAATTCCCCGACACGTTTTGGAGCTTTAAACATGCCCTCAAATTCGTGCGGAAAAAATCCTCCTCCCCGCCCCTGGGCCTCCTGACGGTGGCCGCCATGCTGCCCTGCACCTGGGAAAAGCGCCTCGTGGATATGAATGTGAAGAAACTGACCGCAAAAGATCTGCAATGGGCCGATATGGTCCTGATCAGCGCCATGACAGTCCAGCGCAAATCAGCAATAGAGGTCATCCAGCAAGCGTGCGAGAGGGAGAAGATGATCGTAGCCGGCGGACCCCTCTTCACCGCAGAACCGGAAGCCTTCCCCGAGGTGGATCACCTCATTCTGAATGAGGCCGAGATCACCCTGCCCTTGTTCCTCTCCGACCTGGGGCGCGGGAAACCCCGCCGAATGTATAAAACCGATGAATTTGCCGATATCACCAAGACTCCCGTGCCCCTCTGGGAGCTGATTGATCTGCGCAAATACGACTCCCTCTCTCTGCAATTCTCCCGGGGTTGTCCCTTCAACTGCGATTTCTGCAACGTGACCGCCCTCCTGGGGCATCGCATGCGCCTCAAGACCACCCAGCAGCTTATCGCCGAACTGGACAAGATCTACAATCTCGGATGGCGCCGCAGCATTTTCATCGTGGACGACAACTTCATTGGAAACAAAGGCATCCTCAAACGCGAGGTCCTCCCGGCCCTGATCGCATGGCGCAAAGGCAAGAAAGGGTGCCGCTTCGTCACCGAAGCCTCCGTCAACCTTTCCGATGACGACGAACTGATCGAAATGATGGTCCAGGCTGGGTTCACCCAGGTCTTTGTGGGCATCGAGACCCCGGATGATCTGGCTCTGGCCGAATGCTCCAAGAGTCAGAACCGCAACCGGGACCTGGTCAGCTCCGTCAAAAAGCTTCAGCAGATGGGCCTGCAGGTGATGGGCGGGTTCATCGTGGGTTTCGACAGCGACGACGAGACCATCTTCGAGCGCATGATCGAATTTATCCAGCAAAGCGGTATTGTCACCGCCATGGTCGGCCTGCTCCAGGCGCCCATCGGCACCCAGCTCTACCAGCGCATGCTGCGGGAAGGACGCATCCGGCAAAACTATTCCGGAGACAATGTGGATGGAGAAACCAATATCGTCCCAAAGATGGATCTGAAGATGCTCAAAGAAGGGTACCGAAAAATCCTAGATACAATTTACTCCGCCAAGGGTTTCTACGAACGGGTGCGCACATTTCTCAAGGACTACAAGCCCGTGCATACGCCCGTGACCCTCCAATGGGAGGAAATCGCCGCCTTCCTGACCTCCATCTTCGAAATCGGGATCAAAAGCGAAGAACGCTGGCACTACTGGCGCCTCTTTTTCTGGACGCTATTCCACTATCCGGATAAGTTTCCCCTGGCCATCACCTTCAGCATCTACGGCTACCATTTTCGCAAGGTCAACGAACTGCACGTCACCTGAACATCCTTCCACCGCTGCCAGCCAGCAGGCAGGGTGCGCGGATTTCTTCCGCGCACCCTGTTTTCCTTTTCTCAGGGGGCGGAAGGGGTTTTGGGTTAGATTTCCACCCATTTACTGCCAGCCTGCCCCGCGGTAGAGGCTGCAACTCCGCAGGGGGTTCAGCGCCTCCAGAATGCCCATCCACACACCAGAACCCTGATATAATACAGGACGATAAGTATCCCAAACCGGATATTTCAGACGCCTTCAACCAATTGATAACTCACATTCCCTGCACCACCGCGTCAGGGCTCCGAAAATCAAATCCATTATATGAAGCGAACCGGGATACTGCTTTGACTTTTCGCTTCGATTGTCTTAAAATTGACGGTTGCACGTCTTTATCAAATGCTTATATTTTTAAGGAGCAAGGAAGGTCCCTTTCATGAAAGAATATAAAACCGAATCCATTCGAAATATTGTCCTGGCCTCGCACAGCAGCGCCGGTAAAACCATGCTGGTTGAAGCCCTGGCCAATTTTACCGGCCTGACCACCCGTATGGGCCAGGTTGAAGATGGCACAACCATCTCCGACCACGATGAGGAGGAAATTCGCCGCGGCATTTCACTGTTCACATCCGTTGTGCCCATTGAGCACAAGAACACCAAGCTGAACTTCTTTGACACCCCCGGCTATACCGATTTCATCGGAGAGGTCATCTCCGCCATGCGCGTGGCCGATGGCGCCCTGATCCTGGTGGATTCTGTGGCCGGCCTTGAAGTCGGTACAGAAATGGCCATGCAATATGCCGATCAGTTCAATCTGCCCAAGATGATCCTGATCAACAAAATGGAACGCGACAATGCCAACTTCCAGAAGGCCCTTCAATCGGTTCAGGACCACACAGAAACGCGGCTGATCCCCTTGCAGCTCCCCTGGGGTGAAAAAGCGGACTTTAAAGGCGTGATTGATCTGCTCTCCATGAAGGCCTATGAGGCGGAGGGCAAACAAGGCGTGGACATCCCTGCGGACTATCAGGAAGAAGCCGAAGCTGCCCATCTGGCCCTGGTTGAGGCCGCCGCTGAGGGCGAAGATGCGCTCCTTGAAAAATACTTCGAAAATGGGGACCTGACGGATAAGGAAATCGTCCGGGGCCTGCGCAGCACCATCTGGGAAGGCAATTTCATCCCCGTGATGGTCGCCGCGGGCGCCAACAAGATCGGCCTTGCGCCGCTCCTCGATGTCCTGACCAATCTGATGCCCTCCCCCAAACAGGTGCCCACTGCCACAGCCGTCAATGAAGAGGGCGAAGAGGTCACCCTGGATCCCAAGGATGACGGCCCCCTGGCAGCCTATGTCTGGAAAACCACGGCCGACCCCTTTGTGGGCAAGCAAACCTTCTTCCGGATCTATTCCGGGAAAATGATCGAGAACACCCGGGTCTGGAACAGCGACAAACAAGAAGAGGAACGCCTGGCTGGCATGCAGGTTCCCTTCGGCAAAGAAGGCCACCCGGTGGAAGTCCTGCACTCCGGCGACATCGGCCTGGTGGCCAAATTGAGCGTCACCACCACCGGCGACACCCTCTGTGAAAAGGACTCCCCCCTCAATCTGCCGGAGGCCGACTACCCCAATGCCCTTTACCGCGTGGCGTTGTTCCCCAAAACCCAGTCCGATTCGGCCAAACTGAGCAGCACCCTCTCCCGCTTGTGCGAAGAGGACATGACCCTGACCTGGCACAACGAGCCCGCCACCAAGCAAACCATCCTGCAGGGAATGGGCGATCAGCATATTGATGTTGCCATTCGCCGTGCAGAAGGTAAATTCCAGCTCGGCCTGGATATCCAGGAACCCAAGGTGCCCTATGAAGAACGGATCACGCGGGAGAACGCCGCCATGTACCGCCACAAGAAACAAACCGGCGGCGCCGGACAGTTTGGTGAAGTCCATCTGAAGGTTTCTCCCCTGCCGGATGAGGATTTTGAATTTGTCAATGATGTCTTCGGCGGCGCGATTTCAAACAACTTCATGCCCCCCATTGAAAAAGGCATCCGCAATGTGATGAAGGAAGGCGTGATCGCCGGATATCCGGTGCACAATGTCCAGGTCTCCGTCTATGACGGCAAAGAACACCCGGTTGACTCCAAACCGATTGCCTTTGAAATCGCCGGACGAGAGGCCTTCAAGCAGGCCTTCAAAGGCGCCGGCCCCGTGCTCTATGAGCCGATTATGAAGGTCCATGTGATGGTCCCCGAGAGCAACATGGGCGACGTCCTGGGCGACATGAACTCCCGCCGGGCCCGCGTTCAGGGTATGAACACCGAAAAAGGGCGCTCAACGGTTTCTGCTATGGTGCCCCTGGCGGAGATGCTGCGCTACACGACCATTCTGCGCTCAATGACCGGCGGTCGCGGCTACTTCACCATGGAATTTGATCACTATGAAATGGTGCCGCAGCACCTGGCATCAGAGATCATCGAAGCCAAACGCCGCGAAGATGAAGAGAAAAAAGAAGAATAAGCCTCCCCATTTTCACCAGCACAAAAACCGGCTGTCCCTCAGCCGGTTTTTTTCTTGTGGCAAAAGGCCGTCTCTGGCATAATAATTGCTAATGAACTGGAAATGACTGCCATGACTCACACCGATTGGATCTTCCTCTCACCGCATTTTGATGATGCGGCCCTCTCCTGTGGAGGCCTCATCTGGGAGTTGGCCCGCGCCGGAGCAAGGGTGCAGATCTGGACCATCATGGGCGGCTTCCCTCCCGAAGAACCATTTTCGGACTTCGCCCGGGCCACCCATGCCCAATGGGGTACATCCGGCCGGGAGGCGATTTCCATGCGCAGAGAGGAAGACCGGGCTTCCTGTGAGGTGCTGCAAGCGGCGCATCGCCACTTTGATTGGCCCGACGGCATCTACCGGCGTCAACCGGAGAGCCGCCAACCGGTTGTCTCAACCAATGAAGCGCTTTTCAGCAGCCAACCGGAAGCCCGCCTGGTGGAGGAAATTGCCGCATCCCTCAGCCAGGCGCTTCCGCCCCATGCCGGGGTGGCAGCTCCCCTCGGCCTGGGAGGCCACATTGACCACCAGGCTGTTTTTCAGGCCGTCAGGCGCCGTAATCTGGCTGAATTTTTTTATGCCGATTACCCCTATATCCTCACCGCCTACGACGATCCCCTGCTGCGCCAAGGGAGCTACAAAAAGATCCCCCATCCTCTCAGCCGGGAGGCCGTGGAGGCCTGGCAGCGAGCTGTCCTGCGCTATGCCTCCCAGCTCAGCGGCCTGTGGTCGGGGGTGTCGGAAGCCCGGCTGGCCCTGAAAAATTATCAGGCCGGCGGCGGTGGACGCCTGTGGCGCAATACAGCGGATGAAATGACAAAATAAAGGAAGATGACCCGAAATTGTTGTCCAGCCTCAGCCCCATTCATCAAAAAAAGATCCGGTTCCCTGACCCACGGAATGTACAAGACTATGTATGGAAAAGAACATGATGCCCTTTGAAGCCCCAGAAAAGAAGACCTCGTCGGAAGAAAAACAAACATCTGGTCCCCAGACACAGGCCCTCTCCCTGATCAAATTAACCCTTGCCACTGCCGCTCTGCTGGTCGTCGGGCTGGTCGCCTATGGACTGAGCCGCGTCATCCTGGCATGGATCAACCGGACCGGAAATCAATTTGTCCAGGTCCTCCTGCTGTGGTTTTCTGTCCTCCTGCTCTATCTCGGTATTCAGGGGGGGAAAGCCCTGGCCGCCAGAATTTCCCCTTTCTTTCAAAAGAAAGGATGGTTTTCCGAAAACAATTCCTCACAGGAAGTGGAAACTACTTCTCCGCCTGCCATGGAAAGCCCCTCCCCGACCGCCCCATCCCCTGAGAAACCACCCGTTGCCCCGGAGCCGCAGGAAACCAACGCGACGGCGAAAAAACCAACCCCCAAAAGAATATCCCGCCGCGCAGTGTCCTGGATTACGCGGATCTTGATCTCTGTCCTCGCGGTCCTGATCCTGTTAGGGCTGCTGGAAGGGGGCGCCAGACTCTATGACAGGATCAATGGCTTCCCCAAAAATTTAGGAGACCTGTACAGCGCGGAAGCCCTTCCATTGCAGGGATACCCCTTTATGGAAGATCCCGTGTATTACATCGAACGGGGAATAACCAGCAACACCAAATGGAGCGAAGATAGGACCTTCAAATTCCATCCGGATTACCCGGGAGAGTATTTCACCATTGAAAACAATATCAGGGTCACACCGGAACAACCGGAAAATTTCCAAAACACGATATATGTTTTTGGCGGATCCACCATTTTTGGCCTTCAACTGCCCAACGAACACACCATTCCATCTTACCTCCAGGCGGACCTGCGAGAAGTATATGGAGATACCTACCGGGTGGTCAATATGGGCGTCATCGCCATGAATTCAACCGAGCAGTTCCATTTGTTAAAAACGATTGACCTTCTGCCCGGAGATCTCGTCATCTTCTACGATGGAGTCAACGACGCCTATGGGCTGTATGACTATTGCTCAGATTGGCAGATCAAGAACGGCTTCTGCCCGGAACCGCCGCCGGAACTTTCCCCCCGAATGGCTCAACTGAAAGAAAACTACAACGCATTTCTCAGAAATTGGGATGACAAATCCCGATTTGTCTTCCATGTCCTCGCAGCGCATAATTTTCCACCCGCCCATTATCGGGATTCTGACAAGGTCGCTGAGTTAAAAGAAGGCATCATCGCAGGCAAAAGGGAGCTCATATTGCAGGTCAGCGCCTATTGCGATACACATGGGGCCGATTTCATCCATATCCTCCAACCCGCGCTCTTTTACCAGACCAACAAGACAGAATATGAGGAAATGATCATTAAGTTTCCGGCGGCAAGCCCGGTTGGGCTTGAAAAGGGCATCATATTGGTCTATCAAGGCTTTGAGGAGAATATGCTGACCTTTGATGTCGAAGGACATGCGGACTATTCCCTCACACAGGTGCTGGATCCCTCCACGCGGCCGGCAGGTGAAGAGTATTATTTGGACTGGGACCATGTAAACCCCCGGGCCAATGAAGTCATTGCCAAGGCCATACTGGAAATCCTTTCCCTGCACCTCGACAATTGATCCGGATGGATAGCTGACATGGCAAACACATTTTCCCTCAAAGCGCTGATTGATCGAATCCAATCAAACTATCCCTGGGTCCGCAGTGCGGTCCTGGTCACCCTGCTGGGGCTGCTCATCTTCAGCAGCCAGTTCAGCCAGGTTCAATATCTGGGGCTGTACGAAGACGATTACGATTATGTTGCAGAAACCCTGACATACACCCCAAAAACCTTCTTCAGCATTCTCGAATACATTCTCACACACTGGCCCCAGGGCCGACCTTTGGGGTTTGGCATCCCCAAAAGCATCGTGTTTGTGTTTCACAATCTGGGGTTGGGAGTCTTTTCCCTATACTTGCTCTCCTTCCTCATCCTGACAGCGAACGCTGGTCTGGCTTTCTGCATATTCAGGCGTCTGTTCAACAATGTTCTGTCCGCCTTTCTGGGCGCGGCGCTGTTTGCGTTTTTCCCGGCCCTGACCACCCGCTCCTTTTTGATGCACAATCTCAGCCTGCAGATCAGTCTCCTGTTTCTGCTCCTTGCCATTTGGCTCATACTTAAAGGAAAAAATGTCTTGAGCTATCTGGCCGCTTTCCTGATCCTGCTGACCTACGAAACCCCTTTCACCCTCCTCTATGCCCTGCCCCTTCTGACCCACCAGGGAAAACTCAACCGGGAATGGGTCAAAAAAACCCTGGTACACGCCCTGATCCTCACAGCCATTCTGGCAGCCTATATGGGGGCGCGCAGTCTCTTGCAAGACGAGCGCATGGGACAGCTTTCAAGCTCACTCCTGGAGCTTCCATGGATCATGATCCAGTCGGCATTTATTGGCGCATTCACAAGCTTCCGCAGCGTGTTTTTCGGGATCAACACCTTCCTCAACGCCGCTGAGGGAAGTTCCCCGGTCTTCGGCGTCAGTCTGCTGGTTCTCCTCCTGGGTTTCAGCTTTGCAGGGCAAAAAGGCCCCCAACCGGAAGAAGCCGTTTCAGGCAGCCCATCGTCCAGGCCGCACGCCCGACGTCTCCTGCGCATCGGCATCGCCGGAATACTCTGCCTGGGCCTGGGATACCTGCTGCCCTTTACCCACTTTCCCCCAATCAAACTGGCCGGGCGGCTGACATCAATCCACCTGCCCGCCGGCCTGGGTTTCTCACTGGTTCTGACCAGTCTGTTCACATTCCTCTATCTTCAATATAAGAAACCCATCCAAAAGCACATCCTGACCGCCGGTGCAATCCTCCTCATTGCAGCCTTCAGTGGATATCATCATGTGATCCAGCGCGATATGGTCCGCAGCTTTTTTAACCAACAATGGTTTTGGACCCACATCGTCCAGCAATGCCCCCAATTTGAAGACGGCACGGTGGTGATCGTTGAGAAGGACACCCTGCCAAAAACAACCTACATCCAATCCTTCTCCTGGGCTGACCCCTACATCCTCAATTACCTCTACCACTTTCCGGATACATGGGAACAAGCCCCCACCGTTCTCACCCTGAACCCGGGATGGGAAGAACATCTGGTCCGGGAAGACGACCAATGGATCTATCCGTGGAACGCCTATTTTTCAGCCGCCCTGCAGGATGAAAAGGTCCTCTGGCTGCGCTACAACCCGGCCCTGAACATTTTTTACGATCTGCAGGAGCCCATCATCACACCGGAAGGGGAGCAAATTCAGACCCGTGAAATAGGGCTGCCGGGTGACTGCCGCTTTGAAACCACAGCCGTCCATCCCATCCTCATCAATCCGGACAAACTGGATTCTGAACCCCGGTGAGTGACGAAAGGCACCTTGACAGTTATCCCCCCCTCAGGTAAAATCGTCTCACCCTGATAAAAGGGCCTGTAGCGCAGTGGGAGCGCGCCTCAATCGCACTGAGGAGGTCGAGGGTTCAAATCCCTCCAGGTCCACTGAAGTGCCCCAGTGACATGACACCAGGGCACGGGGTGCTGAAAAAGAAGGGCCCATAGCGCAGTTGGGAGCGCGCCTCAATGGCATTGAGGAGGTCGAGGGTTCGAATCCCTCTGGGTCCATCCAACAAGAGACGCTATTTCAGCGTCTCTTTCGTGTCAGCCAGGCATTGTACCGCCCTGAAAAAGGTGTTACAATCGGTTCAAATGTCATAATGCTTCAGAAACATCATGGCAGGAGTAGTAGATCATCCGCCAGCGAGTCGGGAACACCCGGTGAAAGCCCGGCCGGCGGTGCGGAACGCCACAAGATCGAACTCGCCTGACCCATCCCCCCGGGATAGATGGCGCCGGTCAAAGGAATATCCCTCAGCCGGCGACGCCCACCGCCCGTTAGCGCGGCCCAAGCTGTCTGGCCTGATGCCAGGAAGCAGGGTGGTACCGCGGTCACTCACGCCGTCCCTGTCCGGACGGCATTTTTTTGTTAATACCGGCAATTGGCCAGTGAAAGGTATCGTCACGACAGATGCAATACCGAGATAGTGCATTAATAGGAAGTCTGGAAAGCAGCCAGGGAACAATGACCCCAAGCGCCCATTCCGGAAGAAAGGTGCAGGGACAGCGGGGCTGTTCCGGCATGCCAGGAGGAACGCCACCGCGCCCTCCCGGCGTCAGGCCGGATTGCCCCGCCGGACTTATTTCAGCCCCAGCGTTGCGACAGAGCCCCTGCTCTTCAGGAGGCAGGTAAACAAGAACCATTTACGGTAAAATACCCTCTGTCGTCCACCACCCGACCCATCCATAACCTCTCGGGGCAGCACAGAAACCCGCTGCCCCCGCAGTCTGGATAAAAGAATTGTTACGCAATCAAATAATCAATGGAGAAAGAGATGCCCGACCCCACCAGTATACCCCTGTATAAACCCGAAGAGATCGAGCCCAAATGGCAAAAACGCTGGGCAAATGACGGTCTCTACCATGCTGATATTGACCCGGACAAAGAAAAATTCTATGCCCTGACGATGCTGCCCTATCCCTCCGGCGATCTACACATCGGCCACTGGTATGCCATGACGCCCTCAGATGCCCGCGCCCGGTATAAACGGCTCCAGGGATACAACGTGCTCTTCCCGATGGGATTCGACGCCTTTGGCCTGCCGGCTGAAAATGCGGCCATCCAGCGCGGGATTCATCCCAAGAAGTGGACCTTCAGCAACATCGAAAAGATGCGCCAGCAGCTCAAATCCATGGGCGCCATGTTCGACTGGCGCCGGGAGGCGATCTCCGCCGAACCCAGCTACTACCGCTGGACCCAGTGGTTCTTCAATCAGTTCTTCAAGAACGATCTAGCTTACCAAAAAGAAGCGCCTGTGGATTTTTGCCCCCAATGCAACACCACCCTGGCCAGGGAACAGGTCCAGGGCGAAGACCGGCACTGCGAACGATGCGGCACCCCGGTTGTCAAGAAAAACCTGAAACAGTGGTTCTTCCGAACCACCCATTACGCCGAAGAGCTGCTGGATTTCTCAGGCATGGACTGGCCGGATCAGGTCCGGGTGCTGCAAACCAACTGGATCAACCGCTCCGAAGGCGCGTCGGTGATCTTCAGAACCGAAACCGGTCACGAGCTGGAAGTCTTCACCACGCGGCCGGACACCCTGTGGGGCGCCACTTTCATGGTTCTGGCTCCCGAACATCCTCTGGTGGATGCCCTCGTCACGCCGGATCAGGCCGACGTTGTTGCGGACTATCAAGACCAGGCCAAACGCATGGGCGACATCCAGCGCGAAGCCGCTGACCGGGAGAAAACGGGCGTCTTCACCGGCGCGTATGCCATCAATCCTGTCAATGAGGAAAAAATCCCAATCTGGATTGCAGATTATGTCCTGATGACCTACGGCACAGGCGCCATCATGGCCGTTCCCGCCCACGATCAGCGCGACTTTGAATTTGCCCGTAAATACAATCTGCCCATCCGGGTCGTCATCCAACCGGCGGAAATCGAACCGATCGAGCCGGAAAACATGGAGGAAGCCGTCCCGGCTGCAGGCGAAATGGTCAATTCCGGCTCCCTGACCGGCACCCCAGGGGAAACGGCCTTTGATCAGACCATCGCCTATCTGGAAGAAAAGGGCGTTGGAAAGCGAGCGGTGAACTACCGCCTGCGGGACTGGCTGATCTCACGGCAGCGCTATTGGGGCGCGCCGATCCCCATCATCTACTGCCCTGAATGCGGGACGGTGCCCGTGCCGGATGAAGACCTGCCCGTGGAACTGCCCGATGATGTAGAATGGCGGCCCACCGGGGAGAGCCCCCTCAAGCTGCATCCCGACTGGCGCTTCACCACCTGCCCCGTCTGCGGCGCGAAGGCGGAGCGAGAAACCGACACCATGGACACCTTCATGTGCTCAAGCTGGTATCACCTGCGCTATCTGAGCCCCGGATACCATGAATATCCCTTTGACCCCCGGGAATACGATTACTGGATGCCGGTGGATACCTACACCGGCGGCATTGAGCACGCCACCATGCACCTGATCTATACCCGCTTCTTCCATAAGGCTTGTCGGGATCTGGGCATTACCAAAGGCAAAGAGCCCATGCTGCAGCTCCGCAATCAGGGCATGGTCCTGGGCGAGGACAATGAAAAAATGTCCAAAAGCCGCGGCAATGTGATCTCCCCGGACGACCTGGTGGCAGCCTACGGCGCGGACACCATCCGGGCCTACCTGATGTTCTTTGCCCGATGGGAGCTGGGCGCTCCCTGGAACAGCAGCGGGATTGAAGGCAGCGCCCGCTGGCTTCGCCGGGTGTGGTTCACTTTCCTGGAGCCGACCGAAAGCCCCGAGACCGCCGGGAAAGATGTCCTGCGCGATCTGCGCCGCAAGGTCCACCAGACCCTGGAAGCTGTCACCCGGGATTTCGAAAACTTCAACTTCAACACCATTGTCTCCGGGCTGATGGAACTGCTGAACGAGATGACCACCGCCAAGGAACAGGGCGCTTTCGGCACCCAGGCCTGGCAGGAAGCGCAAAGCATCTATCTGCGGATGATGGCGCCTGTTTGCCCCCACATCGCAGAAGAAATCTGGGAGAAAACCGGCCATAACTATTCCATCCACAATCAGAACTGGCCGGAAGTGGATCAGGCCGCGACCCGGGAGGAGGAGATCACCCTCATCGTCCAGGTGAATGGCAAACTGCGGGATCGGCTGACGGTCCCGGTGGATATCACTGAAGAAAAAGCCAAAACCCTGGCCCTGGAAAGCGAAACCGTCCAGAACTTCATCGAAGGTAAACAACCTAAAAAGATCATCTATGTCCCCGGACGGCTGGTGAACATCGTCATCTGACCTTCCCGAGCCCCCTGATGGCCCAATCCCCGTTTGTTGAACAGACGGGGATTTTTTCTTTTCAGAACCTCGCAACGGAGCCCATCCGAACCACAGGTTAATTGCATTTGATTTGTTTGCAATCGCAAAATTCGATTGTGGTTGTGGATTTTCCAAAAACTTATCTTCCCTTCCATGAAAACCCCATCCTGCCTCAAGCTGAGCGCCATCACAAGCTGAGGGGCATCACAAGCTGAGGGGCATCAGGCCCCATCAGCGCAGTGCAAAGGGCCAAGAGGCCCGTGCTGCCCCATCAGCGCAGTGCAAAGGGCCAGGAGGCCTGCGCTCGCTTCGTTTGCAGGCTTCTGACGCATGCATGCGCGCCCTGATTTCAGGGGAAGGAACGAGGATGACGTCAATAATTGGACAAACAACACGTTTATTCAAGGCGATAACGAAAGAAGTTCGCCCCACCCTCGGGTGGATTTCTTCTTATTATTCCTCTTTTATAGATTTTAGCCTTCGATAAGTCCATATGCAATTGCCCTGATCCGAACCCCCGCCCGGGAAAATCCACCCGGTGGTGCTATAATTGTTTGTCCACCAGAATCAAACCGCCAGGAGGAGGCGCCCATGAAATTCCAGGATCACAACTGGATGCAGATCGAAGCATATCTCAAGAAAGATGACCGGATTCTTCTGGTCCTGGGGGCCTGTGAACAGCACGGCCACCTGAGCCTGCTGACGGATGTCAAAATCCCCCTGGCCCTGGCAGAAGCCGCCAGTCAGCAAAGCGGTGTGGTGGTGGCGCCGTCCCTTAATTTCGGCTGTTCCCCCTATTTTCTCGAGTATCCCGGCACCATCAGCTTGCAATTGCAGACATACCTGCACATTGTAGGCGACATTATCCGGTCCCTGTATGGCTATGGGTTCCGCCGGATCCTGATCCTCAACGGCCATGGCGGCAACACCCCCGTCAAAACCCATCTTGTGGAGCTGACCAATGCCCACAAAGACCTTAAAATTCGCTGGTATGCCTGGTGGATGACGAAAACTGTCAGCAACATCGCTAAAAAGTACGCTCTGGAACCGGAGCACGCCAACTGGCTGGAAGCCTTTGACTTCACCAAGGTCACAGCCCTGCCAGAAGAACAAAAGGATCCACCCAATGTCCCGCCAGCCGAGGTCCTGAACAGCCAGGCCACCCGGGAGACATACCGGGACGGGTCCTTCGGCGGGGCCTATGAAGCCCCGCCCAGGGTGATGGAGGAGATCTTCCAGGCCTGCCTGGAGGACGTCCTGACTCTGCTGCGTTTTGACTCCTGAACCGGGCTGTCCTTCCGCCGACATTAATAACCCGCACTTAACCTTGGATCAGCAAAAATCGCCTAAAATATTATTATGGGATTTTTTCCGCTTGGGGGCATGAATCCCTGCCGGATGCGCGAGTCATCCGGTTTGATACAGAGCGATAACACAACCAATCGCGGGAGGAGCTTATGAAAACCGTGGTCGCCGGGGCAATTGGCGAATGTGTCCATGTGGCAGGGGTGATCAACTTCTTGCGTCTGGCCGAACAGGCCGGGTGGCGCACCGTTTTTTTGGGGCCCGCTGTCTCCCCGGAAGACCTGATTGCTGCTGCAAAACGTGAGAAGGCCGACCTGGTGGGCATTTCTTATCGCCTGACTCCCGAAACCGGGGAACGGCTCCTGGGCGAATTCGCCGAAGCAGCCGATGCCCTGCACGCCCAGGGCGTCCGGTTCACCTTCGGCGGCACGCCGCCTGTGGCCGAAAGGGCCCGGAGCATCGGTTTTTTTGAAGCCGTCTTCAACGGAGAAGAATCCAGTGCAGAGATCCTGGCCTACCTGCGGGGGCAGAAACCCGGTCAGGAAAAGGAAACCGACTATCCTCAGGATGCCATCGCAAGGATCGCCTGGAAAGCGCCCTATCCCCTGCTGCGTCATCATTACGGCCAACCCACCCTCAAGGCCACCCGTGCCGGCATCCGGCGCATCGCCGAAGCCAAAGCCCTGGACGTGATCTCTCTGGGAATTGACCAGGATGCCCAGGAAAACTTCTTCCACCCCGAGCGGCAAAACCCACGCCGTCGGGGCGCCGGCGGCGTCCCCGTACGCTCCGCTGAGGATTACAAGTCCCTTTATGACGCCAGCCGCGCCGGCAACTATCCCCTGCTGCGCACCTATTCCGGGACCGATGATTTTATCAAGCTCGCCAGGATCTACAAAGACGCCATCAACATCGCCTGGTGCGCCATCCCCATCTTCTGGTTCAACCGCATGGATGGCCGGGGACCCTGGGGGCTGGAGGAAAGCATCCGCAAACACCAGGAAGTGATGGCCTGGTATGGGAAGTATGACATTCCCGTGGAACTCAACGAACCCCATCATTGGGGAATGCGGGATGCCCCGGACGTGCTCTTTGTGATCTCGGCCTTTCTCTCAGCCTACAACGCCAAGGCCTTCGGTGTACGAGACTACATCGCCCAGATGATGTTCAACAGCCCACCCGGCACGGGCGACGCCATGGACCTGGCCAAAATGCTGGCCTGCTTGAAGATGACGGCGCCCCTGGAGGATGGGAGCTTTCGCATCTGGCGCCAGACCCGCACGGGCCTTCTCAGCTACCCCCTTCAAGAAGATGCCGCCCGGGCCCATCTGGCGGCCAGCATCTATGTTCAGATGGCCCTCAAACCCCACATTGTGCACATCGTGGGCCACACGGAAGCCCACCACGCCGCCACCGCCGAGGATATCCTCTCCGCCAGCCGGATGGCCCAGCAGGCAATTGAAAACGCCCTGGCCGGGCAGCCGGATATGACTCAAGACCCCGCCGTGCAGGCCCGGGTTGATTCCCTCATCCAGGAAGCCAAGATCACGCTTCAGGCCATTCAGGATCTGGCCCGGCCCGCCGTTTCCGATCCGCTGATTGACCCCGGCGTCCTGGCAAAGTCCATCACCACCGGCATCCTGGACGCCCCCCAC
>DAOTUG010000101.1:0-4290 GCA_034437335.1 Anaerolineaceae bacterium
CCGCCGTTTCAACCCCCGCCCCATCAATGGTAAAATCATCTCAACCGCCCGCACCATTCAGGAGTATCCAATTTTCCATGAGCGAACTGACGCACACCCCCGACTGGGTCAAGCACGCCGTCTTCTACCAGATCTTCCCTGACCGCTTCGCAAAATCGGAGTCCCTCCCCAAACCCCACAACATCGAAACCTGGGATTCGCCCCCCACCCGCTTCGGTTTCAAGGGCGGGGACCTGCTGGGCGTCTACGAAAAGCTGGACTACCTCCAGGACCTGGGCATCAACGCCATTTATTTCAACCCGATCTTCGCCTCGGCCGCCAACCACCGCTACCACACCTTCGATTATTACCATGTGGACCCGATCTTGGGGGGCAATCCGGTCTTCTTCAACCTCCTGGAGGAAGCCCACCGCCGGGGCATCCGCATCGTCCTGGATGGCGTGTTCAACCATGCCAGCCGGGGCTTTTTTCAGTTCAATCACATCCTGGAAAACGGCGAAAAATCCCCTTACCTGGACTGGTTCCAGGTCTACGGCTTCCCAATGAACGCCTATCAGGGCAAGCCCAACTACTCCTGTTGGTGGAACCTGCCCGCCCTGCCCCAGTTCAACACGGACAACCCCCAGGTGCGGGAATTCCTCTTCGAGGTGGCCCGGCATTGGATCGCCAAAGGCGTGGACGGCTGGCGCCTGGATGTGCCCTTTGAGATCAACGATGAATCCTTCTGGCGCCAGTTCCGCGCGGCCACCAAACTACCCAATGAGGAGGCCTATCTGGTGGGCGAGATCCCCTCCGAGGCCCAGGAATGGCTCCAGGGCGATATGTTTGACGGCGTGATGAACTATCAATTCACCGCGGCGGTGGTGGGATTCTTCGGCGGCCACAATCGCGATGAGACCCTGGTCTCCGGAATGATGGGCCTTCCGGAGGTGCCCATTCTGGATGCGGCTGAGTTCGCCCGGCGCAGCAAGGTGCTGCTGGAGATCTATCCCCGGCAGAACACCCTGGCCCAGCTCAACCTGATGGACAGCCACGATATGGCCCGCTTCCTGAGCATGGTCAACCACAACACCACCGCCTTCCGCCTGGCGACCCTGTTCCAGATGACCTATCCCGGCGCGCCCTGCATCTATTACGGCAATGAAATCGGGATGACCGGAGGCCGTGAGCCGGAAAACCGGGCCCCCTTCCCCTGGGATGAATCCCAATGGGACCACGACCTGCGCAAGGCCTTCAAAACCTACATCCACATCCGCAACGCCCACCCCGTCCTGCGCACCGGCGAATATGTGCCCCTGTTTGCCGAAGGACGCCGTCTGGTCATCCTCCGCCACCTGGAAGGCCAGCGCATGCTGGTGGCCATCAACGCCGGCGGAAGCCCCTGGGAGCTGAACATCCCCCTGGAGGGCCAACTGCCGGATGGCGCCCGGGTGGAGGACCTGCTGGGCGGCGATGGCGCGGTGGTGGAGGAAGGCCATCTGCGCAAAGTCACCCTGCCCCCCTTTGAGGGGGCCATCTTCCAACCCCAGCCCGGGCCCTGAGGGTGCAAAAACCAACAAGGCCCTTGATGAAGCAACAACAGCGCGCCGCGGCGCGCTGTTGTTATGTTCACCGATGCCGGAGCCCTCAGGTGCGCCTGTCCTTGCGATAGGCCCGCAACATGGCGATCTTGGTCGGGTGGTTGAAGGGCGCCGGATCCGCCGGGGGTTCCGAGATCACACTTTCCGGGAATCCGGTCACATCCTCGGGCACGGGGATGGTCCCCTCCAGGGCCAGGTAGCCTCCCCGGCAGAGGGATTCCAGCTCCGCCATGAAGGCCTCTCCTGAGAGGAACAGAGCATTGTTGATCACCACCAGATACCCTTCATGGGCCACCACCGGTCGGATCTTGTTGACCAGCCGGGTCGTCTCCTGCACCAGATCCACAGTGCCGGCATCGGTGGTGGAGAAAAAGGGCGGGTCGAGGATCACACAATCAAAAAGACGCCGGCTGTGACGCATCCGCCCGGCCACCCGGAAAAAATCCCCGGACAGGAGGGTCTGGTTGTCTGCCGGCAGCCGGTTCAGGTCCCAGGAAGCCCGGGCGAGGGCCAGAAAGCGCGGGTTCAGGTCCGTCTGGACCACCTCCCGGGCTCCGCCCACCCCCGCTGCCACCCCCAGGCTGCCGGTGTAGGCGAAGGTGTTCAGCACCCGCAGCCCCCCGGCCATTTCCATCAGCCAGCGGCGCAGCCCCCGGGTGTCCAGGTAAAAACTCGCATCCTGATTCAGTTGCAAATCCAGGGCGAAATCAGCCCCATGCTCCCGGATGCGATGAGCCGGGTCCTGCCCTGCCAGGACGACCCCATTGCGCCCGGCGGGGTCCGGGTGCTGGCGCTGCTTGTGCACCACCACCCGACACCCCTCCAGGTCTGTCAGGGCCCACCGGGTGATCTCCTGGATCAGGGGTGTGAAATGATCCGGTCTGGCATGGTCAAAGATCACCAGGGTATCGGCATAGCGGTCCAGAACCAGGTCGGGGCAGCCTTCGTAAAAGCCATTGAATAGACGCAGGGCCTGGAGAGGTTCCGCCGGGCCCGCACGCTGCCGGGTTGCCCGGCGAATCCGGGAGAATATTTCCTCAAAGAGTTCCATATTGCCATTGTACCTCCGGGAGGCTGGAGATGGAATTTAGCCTAACATAATTTAATATTTGCATCTATCTAACCATATGCTATAATCGGAAAAGAAACACAATAAAAACAAGGAGAACTAAATGATCGCCTTTATTGAACAATATTCCCCCGTCATTCAGGCCCTGATGGGCACCCTTTTCACCTGGGGCATGACGGCCCTGGGGTCATCCGGGGTTTTCTTCACCAAGGAGGTCAGCCGGCGGCTCCTGGACGGTCTGCTGGGCTTCGCCTCCGGGGTGATGATCGCCGCCAGCTACTGGTCGCTCCTGGCGCCGGCCATCGAAATGTCGGAGAGATTGAACGTTCCGTCCTGGCTGCCGGCCGCCTCCGGGTTCCTGCTGGGCGGGCTGTTCCTCTTTGCGATTGACAAAGCCCTGCCCCACCTGCACCTCGGGAAAGACATCGCCCAGGCGGAAGGCCCCAAAACATCCTGGCAGCGCAGCATCCTGCTGATCCTGGCCATCACCCTGCACAATATCCCCGAGGGGCTGGCTGTGGGGGTGGCCTTTGGCGCAGCCGCAGCGGGGCTGGAAGAGGCCAGTGTGGCATCGGCTGTGGCCCTGGCCCTGGGCATCGGCATCCAAAACTTCCCGGAGGGTCTGGCCGTTTCTGCGCCCCTGCGCCGGGAGGGCTGGAAGGTGGGAAAATCCTTCCTCTATGGACAATTTTCTGGCATGGTGGAACCCATCGCCGGGCTGATCGGCGCCGTCGCCACCATCCTCATGCGTCCGCTCCTGCCCTATGCCCTGGCCTTCGCCGCCGGCGCCATGATCTATGTGGTGGCCGAGGAGCTGATTCCCGAATCCAAACGCAATGGCCATTCGGACATCCCCACCATCGGCGTCATGCTGGGCTTCACCGTGATGATGATCCTGGATGTGGCCCTTGGCTGAGAACCCCGACAGCCCCTTCTCTGAAAAAATCAACAACAGCCGGGCTTTCGCCCGGCTGTTGGGTTTATCAGAGTTAGTGCGCCAATCAGGCCCCCCGGTGGAAAAACAAGCGCCTAAGGCGCGCTGATCGAGAAATAGTCAATCTCCACCAGAATGGGGGTCACATCAAAGGACGATACGCTGACGCCCACCTGCCCTTCCCGCAGGTTATAGGTGTTGTCAATCACCTCTTTTTCCAGCACGCCGTTGATATACAACCACAGATGATTGCCCTCACAAATGGCCGTGTAGACATTTTCCGCCCGGCCCATGTTGATGGCCGTGGATCCGCCGCTGTCCAGGATGAAGTAATCCCCATCCACCTCAGAGAAGATCAGGACATCATACAGGCCCCCATTGCTGATATTGAACTCATACCATCCCAAGGCGTCAGTATAATTGCAAATCAAGCTGACATTGTTGGTGTTCTTGCCCCGATTTTCGGCCAGCACATCAATCCGGACGGATTCATAAGTATATTCATCATAAAGGACGTAGACCCACTGATAGGTGCCCTGCAGATCGAAGACCAGGCGGCCGTTGTCCGAATACAGGTCCATATTGGTTTCATTCCCATTCATCAGGAAATAGGACCAACTGCCAAGGTCCCCTTCAAACTCCTCCGTGAAATAAGCCGGGGGCGTATCATCCACCGCTTCTGTCTCCTCCGCGGGCGCCTGCACCTC
>DAOTUG010000102.1:0-3998 GCA_034437335.1 Anaerolineaceae bacterium
GATTGAGCCAAAGCGGTTATGGCAGCGCTATATCATCGGAAATCCATTATTCTTAATCCGAGTGTTTTTACAAAGACTAGGCCTCAAAAAACATTCCTGATAGTTCCTTTGAAGGGATTATTTAATGCATCAAATAAAAAAATTCTTACGTGATTTATTATCCCCAACTTTTACTTTCCTTTTCCCGGTCAAATGGAAGGAATTTAACGAACTATATTACTGGAAACAAAAGCAGCGGGAAGAAGTCGTTCTGGGCAATCAGCATTATCAACATTTTTATACCCATCACTTCAATTTAGATGATGCTGATTATTTTAACAAAACAATCCTCGACATCGGTTGTGGTCCCAGAGGCAGTTTGGAATGGGCCAGTGAGGCCCACGCCAGAATTGGCCTTGATCCCCTTTCAGGCAAATATCGAAAACTTGGCACCAACAATCATGTCATGGACTATATCGAAAGTTATTCAGAGAACATCCCTCTGGCCAACGGCACATGCGATATTGTCTGCTCCTTCAATTCATTGGACCATGTCAAGGATGTTGACGCAAGCCTTAAGGAAATAGCCCGCGTTGTAAAAGCCAAGGGCCTTTTCCTATTAATCGTCGAGGTAAACCACCCTGCCAGTGACACAGAACCTCATTTTATTTCCCCAAGAAATATTCTCAACAACCTGGGTCCTGCATTTATGGTCCGTTCATTACAGGTCTTTGAACCCAAAGGTCATGATATCTATGGGGCCATTATCCAAAATCATCCATTTGACGATCCAGAAAACGTCAATCAACCCGCGGTCCTGGCCGCCAGTTTCATTCGGAAATAAATATTCTGATTGATGTTATGAGAAATGACTAAAACCTCAGACATTATAAATGAACCCAGGAATCCTTTAGGCGACCCCCAACCTCATTTGAGCATCTGGGGCAAGATTCAACACAAAAATTGAAAGGGCAGGTTATGAATGCAATGCCTAAATTTATAGAAAGGCTGAAAGCGCCGTTGTTGGGCATCAAAAATTGGATCATGACAATAATCTATCAAGGAGGTGCGGTCTTCTGTCCAATTTGTGAGACATCCTTTGCCCGTTTTTTGCCTGCAAGTCGCCATGCGAAAAATAATCCAAACAGACAATTTGATCGCTGTCCAAAATGCAATTCCCTGAAAAGGCATCGTTTCGCCTTTCTGTTCCTGCAAAATGAAACGGATTTACTCAAAGACAAAAACAAGAGCTTCCTCCACATCGCCCCTGAACGCTGCTTAAGCCATCGGTTTAAACGTCAGCTCGGTGACAATTACCTTTCGGTGGATCTCTCCCACGCTTTTGCGATGGAAAAAATGGACATCACAAATCTGGATTTATCTGATCATTCATTTGATTTCATCTTTTGCTCCCATGTTCTTGAGCATGTTTCTGAAGATCGAAAAGCTCTACTGGAGTTCCGTCGGATACTGACCCGGGATGGGCACGCCCTGATTATGGTTCCCATCACTGTTGAGAAAACCTATGAAGACCCAACCATTACAACCCCCGAAGGCCGCCTGGAAGCTTTTGGTCAGGATGATCATGTCAGGCGATATGGCCCCGATTTTATTGACCGCCTCATGCAGGCCGGATTTGAGGTTCAGAATGTGTCTGCAACTGACATTCTGGATCCTGAATCAATGGCAAGATTTGGTCTGGCCGGGGAAAGGATTTCTCTCTATTTCTGTTCGCCAAGGTAATTGGAAGACATCACAGACATGAATGGACAACACACCCCGTGCTGGCTGCGAGGGCAGATAAAAAGGCTGCTTCTTTCGAAGCAGCCTTTTGGAGGTAGTGTCTTGTCAAGTGGTGTAAATTGCATTTTGTGCTTCCAGCTCTAATAATTCGTCAAAAAACTGAAAACGTTGCTCAGAAGGCTCCTCAAGCTCAGGTCAGGATTAAGGAGTTTTTGGATTCCTTCACGAGCCATATATCGTCGGCTGCCACGCCAGTTTTTGGCCATATCCATCAACAACGCCCCAACCAATCTGAATACAGAAGCCCGATGAGGAAATACCCCCACCACCCTGGTTCGGCGTCTGATTTCCCAATTGAGCCGTTCAAGTGGATTGACGGAATGAATCGAGCGATGATGTTTTTGGGAAACGTCTTGTAGGCAAGAATGTCGTCTTCAGCGTCCAACAACATCTGATTAGTATTGAGAATGGGAAAACCACCAACCTAACAGGTGGCTCATAATGGATTTTAGCATAGAAACAATCAGCACTGTAGGAAAGTCTGTAGCAGAAGAGATGAAGCGCAGAGGATATAGTTCAGAAAACAGTTTAGATGAAATTGAACCCGGATTGCGAGAACTGTTGCGACAAGCAGGGATAGTTGGGCTGAAGGCATTTTTAGAGGAAGAAGATGAGGCATTGCACAAAGAAGGAGAGAGATCCGCCAGCAGCAACGAACATGAAATGCACTCATATCGTTGGGCCGTCATCTGGAGCGTATTTGGGAAGGTCAACTTTGAAAGGCGGTACTACCGGTATAAAGATGCTGAAAATCGTGAAGAAAAGGGATTTGTGCGTCTGGATCAAAAAATGGGTTTTAAGGCAGGAGAAGTGAGTCCGGGTTCAGGGGAGCTATTGGCCTTAGAAGGCGAAAGTGCGCCATTTGAAGAAGCGAGCAAAAAGATCGAGAAGTTTCTCCTCTTTCGCATCAGTGAAAACACCCTGCGGAAAGAGACTGAGCGATTTGGCGTCTTACAGGATGAAAATGAAGCGGAATTGATAGAAAAAAGCAAGGACGTCTATTGGTTGCAAAAACGGCAAAGGGAACAGAAAACAGTCCACCCAGGACGCATTTATGGATCTGTAGACGGGTTCACGGTGCCTTTACATACGGTATGGAAAGAATTCAAGGCATTGGCCTGGTATAACGTCGTCACGACAACCCACTACTCAGCAAAAAGACAGCAAACGAAGGAATCTGGTCAGCAGAACCATCTCCAAGCTGAAAACATCACCTACCATTGCGACAAACTGGAACCCGAAGCCTTTGGACAACTTTTTTGGGCAACCGGCTGTCAGCGACAGGCAGATTTTTATGAAGAACGGGTCTTCATTGGAGATGGTGCAAAACGGATCTGGAAAATGATTGAACGTTATTATCCAGACGCCACCCAAATTCTTCATTGGTATCACACCTCACAATATCTCTACAAAATCGCAGACGAAGCTTTTGAGATGGAGAGCGAGGATTACAATCATTGGATAGAGAAAACCAAAACCTTATTGTGGGAAGGGAAGATCCCCCAACTCATCACGGCATGTGAACATTGCGACCGTGTTTTACCTGTGGATGTCTGACCAACAACATTTTCGTACACCCGATCAATTGCCTCTTTCCAGGACAGGCTAATTATAGGCTATAATAAGGGCCGGATTATTTAGGTTCGCTGTTGAATCTTATTGAGGAGTTTGTTTTTTATGTCAAAACTTTGCGTCATCGGTACGGGGTATGTGGGTCTTGTCACCGGAACCTGTTTTGCTGAGATGGGTCATGAGGTGATTTGTTTGGATATTGACGCTTCCCGAATCCAGCAGCTTGTCAATGGAATTATGCCCATCTACGAGCCCGGTCTGGAGCAAATGGTTTCCCAGAACGTTCAAGCTGGCCGCCTGGCCTTTACCACGAGCTATTCTGTTGCGTTGGAGAATGCCGATTTTGCCTTCATCGCGGTGGGTACTCCATCTGGCGAAGCGGGAGAGGCGGACTTGCAATATGTCCGCACGGCTGCTGAAACTATAGCTGAATATTTGGATCATCCCATTATTATCGTTAACAAATCTACGGTACCAGTGGGTACTGGCGATTGGGTATCTGATATTATCAGGCAGAAGAATGGGAGGGAGAAATTAAATTTCAGGGTTGTATCAAACCCTGAATTCTTGCGGGAAGGTTCCGCAGTAAATGATTTTATGCAGCCTGATCGGGTTGTTTTGGGTTCAACAAATCCCCAAGCTGC
>DAOTUG010000103.1:0-68114 GCA_034437335.1 Anaerolineaceae bacterium
CATCTGGCGGGACTGGTCCACCCCGGTCACCTGATAGCCGGATTGTGCCATCCGGACGGCAAAAGTGCCCTCGCCGCAGGCCACATCCAGGAGCTTCCCGGGGGAAATGCGCCATTCTTCCAGAAGCCCGGGCAGGACATCCTCAGCCACCCGCTGCGAAAACCGGACATATGGGCCTCTCTGATACACCTCGGCAAATCCATCATACAAAGGCATCCAACCCCCCTCACTCCGCCTGGGCCGGCCGCCAGGCCGGTTGATACTCTTCGGCCGGGTCCTCCGTCAGTCGGGTCAAACGGACACCAGTGCGGGTCATCAGGAAAATATCCCGCCCCGGCCTGTCCAGAACGCCATCACACACGAGCCACTGGGAATCCGATGAGAAGGCCAGACTTTCCGGAAAATTTATCGCCGTATTGATGGGAACATCCTGGTTGCTGGAAAGCAAACGACCGCCAATCAGGGACTGAGTCCCCAAATCAAAAACGATCAGATCGCCCTGGGGCGACCAGGCCGGCCGATATGCCTCCGGCCAATTGGGGCCCTGCACCCCCTTGGGATTCTCCTCCCCCGCAGCATCCACCACAAACAAGGTCGGACGGTTGTCAACCGGGCTGGGAGAGATGAACAATATCTGGGTCCCATCGGGAGACCATTCCGGCATCCGGCTGATGGTGGCCCGGTTCATCAAGATCTCGGAGGTGCGGCTGGCCAGATCATACAGGAAAATTTGCGGTTTACCCGTCTGAAGGGAGGTGAAGGCCAGGCGGGTTCCATCCGGAGACCAATCCGGATCGTAGTCCCCCGTGGCCAGGGTTGAAATCAAATCCGTGACCCCGGTTTCAAGGTGCAGCACAAAGATGCTGGCGTTGTCATAGCGGTCCTTCCGGCCGCTGCAGGGGGAGATGAAGGCCAGATCGCGGCCATCAGGGGACCAATCCGGCTGGCAGGCGCCCTCCGCCTCGAAGGTCAACTGCTCCACCGCCTCCTCCCCCAGGGTGAGAAGATAGATCTGGGGCTCACCGCTGCGCTCTGAAACAAAGGCAATCTGCCCCGCGCCGCCTCCCTGGGGGGTGGCCTGAGGGGCCGGAGGCTGGGTTTCCGTGGGGGTGGCCGTGGAAGGTAAATCCGTGCTTGTGGGGCTTGGGGGCAGGACCGTCCGGGAGGGCGTCTCGCTGGGCAGGACGCTGACCACAGCTTGAGTCTCCGTTGCCGGGGACACGGGCGTGGGGTCCGGGCCAGAGAAAAGACCCTCCCCGAAAATGAACACCACGCCCGTCGCCACAGCCGCCAGCACCAGAACAACCGGCACCAGCCACAACCAGACCCTGGCGCGTTTCCTGGGTTCGGAAGGAGATTCAACCGCCTCGGTGGCAGCAGCCTGTGCCTCAACCGAAGGGGCTGCCGCTGCCTTGGCCGGGATCACCGGCTTGCTTGGGGAAAAATCCGGCAGTGGATGGGCCGCCAGCAGCGCCTCCTGAAGGGCATCAGCCGATTCATAGCGATCTTCCGCCTGGACCGCCATGGCTTTGCGAACCACGGCGGCCACCCCGGGGGAAACAGCCGGGTTGAGGGACACAATCGGACTGATCCCATCCGTGCCCAGGGCGCGCTCCAGCGCCTCTGGGGGGCGTTTACCCGTCAACAACGTGTAGAGTGTGGCCCCCAAAGCATAGATGTCGCTGCGGGCATCCGTGCCCTGGCCGTACTGCTCCACCGGAGAGTAGCCCGGGGTGATCCCCTGAGCCCCGGTGGCAGTCATCTCGCCCTGAGCATAAAATTTTGCCAGCCCAAAGTCCACCAGCACCACATGGCCGTCGGGCGTCAGCTTGATATTGGCCGGTTTGATATCCCGATGAATGACCGGCGGTGTCCGGGAATGCAAGTACGACAAAGCCTCACAAACCACCGCGCCCACCCGAACAACCTCATCCTCTGGCATGGGCGCATCCAGGCTCTCCAGGCGTTCATCCAGGTCTTGCCCCTCAATATAATCCATGACCAGATATTCCCCCACCCCCGGCATCACAAAATGATCAATCACCCGGGGAAGATTGGGATGACGCAGTTTCGCCAGAATGGTCGCCTCCTGGCGGAACTGACGGGAATGCCCCTCGGTGGTGTAGAGGTTTTCCTTGATCGCAATGTGCACGTTCAGGACCTCATCATGGGCCAGATAGATGGTGCCCATGCCGCTCTGGGCCAGTTTCTTCAGAATGCGGTACCGGTCTTTTAGAAGGGAATCAATCTCTAATGTCACCTGCTCCTCCTGTATGCATCCCACTGCGGATGCTGAATCACAAAGCAAAGGAAAAGAATATCGTTCACGCCGGGGAAGGTTCCTGACAAAATGTCCTCCCCTGCCGGGGCTGGCCCTTGCCCTTCGGGAACCTCAGGGCCCCGGACCCCAGACAGGATCAAAGTCCATCCCGGGATCGGTCGTCAACTGGGTCAGATTGGCGCCGGGATACAACATGATGTAAATATCTGAGAGCACATCGGAATACCAGTAATCAAAGGCCAGCCAGTACCCATCCGGCGAAAAATCGGCATGATCCATCAAGGGGATATACTGCGGTTCTGTGCGCGGCAGGATCCAATATTCCTCATTCTGGCCAATATCCTCCAGACGCATCCCCCGGAGCTGCTTCGAGGGGCTGCCCAGGCCCAGGGCCTGGCTGAAAACCAGAATGGCATCCCCCGTATGCCAGGCGGGATTGGTATTGTCAATCGCGCCGGAAAGGCTGAATTGGCGGTTGTTGCCCCCATCCGCATCCATCAGCCAGATCTGGCTCACCCCCCGCAGCCGCTCAAAGGCGATGGTCTCCCCACCCGGCGACCAGGCGGGCTTCGAATCGTCATAGGCCCCATCGGAAAGCAGCTCCTGCTGGAAGGTCAGCATATTGATCTTGACAAGCTGCATCTTCCCATTGATCAGGGAAGTGTAGGCAATCCACTCTCCATCCGGGGACCAGGCTGGGTCAAAATCCCCTTCGAGGGAAGCGGGCAGGGGAATCACCTCGCCATTCCCCAGATCAAGCACATACAAACTGGATCCGGGATACCGGTCCCGGGGTTTGGGACAGGGGGAGGTAAACACAATCCGGGATCCGTCCGGGGCCCAGTCCGGCTGACAGGCGCCGTCAACCACATCGCTGAGCTGCTCACGGCGGCCTGTGACCACATCATACCGCCAGATCTGCGGGATCCCGCTGCGATCAGAGACAAAGGCCAGCATGCCGGCGCCGCCCTGGGGCGTGGGACTGGGCATGGGACTGGGCATTGCGGCAAAGTCCGGCGTGGCGGTGGGCGTCCTGGTCGGGGGGAGAGAAGCTCCCGGCAGCAGGGTGGCGTTTTCTGTGGTGGCGTCCGGCTGGACCGTCAACGACGCCGTGGGAGTCCTTTCCGCACCTTGAGCAAAGATCCCCCGCAAACCCTGGGGCCGGATGAATGAGATCACCAGAACCAGAATCAGCAGGGCCATGGTCAAGCCAAAAATTAACCAGACTGGGTCGAGTCGTCCGGTTCTGCGCCGGAACCTGCGCCAAAATTGACCCCAGGGACCGGCCGGGGGATCCAAAGGCACCCCGGTATCTGCAATCTGGGAGGCTTTCCGGCTGGCCGCCGCCAGGCGTTCCGTCACCCAATGCTCCTCCGGGATCGTGTTGCGGGCAAGCAGCAACGCGTTTTTAAAGGAAACCACAGACTGCCAACGATCCTCAAAGCGGATTTCAAGGGCCTTCTCAACCGCCTGGGCCGTGCGTCTGGAAACCTCAGGCGCATAGCGGCGGATGGACGTCAACTGAGCGCCCCCTGTGGCCCTGGCCAAACCATCCTCCGGGATATACCCCGTCAGAGCAGCGTATAAGGTCGCCCCCAGGGAATAAATATCCGAACGGGCGTCGGTGGGGGCCTCACCGTATTGCTCCGGCGGTGAAAAACCAGGGGTCATGGCCCGGGCGGCCGTGGTGGTGATTGTTCGGTCCGACATCATCTTGGCCAGCCCAAAATCCACCAGAACCACCTCGCCATCCGGGGTGATCTTGACATTGCCGGGTTTGATGTCGCGGTGAATGATGGCCGGCTCCCGGGAATGCAGATAAATCAACGCGTCGCAAATGGTGATGCCGATCTGCAGCGCTTCAATCTCCGGGATCTGATCCTCCCGGGCCATCCACTGGCGCAGGTCATCCCCCTCAATATAATCCATGACCAGATATTGCCCCTGCTGATCAATGACAAAATAATCAAACACCCGCGGCAGGTTGGGATGCCGGAGGGTGGCCAGGATCTGCGCCTCCCGTTGAAACTGGCGCGCATATTCCTCCGTCAGGAAAAAGTTCTCCTTAACGGCCACGTTCACATCCAGATTCGCATCCGTAGCCCGGTAAACCGCTCCCATCCCCCCCTGGCCCAGGATATGCATGATGCGGTACCGGTTATTCAGCAGATAACCATCGTCTAGGGGCATGAATGCCATTTACCTCTTTCATGTTCTGATGTTATTTTAACCTAACTTGGGCTCCCTGTGGGAGAATCCGGCAAAATGGACTATAATTCCAGTTGACTGTTGGAAAGTTACTTCTATGCTGCAACTCGATATTCGATCAACCGTTCTCACCGCAACCATCCTCATCGGCTTTGCGGCTGTTCTGACCCTGATCATCGGCATCAACCACCTGCTCAAAGGCCGGAAAGTGCCCTTCTATAAGAAGCGGCACGACCGGATGGTGCGCGGCTGGCGGCTGATCATCCTGGCCATCCTGCTCATCCCCCTGGGATGGATCGTCCTCAATTTCTCTGAACCAGTGGTTTACCGCTTCATCTCCTTTATTCCCACCACCACCCAGACCCCCACCCTCACCATCACACCCACCATCACCCTCACGCCGACTATCACCAACACCCCCTCCATCACCAGCACCCCCGCCGTGCCCGAGGACATCCGCGAGGACTTCGAGGCGGAGGTGACTCCCGGCCCGGAGGTGCTCTTCAGCCCCCTGCAATTCTCCCGGGATGTGGACGAGGGTTTGCAGCCCATCAATCCGGCAGCCGAATTTGACAACCCGGTCGGGCATTTGTTTGGCACCTTCAGCTATAACAATATGACCGATGGCGTCCAATGGACCGCCCTCTGGTATTGGGAAGATGAGCTGGTTTACTATGAAACCACCCTCTGGGAAGGCGGCACCGGAGGCTATGGATATACTGATTGGAATCCGGAGAGCGCCCTGTGGCGTCCGGGCATGTACGAGGTGCAACTCTTCGTCGGGTCCCAGTGGCAGGTCTCTGGTTGGTTCACCGTCACCGGGGAGCCGCCCACAGCGACCATCACACCCTCCCCCACCGCCTCCGCCACCCAAACGCCCCAGCCCACGGAAACCCCCACCGCCACGGTCACGCTGACGCGCTGGCCCTCGGCCACCCTGACCATCACCACCACACCCACCCGCACCCGCACCCCGCGCCCCACCGACACCCGGATGCCAACCCCCACGGAAACACCCTGAATTAGAAAACCCGCAAATCCGTCAACCCCTGCAGGGCGGTCGCCACCCGGGCGGCCACCCGGGCATTGTTGCGCAGCAGGGCCAGGTTGGCGCGCAGGCTCTCGCCGCCCGTCAACGCGCTGACTCGATCCAGCAAATACGGCGTTGTGGCCGCGCCGTGGACCCCCGCCGCGTCGGCCTCGGCCAGGGCCTTCTCAATGGCCGCTTCCATCTCGCCGGAGGGCAGGGCCGCTTCCGCCGGGGGCGGAACCACCAGCAAGACCGCTTTCTCCAACCCCGCCTCCCAGGTCTGCAGGGCAATTTCCGCCACGTCCTGGGGGGTTTCCGCCCGAACGTCCACGCCCAGCCCGCTATCAGGGGTATAAAATGCAGGGAACGCATCCGTCTGATAGCCGATCACACTCACCCCCTGGGTTTCCAATACTTCCCGGGTGGCTGGCAGGTCGAGAATCGCCTTGGCGCCGGCGCATACCACCACAGCCCGGGTCTTACCAAGCTGCTGCAGGTCTGCAGACACATCCAGGGGCGCATTCCGGTGGACCCCGCCGATGCCCCCGGTAGCAAAGACCCGAATTCCCGCCATCCCGGCCACAAAGAGCGTCGCCGCCACCGTGGCGCCGCCGCTCAACCCTCCGGCCAGGCCAATTCCGAAGTCCCGCAGGCTGATCTTGCGGGTGTCCTTGCGGTTGGCCAGGGATTCAAGCTGACTCTGGGAAAGACCTACCGCTATCTCCCCATCCAGCAAGGCAATTGTGGCGGGCACAGCCCCGTTGGCCCGGGCGATTTTCTCCATATCCCGGGCGATAGTATAGTTGTTCGGCTGGGGCAACCCGTGGGTGATCACGGCTGATTCAAGGGCCAGCAGGGGCATGCGCAGTCCTTGGGCCTGCTGGACTTCCTGGGACAGGCGATAGGGCTTCGGAAGTTGGTTCAACAAGGATCGGTTCCTTTCAGCTAGGGGGTAAGTTAATCAAAAGCGAATCCTCCGGCCGGCGTCAGCCCAATGGCTTGAAAACCACCAGGGCCACGCCGCGCACCCGGAAACCCGCATTCAGAGCATCAAATTCCATGGGGGCATGCTCGGGATTGGTGCTCTGGGGCATCAGGACAACCCGGCGGCCTGCTTCCACGATCCGCAGTTGCTTCAGAGTGGCCCGGTCATCCACCCCGTCTATTTCCGCTGCGATGATATCCCCGTGTTCAGCGGTATCCTGCAGCCTGAGCAGCACATAGTCCCCCCGATCTATTCCGGCCCGACGGGTCTTGGGGTCGGGCTTATTCATACTGTCCCCGGTGACCCGCACCACCACATACTGGCTGCTCCGCAAAAAGATGATGTTCCCGGGGTTTTGAAGGTTAATCATCCGGTGGGGCTGGTCGTCAATCCACACCTGCCGGACGCGCACCTCGCCGATGGTGAAGGGTTGATAGCCCACCGGGCCAAAACCGCCGGCCGGGACTTCCTCCACCACCCGGAAAAGCTGCAACTGCGGCCCGTTCGTGCGCTCCTGGGTTTCCGGCGCTGAAACCTCAGGAAACTCGGTAACCCAACCGTTCTCCCCCTGAAGGGGCTCAGCCCCCTCCGTTGGAAGTGGGTTCTCCTGCAGGGCCAGCAGCGCCTCCCGGACCGTCTGTACCCGGGAGGCATACCACTGTTCATGGGCCTCCCCCAGGACCATCTCCTGACGGCGCGTGAACAAATCCAGCGCCACACTCCAAGCCTGGAAGGCCTCTTCCTTCCCTACGGGGAGCCCGGCCAAGACACAGCCCTTCATCCACAGAGCTACAGCCACAAAGTGATCCTGGGGTTGAAAGCCAGCCGCAGCGCGATCGAGAAGCGCCAGGGCCCGTTCATACTGCCCCAGCACATAGCAGCCCAGTCCCGCCTCCAGGGTGGCTTCATTGATCGCCCCCTTGCCCCGCAGACGTTCCCGGCCGGTCAGCAGATGTTCCACGGCCTCTTCGACCGCATCCAGATCCCCCTCCTGATGCCGATCCATCATGCGATCGCGGATCAACCGCATCGAATCAGGAAGATCAGATTCCCGATTGGGATAAAACAACCAGTCGCGGGCTTCCAGGGGATCGGGCATGGGCCTATTCCTCATCCTCCCGGCCAAGGATGCGCGCCTGGCCGCTTTTTCTCAGATAGGTGTTGATGGTGTGGCTCAGGAAGCGGATGGCCCGGTTCAGCTTCTCCGGCGCCGGCTCTTCCGTATAAGTGGCGGCGGCAGAGCGGAGCAGTTTCAGATAGGATTCAATCAGGGCAATCATGCCCGCTTCATCGTCCAGAGCATCTTCTTCCATTTCCCGAAAACGCAGCAGGGGATATTCCCGCACCAGCCGGAGCAGCTCCTCACCCCGGGCATCCTGGCGCACCGTTTCCATCTCCCTGCGCCGGATCTCGTTTTCACAGACAATCTTCCAGGCCTGCAGGTGACGGTCAGGGATCAGTTGGGTGGGAAAAGACCAGGTGCCGATATCAATCCAATGCAGCTCCAGCCCGTTCTGATAGGCGCGCTGTTGAAAACCGTGACTCATAAAGCGCTTGGTGATGATCGGCCGGGGGACAAAATGGGTCTGAGACCCGGCTTCCACCGTCGCTTCCTGTGCATCCCGGTTCAGGGCGGGGATCTCGGCTGCGGCCAGGAATTCGCTCAGGTTGTGATCCGCAATGAACTGGCGCAGTTGGCTCCGCACAAGGTTCTCCATCACTTTTTCCCAACGGCCGACGGTGCGGTTGTACACCAGGCGCTCAACGGCCCCTTCATCAAAGGACAGCTCCGCCTCTCCCTTCCGGCCCCGGACCACGCTGTAAATCAGACGGATATCCTGAATGGCAATCTGAATGCCATCCCGGGTGCGCGCCTCCAGGTCAATCCCCCGGGCTTCAGTGATCTGGTCCCGCAGATCAATCACCTCCCGCAGGCGTTCAAAGCTTTCAATCACCTCCGCGTTGTTGGGGGCCTCCGCCGTCGGCGGGATCAGATGAATGTCCCCGTTGATGCGGTCAAAGACGGCCACATTTTCCAGGTTCACCTGCACCTCACCCGGACCGCCAATCGTGTGCATGGGGGAATTGCGGTCTTTTTTGGATACAGCCCCATCCTCAATCACCATGCGCTGGTAGCCCAGGGCAAAGGTGCCCTTGATGAGAAAGCCGAGGGCGGTTTTGCTGCCCTGGAGTTCAAAAATGTCCGCCAGGTAGAGCACCGCCACCCGGACCGCTATCACCACGGGAATCACAATCACCACCACATGACGCAGGATCGCCAGGCTGAACATATTGCGGAAGAGACTCCCCAGGGCAAACCATAGAAAGATGCCTCCCCGCAGGCTGGAAATCACCAGGGTATTGAGGGGATCCTCGCTGATGAAAAACAGCACAATCTTGCCCACTTCCCGGAAAACATATTCCCAGTAGAGCAGTTCCCGGGTTTGGGCTGTGTAAAAAATCCACAAGACGATGCCGCCGATAAAAAAGAGCACAAAGCGCAGGATCCCGGCCAGGCGGGAAAAAGAAAACAGCGCCGCAAGAATATCATCCAGGAAGGTTTTGACAAAAAAGCCGAAATCCTCCAGTGCATGGACAATCCGTGTGGAAAATGAGGGAGCCTGGGTTTCATTCCGGCGCATGGCGTTACTCCCCCAACCAACTGATGATGTCCAGCAGCATTTCCCGCTCCATCCCGGCGCGCTGGTTGGTCTGCTCATCCCGCACGCATAGGGCCAGGGAGCTGCGCACCAGGCTGCCGGCCAGGGCATCCGGCGGCGGCACGGCCCCGGCTGAATCCTTTTCCAGAAAATTGGCCACTGTGTGGGCATATTCCCGGCGCGCATCCTGCTGGGCTTCCAGGGTGACGTCGGCCATGGCCTGATTGAGGGCGTCCCGTTCCGCCCGGGCATACTCCAGCCAGGAGGACTGCCAGCGGTTGACCAATTGCTGGTTAATCTGCGCTTCCAGCCGCAGATCCGTGAGGATGATCCGCAGGATTTCCACCCCGCATCCGTGGAGAATCTTGTATTCCGGGCTCCAGGACTGGGCCACCGTCCGGCCGTTGCGGTCCAGCTTGGCCGTCATCCCCTGAGTCAGGCGCTGGTTGACATACTCCCGGACAAAATCCAGTCCGGTAGGCCGATGCAGGGGATCGGCCCCGGTCAGGAACGTGGGCAGGGGAAAGCCATCCGGGAGGGGTTTGAACAGCTCATTCAGGGTGAAGATCGGCAGGGTTTCCCGCCAGACATTGACAGCCAACCGCCCGGGCAGCCGGTCCCAGGGGACGTTCCGGAGCGCATTGTCCGGATCCAGGGTCGGATCAATGCCCTCACCGGTGGCGGCGCGACGCACCGACTGCGGATCATACCCGAAGGGCGTCCCCCCGGAGAAAGCCTCGGAATGGAGCTTGAAAACCGCGATAATGCGCGGGACGATCTCAATGCCGTCCCGGGTAAGGGCGCTGGTCTCCCAGCGGCGGGACTGCCGGGCCTCAAAGGCCGGGCTGCGCTCCTCCGCGTCCTGGGGCGCAAAGGGATCTTCCTCCCCCTGGGGGCCAATGCTGCGGACCTGTTTGCGCAGGTCCATGGTGGCGGCCACCCGCTCCTTCCGCATGGTGAAGGTGACCCCCGGCCCAACCGGCCTGGAAAAGGCGGTGTCCGTGCGCAGCATGGCGGCGCTGGCCGAATCAATCAGACAGATTCCCGGGCGTTTGAGGTTGATCTCATCCCCCCGCTGGACCGCCTCCCCATTTTCAATAAAAATCGCTGGGCCGTGCGCGCCGATCAGATAGCGCAGCAGGCGGAAAGACACCCGGAGCCGCTCCTTCAACAGCCGCACCGGCAGCACAAATTGGGCAAAGAAAAAATGCCAGAAGAACAGGCCGGCATAGAAAATCAGCAAATCCAGGAACACGGCCCCGCGGTTGGCCTGCACCCCGCCCAGGCGGAGGGTGATCAGGGCCTCCGCCAGGAACCCCAACAAAATCAGGAACACGATCTGCCACTTGGGCTTGCGGATGAAAAAAGCTTTTTTCCGGCGTCTCATATAGTTGATTGTATATAAAAAGGAGGTTAACGGCAAGTGCTGGGATCTTCTCTCACCGCGCCCCCTGCCACCCACATCCGGCTCCCATCCGTGCTGACCCGCACCCACCCACAGTCCAGGGTGGTCACCAGGGGATAGCCCGACAGGCTTTCCACCACCGGATGCTCTCCAACCAGGGGTAGATCAGCCGTCCCCAGGGGCAACAGCACCGCCCCTGGCGACCACAACGGAATTCTTTCCAGAACCAGCGTATCCGGGGACAGATCCTCCGGCAGGATCAGCACATCCGGCGCCTCAGGAAGCCCCCAGGCATATTCCGTCACCCTGCCCGAGGGCACCAGCGCGCTGAAATCCTCCCAGGCCAGCCACAGCACCGCCCCGCGCGCGCCGCGCCAGAGGACCGAAAGTTGCGCTCCTGCCCCCAGCTCCAGGAAGCTCCCCGGAGTCAGGTCCTGCAGTGGGGCTCCCGCTCCATGAAGCTGCCGGTAAAGAGCCTCGGTGGTTGCGTTGGCCTCCGGATCCACCCCCCACCAGACCATCCCTGGCGGATACCGGCCTAGGACCCCCAGAAGGGCATTCACATCATCCCGTTGGGGACTGGCCGCCACCAGGACGTCCAGAGTACGCTCTCCCGGCGGCAGCATCTGCCCCAATGCGTGGTTCAAGTGGGAGGGACGGTCGCCCCCGCCAACGAGCACTGCCGCCCCAGCGGGGGTCTGGATGAGAACCGTCCCCTCGGCATCCAGCAGGGTCAGATGCAGCCTGCCATCTGGCCTGTGCAGGACTCGTCCCCAGACAAAAACCACCAGACCCGAAAGCAAAACCAATCCCGTTTGGGGCGAAAAGGCCCGTTTCAGCAGGGGAAGAGCTCTCTCCCGCGGCAGGAGGGTCGCCATGAACAGCAGGCCGTAAAAAGCAACCAGCCACAGGGGGTGAAAATCCGGCAGGGCCGCTTCACCCCCTGGCAGGCGCGCCATCCACTCCACAATGCGGATCGTATAGGAGACGAAGGGCAGGGCCAGGGAAGCCAGAACGCGCCCCGCCCCCGGCAGGAGCATGCCCCCCAGCATAGCCAGGCCGCCCAGGATCATCACCAATGGCTGCGGGGGCAGGATCAGGGGGTTGGCCAGGAGGGCCAACCAGGAAACCCCTCCAAAATGTAATGCCATAATGGGCAAGGTCATGGCCTGGGCCGCCAGGGTGAACAGGAAAAACTCCCCCACCGGACCGGCCAGCTTCATGGCCCACGCCTCCGGCAGCCAGCGTCCGGCCAACCGGACAAATCCTTCCGTCAGGGGCTGGGCATACAGCACCAGGCCCAGGGTGGCTGCCAGGGAGAGTTGAAAGCCCACATCCCAGGGCAGGTTGGGGTCCCACAGAGCCATCCCCAGGGCGGCAATGCCGATGCTGTTCAGGCCATTCTGGCGGCGCCCAAACAGTCCCCCCAGCACCCCCACGGCGCCCATGACGGCCGCCCGGACCACTGCGGCATCCGCCCCAACCAGGATTGTGTAGCCGCTGATGGCCGCCACAGCGGCGAGCGCACCACCCCGCCGCCCCAACAGCTGGGTGAAGACAGCCGCAAACAAGCCGGACAGGATGGCAATATTGAAACCAGAGATGGCGATGATGTGGGTGGCCCCGGTGCGCCGGAAGGCCTCCTGCAGATCCGGCGAGAGCCCCTGTTCCCGCCCAAGCAAGATGCCCGCCAGGAGGTCTGATTCGGGAGAGGGAAACAGCGCCTGCAAGACGGCCTGGCCCCGGTCTGCCAGGCGGTAAATGAAAGCGCGGATGGGATTCCCCCGGCCTCGTTCCAGACGTTCCAGCCGGGCATTGGACACCACGCTCAGGACTCCCTGCCGGGAGAGATAGGCCGCATAGGAAAAATCCGCGCCCTCAGAAGGGGTTTCCAGGCTGCCTGTGGCCTGGAGCACATCCCCATAGGCCCAGTCGTCCCCTTCCGGCGGCGCTTGAATCAGTACCAACCCTGAAACCGCCATCGGCTTATCCACAGTCAAACCGCCATCCAGATAACGAAGGGTCTCCACAGCCACCGTCAGGAGGGTGATGCGGTCCCTGGTATCCGGCGGTCGGACGATCACCCCCACCAACTGCACGGGGCCGCGGTCATTATAAAAGGCCGGATGCTCCGGGGTGACCACCGGTCGTGTGGCCCCATAGCGCCAGGCCCCCAAACAGAAAACCGCTGCGAGAACTGCCCGGGGCAGCCGCTCGCCAGCACCCGTCCAACGCCGCAAGAGGTGGGTCAAGCCGATCCGCCGGGGCAGGACGGCCATCAGGCCAAATGCCAGAAGGAACAAACCCAGAAGGGCAGCCCAAATCCAAACGGGAACTGTGATCAGATCCGCCAGAAGGATTCCGCCGATGAAAACGCAGGCCAGCCAGAAAAACGGCAGGAACCCTGCAAAGGGGGGATAGGTGCGCTGTGGTTGATCTGAGACGACCTGGGACATGGGATCTCCTCCCTGTGGTTGGTCTAATTCTATCAAATTTCTTAGACGCGGGGGTTAAGATAAGGAAGAAGAGGGTCATCTGGTGGTGGTGTCGCTATGTAACCAAACCCCCTTCAAGTGCATCAAAATAAATAAAGAGGAGTTAACAATCGTATGAAGAAAAATATGGGAACAATAGACCGTATCATCCGGCTTGCGCTGGTTGTCCTTGTGGCTGTGCTCTACTTCACCGGGGTGATCTCCGGCGCATGGGCCATTGTGCTGGGAATTGCAGCAGCGGTCTTTCTGATCACCAGCCTGGTTGGTGTTTGCCCCCTCTATCTGCCCTTTGGCATTTCCACCCGAAAACAGGACTGAGAAAACCACCTTCCATTAGAAAAAAACCCCGGGACAACCCGGGGATTTTTCGTTTCAGGATCCTGCCCTATCGCCATCTGGGCGGTGGGCCATGTATCTACGGAAGCGCCTGGCCATCCACACCAGCAGACCAACCAGGGTTGGGTAGGCGAACAGGTGGATCAACAGACCGCTGGTGGGCAGGGCAAAGCGGTCAATCTGCACCACGATCAGGCTTGTCATCACCCAGGCCAGAACCCGGGGGGAAAAATTCTGCCAGAGCAAAAGCAGCAAGAGGGCAAAGAAGAGCCAAATGTAGTGGTGGTACCACATGATATTGGGAACCAGATTCATGCCGATCATCACCATGATAAACAGGGGCTGCCGGGGCAGGCGTCCCAGATAAGTCAGCACGCCCCCGGCCAGCAGAGCCAGAGCGACCACAAGCAGCACCATCCGCTGCAATAAGGCCAGATTGGTCGTCACAAAGCGATAGGCTGCTTCCGCGGCGCCTCCCAGCCAGGCCGGTCCGGCGCTGAGCCATCCCTGCAGGCTCTCACTCCCCAAGAAACGCTGCAGCCGGCGGAAAAAGGCCTGGGAATACCAGTTGTCCGGGATCTCACCCAGCATGTGGGTGAACATCTTTGGATAGGTGACGAAGGGTTCCGGGCCATAGCGCAGTAAGGCCAGCACACTGATCAAGACCACCGCCCCCAGGCAAGCCAGCAGGACCTTCCAGCGTTTGCGCACCACCAAATAGCCCACAAAGGCCAGGGGGGTCACCTTGGTCAGAATCGCCAGGGCCAATCCGGCCCCGGCCAGAACCGGACGCCGACGCTCAAAATAGAACAGAAGGAAGACCCCAAAAACCGTAAACAGGTTGATCTGCCCGATGTGCAGGATTTCATAAAAAGGGGAAAAGGTGAAGGCCAGCAGCATCACAAACAGGGTCTGCTCCAAAGTGGAGCCGCGTTTCTTCATCAGCAGGTAGAGCATGCCCCCATACAGGAAAATGTTGACACTGATGAAGGCCGCAATCTGCACCACGGGCCGGGGCAGCCAGGCGAAAAGCTCCACCACCAGCAGAGCCTGGGGCGGGTACAGATAGGCCGGACCAATCTCCATGACGCCATAGGTCTCTCCCCCCGCCAGGGTGTCCCACAAGGCCCGTTCGTAGAAATGAAAATCCTCCAGGAAAAACTCCGGCAGGGGACCCTTGTGCATGAACCACAATTCGGTGTACAGACCGGAAAACACATACAGGGCCAGCCCCAGAAATAACAAAGCGGTCAGCACGGTTTTTCGGGAAAGGACATTCTTCTCAGACAACCAGGTTTTCATTCGCTGCATGCGGCGCATCCCATCCAAATCTACAGGACAACACAGGTACCGGTGCAAACTCCGTGCTAAGCGCTGACATCCCTGGCGAAGCGCAGACCGGGATCAGTCTCCCGCAGATTCGGTCCGGACCGCATCCAACACCGCCAGCATTTTTTCGTGGATGGCGGCATTGGCGCACAGGATGCTGACCGGTTCCCGGAGAAAATCAGGGTCGCCAAACACATCGGTGAGGACGCCCCCCGCCTCCCGGACGATCAACCCGCCGGCGGCCACATCCCACTGGAAGAGTTCCAGCTCCCAAAAACCGTCCAAACGGCCGGCCGCCACATAGACCATGTCCAGAGCGGCGGACCCCAATCGGCGCACGCCCTGGGAAAGGTGCCCAAACCGGATAAAATTGCGCGTGTTATCATCCGGGGCTTCCGCCATCTCATTCGGGAAACCGGTCACGAGCAAACAATCAATCAGGTTTTCAAAACCTGACACCGAGATGGACTTCCCGTTCAGCCGAGCGCCCTGCCCGGCCTCAGCGCTGAACATTTCCCCCTGGTTAGGATCATAAACTGCCCCGAGCTGCATCTGGCCTTCAAAGGCATATGCCACCGACACCGCATACACCGGCACGCCATGGGCGTAATTCTTGGTGCCGTCCAGGGGGTCAATGTACCACTGGTGCACGGGCTGGCCCTCCCAATTTCCGGATTCTTCCGCGTTGATGGCATGGGTGGGAAAGACTTCCCGGATAGCGCCGATCAGAAATTTCTCGGCGGCGTGGTCAGCTTTGGTCACCAGGTCGGTGGGACTTTTATGCTGCACGTCCAGGTCTTTTCCAATAAAGCTTAAAAGAATATCCCCGGCTTCCCGGGCAATGGTTTCGACAAAGTTCAGATTGGGTTCCATCAGATTCACTTTCTTTGACTGCAATTTTTCAACCGGTTCATTTTAGCACATTATCAAGGGGATCGGAGATGACAGACACCCGGATAACAAGCTCACCTGCGGATTACCTCCGACCTTTTCGCCCCCAGTCGCCAACCCCCTGCGAATTGCAGTAAAATGAAATACACCAATGCATAACATTCCACAACTGTGGAGAACTGTGGATAAATCCACCCATCAACCTCCGCCCCTCGTCCGGAAAGGAAAGCGCCCCATGGCCAACAGCGAACAACCCGACTCACTCCCGCGCTTTGCCGTGCTGCAGCTCTCCGGCTGCGCCGGCTGTGAGGTGTCCCTGATCAATGCCAGCGAATGGGTGGAAAAATACCGCCTGGTGTACATGCCCCTGGTGGTCTCCACCCACACGGTCCCCAAGGACACCGAAATCCTTCTGGTGAGCGGTGGGGTGCGCAACGATGAGGATGTTTACAATCTCAAGCGAGCCGCCAGCATCGTGGATCGGGTGGTGGCTGTGGGCACCTGCGCCATTTCCGGCGGCGTGGCCAACCTGGGCGACCGGGATGACGTGCGCACCATGTTCCTGGCCCAATCCAACCGGCACCACCTGCCCCATCTCCTGCCCAAGAGCCATCCCATTGACACCTTTGTGGATGTGGATCTGTATCTGCCCGGCTGCCCTCCCACCCCGGAGCTCTTCATGGCTGCGCTGACGGATCCGGCAGGGTTTCAGGCCAGCGGCATCGTCTGCGGAGAATGCGGCCGAAAGAAACTCCGCGATATGCGCCCCAAACACCTGGTTGGTTTCCAGCAGGGGGAGGTGCTCCCTGATATCTGCCTGATCAACCAGGGGTATCTCTGCGTGGGGTCCTCCGTCCGGGGCGGCTGCCGCGCCATTTGCACCCGGCCGGGCCACCCTTGCGTGGGGTGCCGCGGCCCCTCAGATGCCTACATCGAAAAGGACTCCCAGGTCTGGTTTGATCGCATCCAACAAGTCTTTGAACGCCTGACCGACATCCCCCCGGAAGAGATCGAGGACGCCCTGCACGCGCCCCAGCTTTCTCTGTTCCTGTTCCAATTCAGCGACTACGACAGCATTGATCGTCCCGTCCGTCCCAAGGAAAAGATATTATAAAATGACAACCCTCCGATTTCCCCTCAGCCGTATTGAAGGCCACGCCCGGGTCGAAATGGAAGTCCAGGACGGGAAGGTGGTGACCGCGCAGTTCCAGGCCATCGAGATGCGCGGGTTCCGCTATTTCATGGAAGGCACCCCGGCCGAACAAATGCCCGTGATCGTCCCCCGCATCTGCGGCGTCTGCTCCACCGCCCACCATGTGGCCTCCGTCAAAGCCCTGGAGGACCTCTTCGAGGTTGAACCGCCCCAGCTTGCCAGGGAGATCCGGGAGCTGCTCCTCCTGGGCCAGTTGATCCAGAACCAGGCCACTTCCCTGTTCATCTTCACCATGCCGGACCGGGTCAACGCCAGCAGCATCTTCCACATGGACGAAAGCGAAGCCAGCCCCGAGAAACAGCTCACCCTGGCCCAGCGGGCCCTCAAGGTGCGGCAGGTCGGCACCCACCTGATCACCCTGGCCGGCGGCCAATTCATCCACCCCATCAAAGCCATCATCGGCGGCGTGACCAGCGGGATCAAAGGGGAACCAGCCGAAAAAATGCGCCAGGAGCTGGAGGAGATGCTCCCGGTGGCCCAGGACCTCTTCGATGACTATTGGGAGATGAGCCTGGAGATGAAAGAACGGATCGGCACATGGGGCGACGACCAGCCCGCCTTCTACATTGCCTCCACCGGGCGCAGCCGCCCAGAGCTGAACAGCAGCGTGATCCGCGTCCTGGGCCCCAACGGGACGGAGCGGGCCAGCTTCCCACCGCGGCTCTTCCGCACCTATCTGAACTATGAAGAAACCGAATACAGCTATGCTGGCCAGAGCAGCTACCAGGGTCAGGTCATGCGGGCCAACAGTCTGGCGCGCATCAATCTGGCGCGCTCCATGGGCACCCCCCTGGCGGATGACTATCTGCAAAAACTGACCCACACCTTTGGCAAGCCCGCCCATCCCATCCTGCTCTTCGACCTCTGTCGGGGCATTGAACTGGTCTATGCCATGGAACGGGCCATTGAGATGCTCTCCCAGGACCTCGACTATGAAGACCCCTCTCTGCCCTACTCCCTCCGGGATGGCGAGGGCTATGGCCTGGTGGAAGCCCCCCGGGGACCCCTGATCCACCATTACACGGTGGAAAACGGACTGGTGTCCTCCGCAGAGTTCATCATCCCCACCGTGCACAATATGCTGGCCATCGAGCGCGCCCTCAAGGTGGCCGGAGAGCGCTATATCACCGGGGAAGCGATCAATCTGGAGCTGGAAAAGGCCGTTGGGCGGGTTGTGCGGGCCTTCGATCCCTGCATCGCCTGCGCCACGCAGTAGGAATCGGAAACAGGCTCAGCCGCCGTCACGGATTTCCCGGTCAAAGCGCGCCAGCACTTTCAGAAATTCATCCGGCAGATACCCCCGGCCCTGCCGGGCAATCTCTGCCGGTACGCCGCCGTAAAAGGCCTCTGCCATCCCCCCAGTGATGCAGGCAATGGTGTCGCTGTCGCCCCCCAGGGAGATGGCCTTGCGGATGGCGTCCTCATAATCCGTGGATTCAAGGAAAGCGAGAATCGCCTCCGGCACCGATCCCTGACAGGACACATCAAAGCTGTAGCCTGGTCGGACCCCGTCCAGGGTCCGGTCCAGGTCATATCCAAAGCGCTCGGTGATCTCCCGGCGGATCGCCTCTTTGCCGGCGCCCTGCCGGGCCATCAGGATAGCCAGCGCGGTGGACTGGGCGCCTTTGATGCCCTCCGGGTGGTTATGGGTCACGGCCGCGCTGCGCTGGGCCTCCGCCAGAACGTCCTCCGCCGTCTCAAATGCCCACCCCACCGGGCTGACTCGCATGGCCGACCCATTGCCCCAACTATTATACGGCCGGGGATCATCGGCATGGATCCAGCGGCTGAAATTCCCGCCGTACCCCCGGCCGGGATAACGCCGGGCAAAATCCTGATAGACGACCGTATAGTCCAGATCGTCCAAAAGGGCCCTGGCCGTGGCAGCCGTCAGGACTGTATCGTCGGTGAAGGTGCAATTTTCCTTAAACAAAATAAATTCGGTCGTTTTAATGCGATCCCACTCATAGACCGATCCCACAATATCGCCAATCATGGCGCCCAACATGGTGACCTCCTTTGTTATTAGAAGGGGATTCAGCCCGTTACCATTATAGATTACATCCGGGCCACCGGGATGCAGGTGGTGTGTGATAGTCTTAAAAAAACAAAGTGACCCTCCGGGGACTCGCAGGGCCTCCCCGCTTGGGGATCACAAACCAACCAGTTCTTTTTTCTTGATTGGGTTAGTTAAATGAACAGTGACCCTCCGGGGACTCGAACCCCGAACCAATTGATTAAGAGTCAACTGCTCTCCCAATTGAGCTAGAGGGCCATCTGAGGACAATATTATAGCACAATCCCGTTGAAAATTTAAGCACGTTTCAACCCAAAATCAGCCCCAAAACCCATGTTAATAAAACGTTAGGATTAAATAAATTGACAAATGGGGTCTGGCATGCTAGAATTTCATTCGGAAATGCAACAGGTTTGCGGCCGGCGACGGCCTTTTGGTATTTTATTTATGACATTATTTGGATGAATAATACAGCCGAATTTCGCCCTGACTGGCCTGATGCCTTCAGGGCTATTTTATTTCAGGCTGAAATGAGAAAGAAACAGTTTCTTATTGACCCCAAATGGGCAGAGCCCATTTTACAAAAAAATAGTTCGAAAAACAAAACATTATTAGGAGTTAACAAAGGAAAACTAACCAATGAGCAAAAGTAAAAAATTACGAATCGTTCCCATCGGGGGGTTGGGAGAAGTTGGGAAGAACATGACCATCTACGAATACGCGAATGACATTCTCGTTGTGGATGCCGGTATGATGTTCCCGGAAAACGACATGATTGGGATTGACTATATCATCCCGGATTTTGAGTACCTTAAGAAAAGAAAGGACAAGGTGCGGGGAATCATCATCACCCACGGCCACCTTGACCATACGGGCGCCATCCAGCACGTCATGGAAGAGATCAACGCGCCCATTTACGCCACCCCCCTGACCCGGGGATTCCTGGAAGTCAAGCTGGAGCGCTACGGCCTTCTGGGGAAATCGGACCTGCGCACGGTCCATCCCGGCGACCGGGTTCAGATCGGGTCGTTCCATGTGGATTTCTTCCACATGTGCCACTCGATTCCGGATGCCGTCGGACTGGCCATCGAATCCCCGGCCGGCCTGGTGGTTCACACCGGAGATTACAAACTGGACCAAACCCCCGTTGACAACCAGCCCACCGACTATGCCAAACTGGCCGAGTTCTCCCAGCGCGGCGTCCTGGCCCTGCTGGCCGACTCCACCAATGCCCTCCAACCCGGATGGACGGAATCCGAGCGGGTGATTGACGACGCCTTCGACAAGGTCATGGCGGATGCCAAGGGACGGGTGTTGGTCGCATCCTTTGCCTCCCTCATCTCGCGGATGGCCCAGGTAGCACACGCGGCCGAAAAGCACAACCGGAAAATCGCCTTCGTCGGGCGGAGCATGGAAGAAAACGTCAAAATGGCCCAGGAGCTGGGATACATTGATTTCCCGGACCGTCTCGTCATCAGCCTGGAAAAATCTCTTTCCATGCCGGATAACCAGGTGGTTCTGATGTGTACCGGGTCCCAGGGCGAACCCAATTCCATCATGGGGCGCCTGGCCAACGGCACAAACCGCAAGTTTGATGTCCGACCCGGCGACACCATCGTGCTTTCTTCCCGCCCGATCCCCGGCAATGAGGAAATGGTCTACCGGATCATCAACAAACTCTTCCGCCGGGGCGCTGATGTGATTGACGAATCCATCGCACCAGTTCATGTCTCCGGGCATGCCAGCCAGGAAGAGGTCAAATTCATGATCCACCTGATCCAGCCCAAATACCTGATCCCCATGCACGGGGAACTGCGGATGCTCAAACAGCATGCCCGGCTGGCACAGGAGGCCGGCATTCCGGAGGAAAACATCGCCGTGGTGGAAAACGGCCAGATCATCGAATTCGTTAACGGTGAAATGCGCCTGGGTGAACGCATCCCCGGCGACTACATCTTCGTGGATGGCAGCGGCGTGGGCGATGTGGACGAACGCATCGTGCGAGAGCGTGAAACTCTGGGCCGCAACGGGATCATGGTCGTCAACCTGGACATCAACAAGAAAACGGGGCGCCTGAAGGGCAAACCGGAGATCATCACCCGCGGCTTCATGCTGCCCAACGAGCTGGAAGGGTTTATGAGCGGCCTGGAAAAGCAGGTCAAGAAATCCGTCAAGAGTGGCAATGGCCACGTGGAACAATCCGTGATTCGATCAGTCAAATCCTATCTGTACAACGAGATCAAACGCAGCCCGATGATCTTTGTGACCGTCAACCAGAACTGACGAACCGGAAGTCCCCATAGAAAACAAAGCGCCCCGAGCGGGGCGCTTTCTGATTCTACAGCAGGATGGAGAGGTTTCCCAGGATGGGGAAGCCGCACATGTCATAGCGGTGGTTACCACCCGCTGGTGATGAAGGGCATAAAGGCACCAAAGGGGAAAGTGTCCACCTGGATGGCGGGGCTGAAGGCCGATTCCCCCAGGGGATTGATCGAGCGGATGCGATAATGATAGGGGACCGCATTACGCGCGATGTGATCGGTGTAGGAAGTGGTATCCATCGGCAGCAGCGCGATAGTGGACCAATCATCGCTTCCCACCGGCGTGCGCTGCAGTTCATATCCCGTCTCATACCGGCAGTCCTCCCAGGAAAGGAGGACGCTTTGAAAGGTGGATTGGGCCGTCAGGTTGAGAGGAATCTCAGGGTATTCTGTACAGATTCCCATCTCCAGTGTCAGGATCGGGGAGGAATAATTGGAATAGCCCACACCATTGTAGGTGCGCATACGGTACTGATAGGTCGTCTGGCACATGGCCGTGTCGTCCAGAAAGCCCGTCTGGTTGGCAGTCAGGGACGCGATCACCGCCCATGTTTCCCCCCCCAGGGTGCGCCGCTCCAGCAAAATGTCGGTTTCCGTATCATTATTATCCAGCCAGGAGAGCTGGACCGCATAGGAAGAAATGGGCGTGCCGGAAAATCCCGCCGGATCGCAAAGGGCCGTTTTGGCATCCACAACCACCTGTGCGGGGGATTCAAGGGTCTCGTTGAAGGCCACCAGGCGATAGTCATAGGCCTGTCCGCATTGCAGGTCATTATCCACCATCTGGGTGATATCCGCCGAGACCGTGGTGAGATACGTCCAGGGCGCACCGGCGTCCTCTCGGCGGAAGATGTGGGTGCCGTCCTCCTGGGTGTTTGGATCAGACCAATCCAGGCGGATATGAGACTGTGAAAAAGCGCCTATGTGAACTCCCTGCGGGGCGAACAAGGGCGTGACGATGTTGGTCAGGGTGGAGTACGCCGATTCCCCATTTCCGTTCCAGGCCTTGATCCGGTAATCATAGGCGGTCCCGGCCGAGAGACTGCCATCAGTGTAAGAGGTGGCGTTTGCTCCCAGGGTGCCAATCACCTGCCAGCCGCCGCCGGCAGAAAGGCGCCGTTCCAGAGTGAATCCCAACTCATTCAGACTGTTGTCCATCCAAGCCAGGCTCACACTGGTCGGAGTAATGGTCTCCGTCCTCAGCCCACTCGGTGCGGCAGGGCTTGCGCCATCCCGGAAGTTGGACACAATCCAAGCCGTGTTGTTAAAGGTCCGGGCGTTATCCGCTGAACTTGGGGATTGGTAGTGAACCCCTGTGGGCTGTCCGGCGTAATGCACAGCGGGATTGGAATAGTGGTTGATCCGCGGACATCCCCCAGGGCAATTGTAGCCCAGAACGGTCCGAAAGGAGAAATCCGGGGCCAGATAGGCATGGGAGTACGCATAAGCCCCGTCGTCTGACGTCTGATAGCGGTCGTGGTGCCCTCCCATGATATGCCCCAGCTCATGGCCGAAGGAATAATAGCCCGTGGCGCAGACAGTCGAAACGGCGCTGAAGGCATAGGACTCAAAACCCAGAGAAGGCGTATCCATCAACCAGGCAATTCCACAGGCCGAGGCGTCAGCCGCCAGCAAAACCACCACATCAGCGGCATAGGTTTCTCGCCAGCTATGCACAACGTCCATATAGCCGTCGCCGTTGTATTGCAGGCGCCCCAGGGCCTGGGCCCAGTCAAAATTAACCTCACTGTAATTGACCTGAGCTGCATACACCAGATTCACTCGGGGGGTGATCAGGCTGTTGGCAAAACCGGTGTTGGTTTCAGCGACGGCCACGGCGATCAGAGCCTGCATGGCCGCTGCGCCCCCAACCGCGCTCTGGGCCGCGGGGGTATAGACCACCATGAGATCAATTTGCGACCCGTCATCCGACACAGCCAGGATATCCCGTTCCGGCGCGGCCGGGAGGTCCACCTGCAGGGGCGGTTCTTCCCCCGGCAAATCTTCCGGCTGCAACGCCTGAATCTGGTAAAGATCCCCTTCCACGGGGAAAAAGCGATAGATTGCCCCTCCCGCCGTGACACTGCCATAGAGAGCTTCCCCCGATACAGCCAGAGTCAGCGCGGCCTCACCATCCGGGGACTGGCCAGTCAGGGAAAAGCTGCCGTCCCGTCCGGGACCAGCAGCGTCCACATCAAACACCAGTGCTCCAGCAAAGGGTTGTTCAAACACAAGTTGGGGCGCCGCTCCGGGAGAAAAAGACGGCAGCTCGGCAAGCGCCTGGGGGTTGAGCAGCATGTAGGCGCTGCGCCCCGGGCCGGTCCCCCGGGACAAACCTTCCGTCCGTCCCTCCGGGGCCGGAGAGAAGAGCGTCAGACTGCTTTCAGATGCACCCGAAACCGGAAACTGGAAGGAAAAAGACGCCCAAAGACAACCCAGGATCACCATCAGGAAAACAAGTGTACTTCTCGTATCACGCATGATCACCTTGCCAAGCCGCAAATAATGAAAAATCAGTAGTTTTCGCTTCAGTACCTACTTTAGCATACAGGAGGCTTCAATTAAGGATATACTTGGGTTTGAAAGGATTCTGTAAAGTCATCAACACTGACCAGTATCAAGAAACGGGTTATGTATATGGATCTGCTGTTGAACATCCTGCGAGGATTGACTGCAATTCTCTTGCCAATTTCTGCCCTGATCATGGCCGCTCTGGCCCTGGTCAGGATTCATCAACAAACAGGCCGTCCTCCTGAAGGGGAGGAGACCTGCGCGCGCTGCAGCGAGGCGGGGTCCGGAGGAACAGCCGTCTTCCATTACGCGGAAGCTGTGGGCAATGCCCGGGAACGCGCAGCCAGAAAAAAACTCGTTCCAACGGATACGAAGCTGTTAGGAACTGAAACCCATTTCGTCTGCGATCGCTGCGCAAAGGCCTTTGCCCGCAGTGAAGCCTTCCAGATCCTTCTGATGGTGCTCCCCTATCCAATCTACCTGTATGTGATCATCCCCCTGTTTGCCGAGAACGGCATCTTCGCCAACTTCCTGATTGAAACACTGTTGATTGTCCTCTCCGTGGCCGGGACAACTTCCGCCTTTGACATGCTCCGGGCGGTTCAAATCGGGGAAACGCCCCTCAGCGAGGCCCGGGACCGGGTTGCCATCCAGGAACGGCGCAAAATTTTGGGCAAGAAATTCAGCTATTATTCACGCATCGGACACCGGCATCTAAAAGAGTGATCCCGGAGCTGGTTTAAAAAGAAAGTTCCGCTTCCCTGCAAGTCAGGCTGTTCCAGGTTCCGCAGGGAAGCGGATAGAATAAGGGGGTGGGGGGGGCAAATCCCCCTCCTTAATCCAGGGACTCCATCATCAAGGCCAGGCCCTTGCGCCAATCGGGCAGGCGAAAACCAAAGGTCTCCGCAAACTTATCACAATTCAGGGCCGAAAAGGCGGGTCGGCGGGCTGGGGTGGGGAAATCCGCGCTCCTGGCCGGCAGAACTTCCTCAACCTCCCGCTGCTCTGGGTGCGGATCAAGTTCCAGAATGGCCCGGGCCCAATCAAAACGGCTGGTATGGCCGTCTCCGGAGAGATGATACAAACCGCGCCGGGCCCTGATCCAATCCAGTGGCTCTTCCCCAGCCTTTGCCAGGAGCAGGGCGGTGGCCTCCGCCAGCATGCGCGAGGAGGTCGGCCCGCCGACCTGATCGGTCACAATTTTCAGGGTGCGGTTGCCAGTTGCCCAGGAGAGGACCTTGTTCACAAACCCGCCTTGCCGCAGACTGTAGACCCAGGTGGTCCGGAAGGTCATCCAGGCGTCGCCAACCTCCCGCAGGGCAGCTTCTCCGGCCAGCTTGGTTTCCCCATATACATTGAGGGGGCTTGTGGAGTCCGTTTCCACATAGGGCCGTTCCGCCGCGCCGTCAAAGACATAGTCCGTAGAATAGTGCAACAGGGCCGCACCCACCCGGAATGCGGTTTCCGCCAGCACACCCGGCGCAACGGCGTTCACCAAGCGCGCCTTTTCTGGTTCCGATTCCGCCTTGTCCACAGCAGTGTAGGCTGCCGCGTTGACAATCACATCCGGCCGGGCGGAACGCACCACCTCGGGCAGGCTTTCCGGGCGGGTGAAATCCACCTCCGGAAAGTCCAGCGCGACCACCTCCCCCAGGCAAGCCAAGGTGCGCTGAAGCTCCCAACCCAGTTGGCCCTGCTTGCCAAAAAGCAGCAATCGGATCATCGCAGTCCGTCCAGAAGTTTCAACAGATAGTTGCCGTAAGCATTGTTGGAAAGTTTCTCCGCGCATTCTCTGAGCTGCTCGCCATCAATGAAACCCATCCGGAAGGCAATTTCTTCCGGACAGGAGATCATCATCCCCTGCCGGTCTTCCACTGCCTGGACAAAATTGGCCGCCTGAAGGAGGGATTGGTGCATCCCCGCATCCAACCACGCCACCCCCCGGCCCAGAACCTCCACCCGCAGTTCCCCCCGTGCCATGTACATCTTGTTGAGATCGGTAATTTCTATCTCGCCCCGGGCCGAAGGCGTCAGCTTTTCAGCAAATGCCACAACCCGGCTGTCATAAAAATAGATCCCCGGCACAGCATAATGGGAGCGGGGTTTCTTTGGCTTTTCCTGCAGGCTGATGGCATTGCCGTCTTCATCAAAAGAAACCACGCCGTACCGTTCAGGATCATTGACCGGGTAGGCAAAGATCACCGCCCCCTGGTCAAGCGCCGCCGCGTTCCGCAGCACGTTCGGCAAGCCGTGTCCGTAAAAAATATTGTCTCCCAAGATCAATGCCACCGGCTCATCCTGGATGAACTCGCGGCCCACCAGAAAAGCATCCGCCAGCCCCCGTGGTTCCGTTTGGATGGTGTAGGTGAACTTGAGGCCCCATTGACTGCCATCCCCCAGCAATCGCCGGAACATGGATTGGTCCTCCGGGGTGGTGATGATCAGGATCTCCCGAATTCCGGACAGCATCAGCATGGAGAGGGGATAATAGATCATCGGCTTGTCATACACCGGCAGGAGCTGCTTGCTGACCCCGATTGTCAGGGGATAAAGCCGGGTGCCTTTACCCCCGGCCAGAATAATACCTTTCATGCGTCACCTTTCCTGTTCTGATAATTCTTCTGAACCCAGTGAGTGTAATCCGGCTGGTCCCGGATAGCCGCAACCCAATCCGGGTTGTCCAGATACCAGTCAATGGCCCTGCGCAAACCCGCTTCCAGAGAATAGTTCGGCTCCCAACCCAGCTCGGATCCAATTTTGTCTATGGCGATATCATAGCGTCGGTCATGCCCGGGGCGGTCCGTGACATGGGTGATCAATTCGGCATGGGGGGTGTGGGGCGAATCGGGAAATTTCTCATCCAGGATCTGGCAAATCAGCCGGACAACGGTTATATTGGGGGGTTGGTTGTCCCCGCCCACACAATAGGTCTCCCCCACCCGACCGTCCCGCAGCACCCGATAAATCGCATCGCAGTGATCCATGACATACAGCCAGTCCCGCACCTGCATGCCGTCTCCGTAAATCGGCAAAGGTTTTCCTTCCAGCGCGTTGAAAATCATCAGCGGGATCAGTTTCTCAGGGAACTGCCGAGGGCCGTAGTTGTTGGAACAATTGGTGATCGTCACAGGCAGTCCATAGGTCGTCTGGTAGGCCCGGACAAAATGATCGCTGGAGGCCTTCGAGGCCGCATAGGGGGAACGCGGCGCATAGGGCGTGTCCTCCTCAAATGGCGGATCCTCCGGGGCCAGGGTGCCAAAGACCTCATCCGTGGAAACATGATGGAAGCGGACCGCCTCCAGGGGCAGCCGTTCCTCCACCAGCCAGGATTTTCGGGCCCCTTCCAGCAGGGTGAAGGTCCCGATCACATTGGTCCGGATAAAAACCCCGGGGTCCAGGATCGAGCGGTCCACATGGGATTCCGCCGCGAAATGCACCACCGTGTCAATGGCCCGGTCAGCAAAAATCGAATCAACCAGGGCCCGATCGGTGATATCTCCCTGGACAAACGTGTGACGGGAGGGATCCGGCAGATCCCGCAGGTTTTCCAGACTTCCGGCATAGGTCAGGGCATCCAGGTTGGTGATGTGAACCGAGGGCGCTTTTTCCAACAAAAACCGGACAAAATTCGACCCAATAAACCCCGCTCCGCCGGTGATGAGGACCTTTTTCATACTTCCTCCAGAGGATAGTGTCTGATATCAGATGAAACAATCGGGATTATAACACAAGGGACTGACCGGAAAATCCAGCAGGAGCTTCAGGGAAACAGGTCGGCATCCTGCAGAGAAGGCGCATTATCGTCCTTCGTGGAAAGCACCGGGTCCTTCCCTGCCAGCAGAGGCCATGCAATACCCACATCGGGGTCATCCCAGCGCAGGGCGCGGTCCCATTCCGGCGCGTAATAATCCGTGGCTTTATAGAGCAGTTCCGCCCATTCGCTGAGCACATAAAACCCATGGGCAAACCCCGGAGGAACCCACAACTGCCGTTTGTTCTCCGCGGAAAGGATCACCCCCACCCACTTTCCAAAGGTTGGAGAGGACTGTCTGATATCCACTGCCACATCAAACAACGCGCCCACCCCGGCGCGCACCAGTTTCCCCTGAGGCTGTCTGATCTGATAGTGCAGGCCCCGCAAAATGCCCTGGGAGGAGCCGGAATGGTTGTCCTGAACAAATTCATAGCGGATGCCCGCGTCGTAGTAGCGGGCTTTTTGATAGGTTTCCATGAAAAAGCCGCGGCGATCGCCGTGCACCTCGGGTTCTATCAGGAGAACCTCCGGGATGTCCATCGGGGTGCATTTCATGGGCGGTTCCTCATCAAATGATCGTGATAAGCATCAATCACATCGTCGGGTTCCCCCTGGGTTTGGATTTTTCCATGATCAATCCAGGCCACCTTCTGACAGATTTGTTTGACGGCGTGCATGCTGTGAGAGACAAACACAACCGTGGTTCCCTGCGCGCAGTAATCAAAAATGCGATCGTAACATTTAGCCTGGAAGGCCTCATCCCCCACGCCCAGGATCTCGTCCACCAGCAAAACCTCCGGCCGCACCGCCGTGGCAACGGAAAAAGCCAGACGGGCATACATCCCGGAGGAATAAGTGCGCACGGGCGCTTCAATAAAATCGCCCAATTCGGAGAATTCGACAATGGAATCAAACAACCCGGTCATATCGTTGCGGGAGAAACCCAGAATGGCCCCATTCAGATAGATGTTCTCCCGACCGGTCAACTCGGGGTGAAAGCCTGCGCCCAGCTCCAGCAAGGGGGCAATCCAGCCCCGGACGATCACCCGTCCACTGGTCGGGGGCAACACCCGGGCGATCACCTTCAGCAAGGTGCTCTTCCCGGCCCCATTCTGGCCAATGACGCCGAAAACCTGGCCTTTGTCAATGTTCAGGCTCACTTCATTCAAGGCGAGAAAATCAGCCCGTTTCACCTTCCCCTGAAGGACCCGGATGGCATATTCCTTAAAGGTGCCAATGCGCTCCGTGGGAGCATTGTATTTGACGATGATATCCCGGAGTTCGATCATAGAAGCTTCCATCATAGTCTCCTCCCTCAGACCCGGTAAGCCATCTCATCGGATCGGCTGCTGAAGACCCACCACCCGAGGACAAGAATGCCGGTGCTGACCAACAAGCTGGGCCAGATATCCGGCCAGGGAGGAATCTCCCCCACATACACCAACGACCGGAAGAGCTTCACCAGCCAGTACATGGGGTTGAGGTTGATCAGACGCCCTGCCCAGGCGGGAAGAATATCCACCGGATAGATGATGGCCGACATATACATCCATGCCGTCAGGACGATCTTATACATCTCCGCCACATCGGGATAGTACACAGCAAAAGACGATAGCAGCAGCCCGACCCCGAGGGAGAACATGGCAATCAGCAGAATGGGAATGGGCAGAAAAATCACCGTCCACGGAACCGGCAGGCCGTTCAGCAGAACCACAATGAGCAGGGGGATGATGGACAGCAAAGTGTTGATGACTCCGGTGCCAATGGCCGCCAGGGCAAAGGAGGTCCGGGGGATATAAATCCGCTTGAGCATCTGCCCGCCCCAGACGAGATTCACAATGGCTGCATTGGAGGACTGGGCAAACAAATTCCAGGCCATCAGCCCGCTGAGCACATAGGCCGAATAGCCCTCAATGCCCACAAAAACCTGTGAAAAGGCGATGGTCAGCACCAGCATCATCCCCAGAGGGTTGAGCATCGTCCAGGCCACACCCAGGACAGAGCGCTTATACCGGGTCAGCAGATCCCGCCGCAGGAGCTGCAGAATGAGATACCGGTAACGCAGCACCTGGCGCAGCTCCTCAATGGGAAGCGGAGCACGCTGGGCTGAATCATAATAATCATGCCGTGATAACACATCCAATTTCGTCACAATCCGACCATAATCCTTCCCGGTGTATTTTCCATGCACCATTATATCCCATGAATCGTCCGGGGAATGCACACCCTTAAAAACCCGCTTTTTTTAAGGAAAGGTTTTTTCCGTCGGCGAACTGGCGTGCTATAATACCTGTAATTGACCGCGTCCTATTCCCGATACAGGACGCGATTTTTAACCGGTAAACTCACCACAACCCACCCACCTGACCATGTCTTTTGTTCACCTCCATGTCCATTCCACCTATTCCATCCTGGATGGGTTTAGCAAAATAAAACCCCTTGTCAAACGCGTGAAAGAGCTTGGCATGCCGGCTGTGGCCCTGACAGACCACGGCACAATGTTTGGCACGGTGGAATTTTTCAATGCCGCCATGGACGCGGGCATCAAGCCCATCATCGGTCTGGAAACCTACATTGCCCCGCGCCGGATGTGCGACCGGCACCCCCAAAAGGATAAACGCGCCTTTCATCTCCTCCTTCTGGCGGAGAACATGACCGGATATCAAAACCTCCTCAAGATCGCCTCCGCGTCCCAACTGGAAGGCTTTTATTACGTCCCCCGCATTGACCGGGACTTCCTGGCCAAACACAACGAGGGGCTCATCGCCACCTCCGGCTGCCTCTCCGGGGAAATTCCCAAAGCTCTCCTGCAATCCAACCCCGCCAAAGCGGAGAAAAATCTGCGCTGGTATCTGGATGTCTTCGGAAGGGATCGCTTCTTTCTGGAGCTGCAATCCCACCAGGTGGAAGGCCTCCATCGGGTCAATCAGGAATTGCTGAAACTCGGCCAGCGTCACGATGTCCAATTTGTGGCGGCCAACGACGTGCATTACATCAACCCGGAGGACTCCCGCCTCCAGGACATCCTCCTGGCTATCCAGACCGGACGGCTGCTGTCCGACCCGGAACGGATGCGGATGACGGACGAATCCTATTACCTGCGTACCCCGGAGGAGATGGAGCAGCTCTTCGGATATGTTCCCGGCGCCATCGAAAACACCCTCAACATTGCGGACCGCTGCGAGGTGGACCTGACCCCCACAGGCTACCACCTGCCCCTCTTCACCGTGCCCAAGGACTTCACCACCCAATCCTACCTGCGCCATCTCTGCGAGGAAGGGTTGAAAAACATCTACGGCGAGGATCACGAGTCCCCTCAAATCCGGGAAAGGCTCAACGATGAGCTGGATGTGATCCACGACATGGGTTTCGACGCCTATTTCCTGATCGTCTGGGACCTTTGCCAACACGCCAAGGAACGCGGCATCTGGTACAACGCCCGGGGTTCGGCGGCTGGTTCCCTGGTGGCCTATGCCCTGGATATCAACCTGATTGACCCCCTCAAGCATGATCTTATGTTTGAGCGCTTCCTGCAAAAGGGGCGCGTCAACATGCCCGATATTGATCTGGACTTTCAGGACGACCGCCGGGCGGAGATGATGCAGTACTGCGCAGAAAAATATGGCGAGGACAAAGTGGCCCAGATCATCACCTTCGGCACCCTGGGGGCCCGGGCAGCCATCCGGGATGTGGGCCGGGTGATGGATATCCCCATCTCGGAGGTGGACCGGGTGGCAAAGCTGGTCCCGGCCATCCCGGGAAACTCCGTCACTGTTGAAGAGGCCCTGGAAGAATCCGAGGAACTGCGCCAGCTCTACAACTCGGCCGAATATTACCGCGAACTGATTGACACCGCCGGAAAGATGGAAGGTACGGTGCGGAATGCCGGCACCCATGCCGCCGGGGTGATCATCACCGACAAACCCATTGTGGACTATGTCCCCCTTCACCGCCCCACCAGCCATTCCGAAGACAACCCGGTCAACACCGTCACCCAGTATGAAATGTCCATTGTGGACCATCTGGGCCTGCTGAAGGTGGACTTTCTGGGGCTGGTGACCCTGACAATCATGTCCCGGGCCTGCGACCTGATCAAAGTCCGCCATGGGAAAACCTACAACTTGCGGAATATTCCCACAGACGACCCCGCAGTCTTTGATTTCATCAGCCAGGGAAAGACCACCGGCCTGTTCCAGCTTGAAGGTCCGGGGATGACCCGCTACATCACCGAGATGCAGCCCAGGGAATTGGCCCACGTCATCGCCATGATCGCCCTCTATCGGCCCGGGCCCATGGATTTCATCCCCGACTATATCAACTGCCTTCACGGAAAACAGGAGCCGGAATATCCCCACCCGATCCTCGAACCGATTTTCGAGGAGACCTTTGGCATTCCCATCTATCAGGAGCAGATCATGCAGGCCGCCATGGAACTGGCGGGATACGAAGCCCGCGAAGCGGACAGCCTGCGCAAGGCAATTGCCAAAAAGAAGGAAGACCAGTTGATGCTGCACCGCAAAAAGTTCGTCGAGGGTGCGCAGAAAAACGGAAACATCAGCCGGGAAGCTGCTGAGCACATCTTCAAAGACTGGGAAAATTTCGCCCGCTACGGTTTCAACAAGAGCCATGCCGCAGACTACGGCGTCATCGCCGTCCAGACGGGCTATCTGAAATACCACTATCCCATTGAGTACATGACGGCCCTGCTTTCCGCCTGGAAAAACGACACCGACCGGGTGGCGAACTATGTGGCCGACTGCCGGGCCATGGGCATTGATGTCCTGCCCCCCGATGTCAATGTCAGCGGGTGGGATTTCAGCATCGAAGACCGTCCCGATGCCGGGCCCGCCATCCGCTTCGGCCTGGGGGCCATCAAGAACGTTGGCCAGAACCCCGTCACCCTGATCATGGAAGCTCGGGTGGATGCCCCCTTTGAGGACCTGACCGATTTTGCCCACCGGGTGGACCTGGGCCAGGTGGGGCGCCGCGCCATGGAATGCCTGATCAAAACCGGCGGGTTGGACCGCTTTGGTCCCCGGCTGGCGCTGCTTCAGGAACTCGAGCGGATCATCTCCGTCAGCCGGAGCTTCTTCCGGGCCAAGGAAGTCGGCCAGATGATGCTCTTTGATGCCTCCGATGCCATTGACGACCGCATCATCCTCAGGGAGCCCCCCTACACGGACAAGCGGGAAGAACTGAACTGGGAAAAGGAACTCATCGGTCTATATGTCTCCGACCACCCCCTCAGCCCCTACCAGAAACTCCTCTCTGAAAAGGTGACCCACGTTTCCCGGGAGCTATCAGAGGCGGCCGGGGAGACCGGGGTGATCGTGGCCGGGATGGTCAACCGCTTCCGCCCCCACCTGACCAAGAATGGCAAGAACATGGGCTTTGCCACCCTGGAAGACATCTATGGGCAAATTGAACTGGTCATTTTTCCCAAGGTCTGGGAGCAATATTATCACCTCGTGGATATTGATAATGTGCTCCTGGCAGAAGGACGCCTTGAGAGCCGCCAGGGAGATCCCAAACTGCTGGTGGACCGTCTCAGCCTGGTGACCCTGGATGATCTGCAAGGCGAGAGCGATCAAACCCAATCCACAGGCGGAGAGGATTTTTTGGACGCCTACCTTCCGGACCTGCCTCTGGATGAGATGGCCCCGCCAGGGGAGAAGACCGCCGGAGACGATGAAAAAAAACCCCAGGGGCAGAACAACCCGGGAACCGACCCGGCCCAGGAAACCCAAAAGGACCGCAAGGCTGCGCCTAAAAAACCGGCTCAGCCCCAACGCGGCCCGTGGACTCCCGACCCGGAAGGCCCCTTCCCTGTCAATGCCCCACCCCCGCCGGAAGATCCGCCCTTGGACATGGCGGAGGGAACAACCGGCGATGCTGAAACCAGCCACCCCGCCCCGAAGGAAGGCATCAACGAGGCGCAATCCGCCTATGAGACCGGGGACAATCCGGACCAGGATGAGGCCGATCAGGTACGAGATGGAAATAACGGCCATCACCCGGATGCCAACCCCCGGGCGGAAAATGCCACGTCTTCAGAAACAACCGGCGAGCCCGGGGAAAAGACGTCTCCCCGGCAGGAGTCGGACGCAGAAACCGTCCGCTGGTTCACCCCCAGGCCGCCGGCCCAGCCGGAAACGCTGCCCCACAAAGATCAGAATCCACGCTGCGTGTACATCACCCTGTCCTCCTGCGGAGACAAGAGCAAAGATGTCCGGCGGCTGCGCCGCATCCATGACATCCTCATCTCCCGGCCGGGGAAAGACCGCTTTGCATTTCGGGTTCAGGAGAAGGGCTGGGTCTATGAAATTGATTTTCCCAACAACACCACAGGGCTGACTGACATCCTCATCCGCAAACTTCAGAGCATGACCGGCTCCCACAATATTGACATCGCCCCTCTCTGACATACCGGAGGAGCCGCGCCGGCCCCGAGAAATTTTTCGGCTGTCTGAACCCCCCAGAGCTCCCACCCCGCCCCACCTGCACGCGCCCTGCCTGCATATCCAACCCAAGTCTGGTAAAATCGAAATAGCTGTTCAACATTGGAGAAGATCGTGTATGGCAAGAATTGACATTGACCTGAATCCGGTGACCTTTATCACTGTGGATGCCATCGGCAAACCCGGGGAGCGCGTGTTTTATCTCCAGGGCAGAAGCGGCGATCAGGTCATCACCTTACTGGTTGAAAAATTTCAGATCCAGACCCTGGCCCTGGGAATCGAGCAATTCATGGCGGAGTTAGGGGACAAATTTCCGGATCTTCTGCCCGCTTCCCCGGATTACAGTGAGGACTCCATGCACCTGCGCCCGCCCCTGGATCCCCTTTTTCGGGTCGGCGAATTGAGCATGGGCTACGATACCGATCAGGATCTGCTGGTCCTCATCGCTCGGGAAGTGCCCCTGGAAGACCCGGACACGCCGGAAGAAGAGCTCAGCGTGGTGCGCTTCTGGTGCACCCGGTCGCAGCTCTGGTCCCTGGGCCGCTGGAGCATTGAGCTTGCCAGCCGGGGCCGACCGGTCTGGCCCTCCACCGGTGAACCCATCCTGCCCCCCGGTCAGTTTTCTCCCAAAAACAACGGCCACAAAACCACACCTTGAACACAAAGATGGCCCTGGAAAAAGATTTCGTCCTGAAAGCGCTTCAGAAGGGAAGCCTTGCGCTGGAGGGGCGTTTCGTTTACGGATCCAACGCCACCCTGCTGGCCGAGGTCCAGCACGAGGGCCGCACCTTCAGCGCCGTGTATAAACCCATGGAAGGCGAACGCCCCCTGTGGGATTTCCCCGAGCATACCCTGGCCCGTCGGGAGGTGGCCGCCTTTCTCACCAGTGAAGCCCTGGGATGGGATCTGGTTCCCCCCACAATTTTCCGTCAGGAGGAGACGCCCTTCGGCCCCGGGTCGCTGCAGGTGTTCATCGCCCACGACCCCGACTACCATTATTTCAACTTCAGCGAAGCCGACCACCGCCGCATGCCCCCGGTGATGGCCTTCGATCTTCTCATCAACAACGCCGACCGCAAAGCCGGGCACATCCTCATTGACCCGGAAAACGCCCTCTGGCTGATTGATCATGGCCTCTGTTTTCACACAGAAGACAAACTGCGCACAGTCGTTTGGGACTATGCCGGACAGTCCATCCCGGCGGAACTCCTGGCGGATATGCAAACCCTGCTGCCGGAACTGACCCCGGGCAAGGACCTGCACCGCACCCTGAGCCCCCACCTCCTGCCCGAGGAGATCAACGCCCTGGCCCGGCGCGGTCGCGACCTGATTACCAGGGGCGTTTTCCCGCCCCCGCCGGAGGATCGCCGCGCCTTTCCCTGGCCGCCAGTATAAAGGGGCGCGGATGAGACCACACAGAATGCAATCCCGATTCAAGGATGGAGCTCCCCGCAGATGAAAATTCTCCATGTCGTACAGGGCTACCCCCCTGCCGTTGGCGGGACGGAACACCTCTTCGGGCGACTCTCCGAGGAGATTGTGCGCCAGTTCGGGGATTCCGTGATCGTCTTCACCACCAACTGCACCGGCGGGGACGCCTTCAACAACCCCTCCCTGCCCCGGCTTCCCGTGGGAGAGACCACCCGACACGGCGTGCGCATCCACCGCTTCCCCGTGCGCGCCCGTCTGAGCCGGGCCCTCAAACTCCCGCAATACCTGGCCTATCACCTCAAACTGCCCTTCAACCAGTATCTGAGGACCTGGTTCCAGGGGCCCATCATGCCGGGCCTGACCGAAGCCATCCGCCAATCGGATGCAGATCTGGTCGTGGCCTCTTCCTTTCCCCTCCTGCACATGTTCACCAGCCTGCGGGCCGCCCGGGATTCCGGCAAGCCCATCCTCCTCTGCCCGGGACTGCACCCCGAAGATGACTGGAGCTTTGGCCGGGAGATGATTCCCCGCGCCCTTAACCAGGCCGATGGGATCATCACCTATACCGGCTATGAAAAGGAATGGATCGCCGCCCAGGGGGTAAATCCGGAAAAAATCATCGCCATCGGCCTGGGGGTGGACCCCGACCCCTTCCTGAAAGCGGATGGCGCCGCGCTCAGGGAGCGCCTGGGCTGGCCCGGAGAGGTGCCAATGGTGGGATACATCGGGCAGATCGTTTATCACAAGGGCGTGGATCTTCTCATGCAGGCCATGCCGGGGGTCTGGAAGGTCCTGCCGGAAGCCCACCTGCTGATTGCCGGGGCCAGGCGCCCCTTTGCCGACCGGGTAGATGCCATCATCGCCGGATGGCCCCCGGAATGGCAGCGTCAGGTTGCCCGGCGATATGACTTCCCGGAGGAGGAAAAATCGGCCCTGTTCGCTGCGCTGGACGTGTTCGCCTATCCCTCACGTTTTGAATCCTTTGGAATCGCCTTCCTGGAAGCCTGGAGCGCGGGTAAACCCGTCATCGGCTGCCGGCGCGGGGCCATCCCCTGGGTCGTCTCCCACGGGCAAGATGGTCTGCTGGTGAACTGCACCGATCCGGCCTCCCTGACAGGGGCAATTGTGGATCTGCTGCAGCGTCCTGAAAAAGCAGCCCGGATGGCCTCTCTGGGCAGGGCCAAAACCCTGGCCCACCACACCTGGCCCGAGGTCGCCCGCCGCTTCCGGGAAGTCTACCAGCAGGCGCTGGAACAAAGGGAGCAGCAATGAAACACATCCGTTTCAAATTTTGGCAGATCGGCAACTGGCTCGCCAAACGCTGGATCGTGTACAGCGATAAATTAGGTCTGTTCAGCTACCGGCGCTGGCTGCGCCGCAACCAACCCCGGACAGCCATGGAGAATTTACCCGAGATCACCGTCGGGGTTCTGATAGACGCCAGGAAGGGTGATGAGAAAGCCCTTGCCCGCACCCTGAAATCGCTGGAAGCCCAGATCCCCCATATCATCCCCCACATCCTCATTCCGCAGGAAGGCCCCCGGCCGGAGAGCTCCTATACCTGCATACCCGCAGACGGCCCCTTGCACCGGATTTTGGAAGAGATAGCCGGAGACCTCCAACTGGATTTCCTCGCCCTGACCCGGGCCGGTGACCGCTTCGAAACGGGCTGGCTGGCGGCCTGCGCAGCAGGCATCGCGCAAGAAAAATATCCCCATGTCATCTACACCGACCAGGATTGGGTGGATCCTCACACCGGCGCTCCCGCCAATCCCTTCCTGAAACCGGATTTTTCCCCGGCCATGCAGTGTTCGGTCAACCTGCTGGAGATGGCGCTCTTCCGCCGGGATTGGGTTGCCGCCCAATCCCTGAATGCCGTCACCTTCCCGGACCTGGTGGCTGAATTGGGGCTTCGGGCCGCCGAAGGGAAAATCCAGGCGGCCCACATTCCGGGAATCTTCTGTCACAGCACCCGACCTCCCTTCCCGGGTCCGAAGTACAACCGCCGCCGGCTGCCCCTCGTGCAGAAACACCTTGCACGCCTCGGCCTGCCGAAGGCTGACGCGGAAATCACCCCGACGGGGGAGGTGCGCCTGCATTGGATCCCGGAACGGAAGCTGGTTTCGATCATCATCCCCAATAAAGACCGGCCGGTAATGCTGCGGCGGACTTTGGAAACCCTGTCGGATAAGACCTGCTATCCAGTCTATGAGGTGATTCTGGTGGACAATGCCAGCACCGATCCCGAAACCCTGGCCCTCTACAGGCAGTTCACCGCCGAGTCATGGTGCCGGCTGGTCGAAGGGCCAGCCCGATTCAATTACTCCGCCTTCAACAACCTGGGGGGCCGGCAGTCCCGCGGCGAATATCTGCTATTCCTGAATAATGATGTTGAAATCATGTCTCCCTCGTGGCTGGATGAGCTGGTCATGTGGGTATCCCGGCCTTCGGTGGGTGTGGTCGGTGCGCAGCTCCTCTATCCGGACGGACGCCTGCAGCATGCCGGGGTGGTCCTGGGCCTGGTCGGCAGCGCCGGACATGTCTTCATCGGCGAAGACCCGGCTGTCAGCACCCCCTTCGGGTCCCCGAACTGGTACCGCGACTGCCTGGCCGTCACCGGCGCGTGTCTGATGACCCGCCGGGAGGTCTTTGAGGCCCTGGGGGGGTTCGATGAAGGGTACCGGTTGACCTTCAGCGACATCACCTATTGTCTTGCCGCGGTGGATGCGGGCTACCGTGTGATCTACAATCCAGCTGCCCGGTTGGTGCATCATGAAGGCGGCACCCGCGGGCGCCACATTCCCATCACAGATCTCCAGCGCATGTACTGGGAATTGCGCCCCCGGGTAGCAGCGGGCGATCCCTTCTACAACCCCCTTCTCTCCCATCTGGTGGGGACCCCCAGCCTCCGTCGGGCCTTTGAGGAGCCGGCGGCGGCCCGGATGGACCGCATCCAGGAACACTTGGGCAGTCGGAGGGAATTATGACCCGTCAGAACCCCGCCACCCATCCCGGAATCCTGCTCCTTTCCGGCGTCCGGGGCGACACCCGCCGTTATCGCAGCCTGCATCTGGCCGAGCAATGCCGCCTGCTGGGATTGCCCACCCACCTGACTCACATCACCGATCCGCTCCTCAGACGGATTCCGGACACCAAACCGATTGACGTCGCCATTCTCCACCGCGTCCAGATGGACCGGCGCCTGAAGGCCCTGCTGAAGGACCTGGAACATCAAGAAGCCCTGATCCTCTATGACACCGACGACCTGATCTTCGATCCCTCCGCCATCCAGTACATAGACAGCCCGGATTTCAGCGATCCGGTCCGCAGGCGCCTCTATCGCCGGGGGGTCGAAGCCCAGCGGGAAGCCCTCCTGGCCTGTCACGCAGCCCTGGCCTCCACGCAGTTTCTGGCCGGGCGGATCGCCGAGTTGGGGCTGCCGGTGCGGGTTCATCGCAACGCCTTCAGCCGGGAGATGGCGCGCCTGGCCGCGGCCGCCCGGGAGGCGCACCCTCCGGCGGAGGAGGCCGTGGTGATCGGCTACGCCAGCGGGACCCCCACCCATGACCGCGATTTTGCCCTAGTTGCCCCCGCCCTGCAGGACTTGATGCGCAGGGAGTCCCGGGTGCGCCTGCATCTGGTGGGGCCCCTGGATCCTGGCCCGGGCTGGACAGACCTGACAAATCAGATCCGGCGCATTCCGGCCGTTCCCTGGCGGGAGCTGCCCTGGCTGCTGGCAGACTTTGATATCAACCTGGCCCCCCTGGTGCAGGACAATCCCTTTGCCCGCTCCAAAAGCGCCATCAAGTTCATGGAGGCTGCCCTGGTGGCCACCCCAACCATTGCCAGCCCCACGGATGCCTTTCAGCACGCCATCCGGCACGGGGAGAACGGTCTGCTGGCCGGGGACCCTTCCGCCTGGCAGGAAGCCCTGACACGCCTCGTGAGCAACCCGTCCCTGCGGCGGGATCTTGGCGCCCAGGCGGCCCGGGACGTACAGCGGGATGACGCACCAGAAACCCGGGCCAAAGAGCTGGCAGAGTCCCTGGAGGCCCTCAGTTGGTCTGCGCGGGAATGCCCCCTCTGGCCAAAGAAACGGCCCAGCCCCACAAGGCCCCTGGAAGGCCAGGCCTGGCCCCTCGCCCAGGAATCCCAGCCCACCAACTGGCAGTTAGGCCTGTACACCCTGCGCTGGCGCGGCCCCCTGCCCCTCCTCGGCGGCCTGTGGGTCTGGATCCGACGCCGCTTGGCGCCCATCATCCCCTTTCGCCCGCGCCAATCCCCTCCCCACGGAAAGGACCAACCATGCTGATCCTGCACAACGCTGCCCAGCTCCTCACCCTGGCCGGCGGCCCCCAGCGGGGCGACCGGCTGGGAGACCTGAACCTGATCGAAGACGGGGCTCTGGCCATTGCCTCAGGCCGGATTGCGGCCGTCGGGCACAGCAAAGCCCTCCTGGATCAATATCCCCGGGCCCAAACCCTGGACGCCCGGGGCCGGGTGGTGCTGCCCGGGTTTGTGGATCCCCACACCCATCTGGTGTGGGCCGGAGACAGGGCGGCGGAATTTGAGCTCCGCCTGCAGGGAAAACCCTACATGGAAATCCTGGCGGAGGGCGGGGGCATCCTCGCCACCGTGCGGGCCACCCGCGCGACCTCTCTGGAGGAACTGGTGGCGCAAACCCGCCAGCGCGCCTGGCTGGCCTTCCGTCATGGCACCACCACTGCCGAGGTCAAGACGGGATATGGCCTGAACCTGGAGACGGAACGAAAGCAACTCCGGGCGATCCTGGCCCTGGACAGCGAAGGGCCCCTGGAAATGGCCCCCACCTTCCTGGGCGCACATGCCGTCCCGCCGGAATACAAACAGCGCACCGACGCCTATGTGGACGCCCTCTGTCGGGAAATGCTTCCCGCGCTGCAGGCCTGGTGGCTGCAGCAGGCCCTCCAGCGTCCCCTGCCCTTTGTGGATGTCTTTTGCGAGAAAGGGGTTTTCAACCTGTCCCAAACGCGCCGTATTCTGGAAACCGCCCGCAGCCTGGGGTTTCCCCGCAAGGTCCACGCTGATGAGTTTGAAAACCTGGGCGGGGCCGCTCTGGCGTCGGAGCTGGGGGCAGCCTCAGCCGACCACCTGGTAAAGACCTCCCCACAAGACATCCAGGCCCTGGCCGCCTCGGACACGGTGGCAGTCTCCCTGCCCGGGACCCCCTTCGGCCTCAACGAGGCCGAATATACTCCCGCCGCCGACATCCTGGACGCGGGGGGGCTCCTGGCCCTGGCCACCGACGCCAACCCGGGGACCGCCTGGTGTGAATCAATGCCCTTCATCATCGCCCTGGCCTGCCGCAAAATGGGCCTGACACCGGCCCAGGCCATTGCCGCGGCCACCATCAACGCGGCAGCCGCCATCCAGCGCGCAGACCGCATCGGCTCCCTGGAACCGGGGAAACAGGCCGATGTCCTCATCCTCGACATGGCGGATTACCGCCATCTGGGGTATCGTTTCGGTACCAATCTTGTAACCCATGTGATCAAAAGGGGCCGGATCTTTCCGGTCAGTTGACGGCCCATAAAAGAACCTGACCGGCTTGGAAACCTATGACAGCAACCCTGCAAAACATCCTCACCTTTCTGGCGGCCGGCGCCCTCCTGGTGGCTGCCCTGGTGGTCCTGCGATTCGTGCTCAAGCTGACCTGGAAAATCGTGCGCGTGGCGCTGGTCCTCCTCTCCCTGCTGCTGTTGGCGGGATATTTCCTCGGGTATATAGACATCATCCTCCAGTGACATCCAAGGACCTTCCATGACCCTTTCCATTGAAACAGCGCGGCGCTGGTATGAAGACGCCGACCTGGTCCATGATTTCGAACACGTCCTGCGCGTCTATCGCCTGGCGGAGCGGATCGGCGCATCCGAAGGGGCCGATCTGGAGATCATTCGGGCCGCGGCCCTGCTTCATGATTCCCGCGGCAGCGCTCCCGGGGGCGCAGGTCAGGAACGCGCCGGCCACCACCGCACCTCAGCCCGTTTTGCCGGGGAGGTTCTGGCCGGGGAGGGCTGGCCGGAGGAACGCATCCGGGCCGTGCAGCACTGCATCCGCGCCCACCGCTTCCGGACCCAGGAGGAACAACCCAAAACCCTGGAAGCGAAGGTCCTCTTTGATGCGGACAAATTGGACGTACTGGGCGCAATTGGCGCTGCCCGCACCATTGCCTACGCCGCCCTGGACGGGCAGCCGGTCTATGCAGAACCCTCCCGGCGCTTTCTGGAAACGGGAGAAAAGGAACCCGGCGAAGCCCATTCCTCCTACCACGAATTTCTTTTCAAGCTGCGCAAGGTCAAAGACCGGCTGTTCACCGCAAGCGGGAAGGCGCTGGCTGAAGGGCGTCACGCCTATCTGCTGGGGTTCTACGAACAGCTCCAGGAGGAAGTGCGGGGGGAGCGCTGAGAAGATGCCCCTCTGAACGCCCCGGGTCCGTGCCTCCATCGTTAAAAAAACGCCCCTCCCGGGCGTTTTGTGGTTAAATTAGGGAAAGAACCATGCATCCTAGTCGAGAGGACCCCCTATGACCACCACCCATCGCCTTTGCCTGGTGGGCTTTGGCAATGTCGGCCAGGCCTTTGCCCGCCTATTACTGAAAAAAGAACAGGAACTGCGCCAGCGCTATGATCTGTGCACCCAGGTGACCGGGATCATCACCGGCAGCCACGGAGCCGCCATCCACCCGGACGGTCTGGATCTGACCAGGGCCCTCCAGATTGCCGAATCCGGAGGCTCCCTGAAAGAACTGGACCGCGGGGATGCCCCCCCGGACAGCATCCAGTTCATCCGGGCCTGCCCAGCGGACGTCCTGTTTGAAACCACCCCCGTCAACCCCCACAGCGGACAGCCCGCCCTGGACCATCTGCGAACGGGGCTGGAATCCGGTCTCCATGCCGTCACCGCCAACAAAGGTCCGGTGGTCCACGGCTATCAGGAGCTCACAGCCCTGGCGCAAGAAAACAGGCTGCGCTTCCTGTTCGAATCGGCTGTGATGGACGGCGCGCCGATCTTCGCCCTTTTCCGCCAGCCCCTGGTAGGAGCCAACCTGTTAGGCTTTCGGGGCATCCTCAACTCCTGCACCAACTTCCTTCTGGAAAAGATGGCGGAGGGAAAAACCCTGGAACAAGCCGTGGAAGCTGGCCGAGCCATCGGCATCACCGAGACGGACCCAAGCAATGACATTGACGGCTGGGACGCGGCCATCAAAGTCGCCGCCCTGGTGACTGTTCTGATGGGCGAACCCCTCACCCCCCAGGATGTGGACCGTACCGGCATCCGCGGGATCACACCGGAGATGATCACAGCCGCCCGGGAGGACGGCGAACGGTGGAAGCTGGTCTGCGAGGCCGTTCGTGAAGGCGGCGCCCTGCACGCCCGGGTCGCTCCGGCGCGGGTCGGTCCGGATTCCCCCCTCTACAGCGTCACCGGCACCAGTTCCTACTGTCAGTTCAAGCTGGATGTCCTGCCCGGTCTGGGCGTCCTGGAGAGCGATCCCGGCCCGGAGACCACCGCCTACGGCCTTCTGGCGGATTTTCTCAACATCCTCACGGTGTGCTGAGGATGTCCGAACGCGTTTTCATCGCCCTGGGCACCAATCTGGGAGACCGGGAGGCCAACCTGCAGAGGGCAAAAGCCGCCCTGTCCCCTGAGGTTCACCTGGTACGGGAATCCCCGATCTATGAAACCGCCCCCTGGGGGTTTGAAGACCAACCCGATTTCCTCAATCAGGTGATCGAGGCCCGGACAGATCTGTCGCCCCGGGCCCTGCTGGCGCATCTCAAGGCCATCGAAGCCCGGCTGGGGCGCCAGAAGACCTTCCGCAACGGACCCAGGCTGATTGACCTCGATATCCTCTTCTATGGCAGCCGGATCATCCGGGAAAACGACCTGGAGATCCCCCATCCCCGGCTGGCAGATCGGGCCTTTGTCCTGGTTCCATTGAAAGACCTGGCGCCGGATTTTGTCCATCCGGAACTTGGCCGGACGGTTGAAACCCTGTGCAGTGCGGTGGACCGCGGAGAAGTGACGCCCCGATGATCGTTCTGGCGGGTTTGGCATTGCTCCTTCCCGGCCTGGCCTGGTGGGCCTGGTTTGCCAGGCGGGATGAAGACCCTCTTGTTTCCCTGGGGAATATCGTGGGCATCAGCCTGGCGGCAGCGGCCCTCCTGGCTGAAATCGTCTTCTTTGCGGACAGCCGCTTTTCAGCCGGGGGCATCATCCTCCTGCTGATTGTCTTCATCACCCTGATTGTGCTGGGGATCCTCAAAAATGGGCTGATCCTTCCCCCGCGGGCGTGGTTGGGGCTGGCCGCCGGCCTGGCCGGATTCGCCCTGCTGTGCGCCTGGCGCCTGTTTCAGGCCCGGAACCTTCTGCTGCCCAATTGGGTTGATTCACAACACCATTACCTCATTATCCGGGTCATACTGGAAAAAGGGGGACTTCCGGGCAATCTCTCGCCCTATCTTGCTGTGCCTTTTTATTATCACTACGGATTTCATATCGTCACTGCTCTGTTCACCGCCCTGGGAGATCTCGAAATCGGTCGGGCGATGCTCGTGCTGGGCCAGATCCTCAACGCGGCAATCAGCCTGTCTGTGTTTGTACTGGGGAAAACCCTCTGGAAGGACTGGCGGCCCGGAGCCCTGGCGGCGCTTCTGGTCGGTGTTCTGACTCAGATGCCGGCCTATTACCTCACCTGGGGGCGCTATACCCTCACCACGGGGCTGGTCCTGCTGCCCCTGGCCATGGCCGCTGCCCTCCAATCCAGCCGCCAGCCCGGGAAACCACGCGCCTGGGCAGCCCTGGCCCTGCTCACGGGGGGCATCCTGCTGCACCACTATTTTGCCGCCTTTTTGCTGGCCCTCTTCCTCGGGTGTCTGACGCTGATCAAGCTCCTCTCCCGGCAGGGGAAGCTGAGATCCAGGCTGAAATCCCTGCGGGGTGTCATGATCGGCGGCGCAGTGGGGCTGACCAGCGCCGCCCCCTGGCTCCTGCGCCTTGTGCGGCTTTCCAATCTCCGCGCCGGGGTGGAAAGCCGCCTGCCAGAGTCCCTGGACGCGCTGAGCCAGGGGAAGTACATCCTCTACCTCCTGGGGCCAGGCATCAATTACTGGCTCCTTGGATTGGCCCTGCTGGGGGTGTTCTGGGCCCTTCTTCACCGCAAAAGTCCGACCCTGGGGGTGTGGACATTGCTCCTGGCTCTGCTGACCCTCCCCTGGAGCCTGGTCATCCGGCCCTTCCGCCCGGACCACTTCGCCATCATGCTCTTCATCCCGGCGGCCTTGTGGGTCGGATGGCTCCTCTGGCGCGGGGCCGCCTGGCTGGCCCGCAAAGCCCGCCGCCCCTGGCTTGCCAGGGCCCTGCTGGCCGTCATCGCCCTGGGCGTGCTCTTTTTGGGCATCTCCCGGACAGGAAACATCATCAACCCGGTCACCAGACTGGTGACCCGGGACGATCTGGACGCCCTGGATTGGGCCGCCAGCCACACCCCAACCGAAGCCCGATTCTTCATCAACACGGCCCACTGGCTCAACGGGCTTTACCGCAGCGTGGATGGGGGCGGCTGGCTCCTGCCCTACGCCGGGCGCTGGGCCCTGGTCCCCACCGTTTTCTATGGGTTCTCCAACGACCCTCAAATAACCGGGACCCTCACGGCCTGGGGGGCTTCGGCCGGGGACATCCAGGGTTGCAGCGCGGAATTTTGGGATCTGGTGGAGGAAGCAGATCTGGACCACATCTACCTTCGCCGGGGGGTCGGCGGTCTGCAGCCCGCAGCCTTGTCCAACTGCGCCGGCGTGGCGCTGGTCTACCGCAATGCCACGGTCTTCATCTACCGCATCCAGCCTCCCGCCAACTGAGCCCCTCAGCGGGCCTCCTTGCCCTATCTCCCAACCCCCGGTGCGCTGGCAAAATCCACACCTGTTATAATTAGCCCGTTGAGAAAACAATGATGATCAAAAAACGACTCATTTCACTCCTGCCCATCCTGCTCCTCCTCCTGCTGACAGGCTGCGCGTCCTACCGGGTTGCTGAACAGCCCGCCCTCACGGGGGAGACCGTCACCCTTTCCGCAAAACAGCCCCTCAGCCAGACCTTCACGCCCCGGTTTGACGGGTTGGATGCCGTCTATATCTTCCTGACCCCCATCGAGGCAGGAACGGGCACGATTCGCCTGACCCTGTCGGACAGAAGCGATCCCAACCGCCCCCTGGCGCAGGTTGCGCTGCCGCTGGGGGATGTTCAGGGATCCGGATTTCAACGGTTTGACTTCCCCGCAATCCCCGATTCCACCCTTGTGGATTTCAAGCTCTCCCTGTCTGTGACGGGCGAGGGAGCGGTAGGAGTCGGAATCGGGGACGCTGCGTCCTATGAACAGGGCGCACTGTATGTGAACCAGAGGCCCACAGAAGCCCAGATGGCCTTTCAACTGACCTACCAAACGCCCCGGCTGGGGTTCGGGCTGTTTCAGGAGACCCTGCGCTGGTCCTGGTGGGTCCTGCTGGCCGGGATCACCTTCATCCTGCCCGGGTGGGCTCTCCTGTCAGGGTTGTGGCCCGGCTTGAAAAACCTGGATACCCTCACAAAGGCGGTCCTGAGCTGCGGCGTGTCCCTGTCCCTGTACCCCTTGCTGATGCTCTGGACGAGCTGGCTGGGATTCAACCTGGGCCGGGCAACCCTGTGGGGTCCCCTCATCCTGGCAGCCCTGTTCCTCCTCTGGCGCGGCCGGCGCGGAATCCAAACCTGGATCATCCGCCCCCGGGAAAGCGCAGAAGGACTCAAAGCAACCCTGAGACAGCAAAACTGGCCCATGGCGCTGACCCAGCTTCTTATCCTTGCTCTGATCTTCCTGGTGCGTTTCTGGCATATCCGCACCATTGAGATCCCTCTGTGGGGAGATTCCTACCACCACACCACCATCGTCCAGCTCATCCTGGACCGGGGCGGGTTGTTCCATTCCTGGCTGCCCTATGCGCCCTATCAAACCTATACCACCCATTTTGGCTTCCATGCCAACAGCGCCATCTTCGCCTGGATCAGCGGAAAGGGCGCTCCGGAAAGCATCCTCATCATGGGGCAGCTTTTCAATGCCCTGGCTGCGATCAGTCTCTATCCTCTGGGAAAGAAATTCACCAGCGGAGAGACCTGGGCAGGGATTGGAACCCTCCTGGCTGCGGGGCTGCTTTCCCCCATGCCCGCCTTTTATGTGAATTGGGGGCGCTATGCGCAACTGCCCGGACAGGTGCTTTTGCCTATTGCGGTCGTCCTGCTGATTGAAATACTCCAGAGAGCCCGTTGGCGTTTGCCCCATGCACTGCTGACAGCCCTCACCCTGGCGGGGATGATGGTCAGCTATTATCGGACTCCCATCTTTTTCCTCGCCTTCGTTCCAGCCCTGATCATCATCTGGATCAAAACCCGTCCTGAGCAATCCGCCCTGAAACGCCAGATGGGAATGCTCTTTGCCGCCGGCCTGGTCATGACGCTCTTGCTGGTGCCCTTCATCATACGCCTGATGGGGGGCGCCCTTGTCATGCGGGTGGGCGAATCCGCAGCCGCAGGAGACCTGTGGTCAGGGGTGTTGGCTGAGCTAGCATCCTGGCAATCCATCCGGACTCTCTACCCCATCGGGTTCTTGATTCTCGCTGGAGTTGGATGGCTCTTGAGCCTTCTTCGGCGGGATTGGCGGACGGCGACCCTGCCCCTGGGCCTTTTCCTGGTGCAAAGCTATCTCCTGGGCAGGTTGATCGGTCTGCCCTTTGCCAAGTTTGTTCAACCCTTCACCATCATGATCTTTGCCTACCTTCCCCTCAGCCCTCTGATCGGGACCATCCCGGCATTCCTCAAAAAATGGCTGCCAGTATGTCCACACCTGATCCTAGCAGGCCTGCTCGGTCTGACGGCCCTGGCTGGGGCCTGGGGGATGAAAAACCTGGTGGACACCAACACCTTTGCCCTGGTCACCCATCCGGACCAACGGGCCTTCCATTGGATTGAGGAGAATATACCCGTGGAAGCGCTCTTCCTTGTAGAAGGCTACTTAATCTATGACAACACCACCGTGGTCGGAGGCGATGGCGGCTGGTGGATCCCCCTCCTGACCCGTCGCGCAAACACCATGCCGCCGCAATATGCTCTGGTCAACGAAAAGCCGATTACGGAAGGATACAGCGCCTGGATTGTGGACATTGTAAAAACCCTCGAAGGAACATCCCTGGCAGACCCGGAGAGCATCCAGCATCTGTGTGATTGGGGTATCACTCACATCTATGTTGGCCAGAAAAGAGGACAGGCCGGCCTGGGCGCGGCCCCCCTCTTCCTTCCCGCAGAGTTTGAAATCCAACCGGCCTTCACGCAGATCTATCAGGAAGACCGTGTGCGTATATTCGCACTGGACACCGACTTCTGTCGGGCGTCCGGAGGGGAATAGATGGGCTCAGTTAAGGACCGGGTGGCAATCCACTGGCATCGTGCGCTCCGCTCGGGCTTCGTATCCGCCATCCAGCCCGGTCAGAAAATACAAAGAAGGAATCAATTGTGAAAGTTGTTTATTTTGGCACCTACCGCCAGGAATATTCCCGTAACAAAATCATGATCGCAGCCCTCAAACAGGCCGGCGTCACGGTGGACACCTGTCATGTCCGGTTGTGGCACGGCATCCAGGATCGGGTGGCGGTGACCACCGGCGGCTGGGCCAACCCGCGCTTCTGGTGGCGAGTTCTCCAGGCCTATCTCCGGCTGATCGGGAAATTCCGCCGGGCAGGAGATTTCGATGTCCTCATAGTCGGCTATCCGGGACAGTTCGACGTCTTCCTGGCCCGCATTTTGGCAGGTCTGCGGGGCGTGCCCCTGGTCTGGGACGTCTTCATGTCCATCTATCTGATCGCCCTCGAACGCCGTCTGGACCAGAAAAGCCCCTTCACCATCCGTCTCCTCCGTTGGGTGGAGGCCCGTGCCCTGCGGAGGCCAGATCTGCTCATCCAGGACACAGCCCGGTATGTGGCCTGGTTCGAGGAGACCTACGGCATCTCCCCTGAACAGTTTCGCCTGGTGCCCACTGGCGCAGATGACCGGATCTTCTCCCCCCTGCCCTCCCCGCCCGAAGGGGACCCAGAGCGCTTCGAAATGCTGTACTACGGCACTTTCATCCCCAATCATGGGGTGATGACCATCCTGCAGGCGGCCCGGCATCTTCGGGATGACTGGCAAGTGCGCTTCACCTTCATCGGCGATGGCCCGGACAAAGCGGCCGCTGAGGATTTTGCCCAAGAACACGCCCTGGACAATGTCCGCTTCTTGGGGTGGATGGACCAGGAACTCCTCCTGGAACACATCGCCCGGTCCGATGTTTGCCTGGGGGCCTTCGGGCACACCCCCCAATCCCTGATGACGGTGCAGAACAAGATCTACGAATGTATGGCCATGGGCAGACCGGTCATCACCGGGGACAGCCCCGCCGTGCGGGACGGCCTGCCCTCGGACAGCATCATCACCTGTTCCCGGCAGGAGCCGGAAAGCCTGGCAAATGCCATCCGCAGCCTGAAGGAGGACCCGGACCGCATGGAAAGCGTCGCCCGCAAGGCCCGAGAGGTCTTCGAAGTCCGTTTCAGCCTGGAAAGCCTGGGCAGGCAGATGGCCTCCCATCTTAAGGAGCTATTACAAGAAAGCCAACGGCCACGACGCGGTCAAGAAAGCGAAAATCCAGATGCCTGAGGAACAAAAACAACCCACGCGCATCCTCTTTCTCCTGACCCAGGACCTGGAAAGCCCCTACGGCGCGGGCCGGTTCCTGCCAATCAGCCGCTTCCTGGCCCAGCAAGGGTATGCGGTCTCCATGGCCGCGCTGCATGCAAACTTTCAGGACCTGCATAAAACGCGCTTCCTGAAAGAAGGCGTTCGGATGCACTATGTGGGGCAGATGCACGTCAAAAAAGAAGCCAACCAGACAGTGTATTTTTCCCCCGGTCAATTGCTGGTCAACACCCTCAAGGCCACCTGGCGTCTGTTTCGCTTTGTGATGAATAATCCTGCCGATGTCATTGTCATTTGCAAACCGCATCCCATGAACAGTCTGGCGGGCATCGTAGGCGGTTGGCTGCGGGGAGCCAGGATCATCCTCGATTGCGACGATTATGAAGCTGCCTCCAATTATTTCAGCGCCTCTTGGCAGCGCAGGCTTCTGCGCCTGTTCGAAGACGGGATGCCGAGGCTTGCCCACCGGGTGACCACCAACACCCATTTCAATAAAAACCGCATGTTGGACCTGGGCATCCCCCGGTCAAAAATTGTCTATCTCCCCAATGGCGTGGATCGGGAGCGTTTCACAATCCAGGACACAGAACCCATTGACCGCATCCTGTCCGGCCTCGGATGGCACGCCAACCCCATCGTCGGTTACATTGGCAGCCTCAGCCTGGCCAACCATCCGGTGGACCTTCTGCTGCGCAGTTTCCGGATCCTTGCCGACCGCCTTCCGGAAGCCCGTCTGCTGATCGTGGGTGGGGGCAAAGACCTCAAACCCCTGCAAGCCCTGGCCACATCCCTGGGCATTGCAGAGAAAACCAATTTCTATGGTAAGGTTCCCCCAGAGGACGTGCCCTATTTCTACCGGATTGCCTCGGTCACCGTGGACCCGGTCAACCCGACGGATGCGGCCAGGGGCCGCTGCCCCCTGAAAATGTTTGAAAGCTGGTTCTCGGGAACACCCTTTGTGACCGCCGATGTGGGTGACCGACGGATCCTCGCAGGAGACCCCCCGGCCGCCCTGCTGGCCAAACCCGGAGATACCGCAGACCTGGCGGACAAGCTCATCACTGTCCTGACCCAGCCGGAGTGCGCCCAGCCCCTCATCCAGCAGGGCCGTGCGCGGATTAAGACGTACAATTGGCAGGATCTCACCGGTATAGTGGACAATCTCATCCAGGAGCTGGTACAGTAGGAGGAACCGATGAAAATTCTGAACCTTGTTGATCACCTCTGCCACGGCGGCGTCCAACGCATGGCATTGAACATTGCCAATATGCTGGCCGAACGGGGACACGACTCGGCTCTGGCCACAGTGGTCCGCCATGAGGGAGACCTCGAGGACCTGATTTCAGACCGGGTAGCCTACACCCGCCTGGAGGGAAAATCCGTCTATTCCACCAGCGCAGCCCGAAGGCTGCACAGCCTGCTCCGCAGGGAACAGTTTGATCTGGTGCATGTGCACCACCGATCCCTCTACACCGCTTTTCAGAGCCTCGTGATCAGAAAAAAAACCGCTGTGATCTGGCATGATCATTACGGCCGTCAGGAATACCGGGAACGGCCCTTTTGGGTCTACTACCCCCTCACCCGGGTGGTGGATGGAGTCATCGCGGTATCCCACCCGCTGATGACGTGGGCCGTGAGCAAAATGCATTTCCCCCCGGACAAGGTGCGTTTCATTCCCAATTTTGTGGATCTGAACGCGGCGGAAGGGCAGCGCCCCGCCGAGGATCTTCCGGGAGAAGCGGGTTTCCGGGTCGTCTGTGTGGCCAATTTCCGGCCCCACAAGGACCATGGCAACCTTCTGCATGCCTTCCGGCGGGTGGTGAATGGCTGCCCCCGGGCCCATCTGCTCCTGGTGGGGGGCGTCGAAAACGAAGCCTATTTCCAGACTGTCCGGCAAACACTGGCGGAACTGGACCTGGCAGCTCATGTCACCATTCTGGGCCCCCGGATGGACATCGCTGCCATCCTGGCCGGGGCCGACATCGGCGTGCTCAGTTCACGCTCCGAAGGCCTGCCCCTGGCCCTGATTGAATATGGCGTCACAGGATTGCCGGTTGTCTGTACCAATGTGGGGGACACCAACTGGCTGATCCGCGATGGCGCCAATGGGTTCCTGGTGGATCCCGCCGCACCAGAGGCCCTGGGCAGAGGCATCCTGTCTCTTTTGGAAGACAGGGATCGGGCCGAAACCCTCGGAAGCCGCCTGCAGGGGTTTGTGCAAGAACACTTCCATCGGGAAAAGATCATCGAGGACATCCTTGCGTTCTATCAAGATATCATGCCCCAAAACCCATCATAAAGGACGGGTGGAATCGCAGTGAGCCGATCCAACAGACCCTCCCCCAGGGCGTTCAACTTCAAAAAACTCATCCAGGCCTTTGGAGTGTATGGCATCAGCAACGCCGTATCGCAGATGCTGATGATCCTGTACGCCTTTCTCCTGGCCCGCTTCCTCGGCCCGGGCCTGTTCGGGATCTACACCGGCCATCTCTCCTTTGTCCTGTTGTTCTCCTTTGTCATCAACTGGGGCTTCGACACGTTTTTCCTGTTCCGGTCCGGGGCGTTGCGCGACAGCGGGGCAATTGACACCCTCAACGGCCAGATCATCCTGGCCAAGGCCGGCCTGGGGGGCCTGTGGATCCTGGCCCTGGCCCTTGCTTCGCAGCTCCTCCACAACACCCTCTTCACCCCGCTGCTGATCTCCCTGGCTGCTGCCGACACCCTGGCCGACAGCCTGTTTTTCACCCAGCTCACTTCCCTGAATGTCAAACAGCGCACCACCAGCCTTTCCCTGCTCCTGTTTTCCTCCCGCCTATTCCGGCTCGGAGGCGGGGTGGCGGTTGCCCTCCTGGGTATTTATTCCGTGGAAGTGATTCTCCTGATCCGGGTGGTCACCAGCCTGATCTTTCTGGCCCTGGCCTTTCTCATCACCCGACCGCGCTTTTTCCAGGGTTCCCTGGCCAAATTGAGCTCCCTCTGGCGCAGCTCCATTCCCTACGGCCTTTCGGAAACCTTTGCCCTCATCTATGCCCAGGTGGACATCAGCCTGCTGGCCATCCTCCTCGGGGATACGGAAACCGGGCTCTACACCACTGCCAACCGGCTGATCATCGCCCTGTTCAGCATTCCCAATGCCGCCTATCTGATCGTCATCCCCAAACTGCGGCAGGTCTTGCTCAACAAGCAGGACCAATCCCGGTCCTATTTCCTGCGCGTCCTGGCGGTGTTCCTTGCCGTCGGTCTGATTCTGTTCCTGACCGTCTTTTTCGCCGGGCCCTGGATGGTGGATCTGGTTTTGCAGGACGCCTATACCTTCTCCGGAGAATTATTGCGGTTGATGAGCGTGGTGCTCCTCCTCAAATCCCTCAGCTTCGGCCTGGGCGCCATGATTGTGGCCCTGGGCTGGCAAAAATACCGGCTGATTCCCCAGGTGGTCACATCCCTTCTGGCCATCGGACTGAATCTGTTCATCATTCCGGTCCATGGGCTGACAGGCGCCGCCTCCGTCTATATCCTCAGCGAGGGGGTTCTGCTGGTCGGATATGGCATCCTGGTGCTGCGCTGGCTCCTGAAAAGGAAAACCCCATGACAAAACCCCGCCAGGTGTTGATCACCAATGTCCATTCCGCCGAAAATCTGGGGGACCGCGCCATCCTGGAAGCGACCCTCCAGGCTTTTCAACAAGCCCTTCCCAACCCCACTCTGGTCGTCTCAACCAACTACCCAAAGGAAGATTTTTTCCAGCAAGGGGCCTTTCAGGTCGTGCCCTCGCCCTGGGTGCTGGTGGGCCGCACGGCGGGACGCGGGACGGCCGCACAGATTGTAGGGTTTCTGGAGGGGGTTGGGTGGGCCTTCCTGGCCCGGCTCTGGCACCGGCGCGGCCGCCCCCTGCCCAGCATCATCCCCAACAAATGGCGGGAGGTGTTCCAGGTCTATCTGGAGTCCGATCTGGTGACCGGCATTGGCGGCAATCAATTCTATTCTTCCGGGCGCTTTGGCTGGCCCCTGCCCCTGAATGCCCTGTCCGTCTGGCTGGCCCATCACTTTGGCAAAGCGTTCTGCACCCTGCCCCAATCCATCGGGCCCCTGAAACGGAAATGGGAGCGGAGACTCCTGGGAAAACTCTACAGGCAGAATGCGATCACCTTTCTGCGGGACACGCGCTCCCTCGAGCTGGCCCGGGCACTCGACCTCCCTCAGGAGACCATTGCCTATGCCCCCGACATGGCCTTTCGTCGGAGCCCCTGCAGCCGGGCAGAGGCCCTGGCCAAACTGGTCCCCCTGGGGTTCGCCCCCGATCAAAAGGCCGTCGGCATGACCATCATCGCCCCCATGGGCCATGCTCTGGATTCGGATGCGATGAAGCGCTATTACGCCGTGCTGGCCGATACCATCGAGAGGGTGGTCACCGACCTGGAATGCGAGGTCTTTCTCTTCCGCCAGGTTTCGGGGCCCTCCGATCTGGAAAATGATGGCTTGGCCAATGTGCGGGTGGCTGAAAGCCTCACCACCGGCCGGGAGCACGTGCACATCCTCAATGAAACCCTCCCGCCGGATTTGCTCCGGGCCTGCTACCGGGAAATGGACCTGTTCATCGCCAGCCGCCTGCATTCCGGCATCTTTGCCCTCTGCGAGGGGGTGCCAACCATCTTCATCGGCTACCTCTCTAAAACCATGGGCCTTTTGCGCGCCCTGGGACTGGCAGCATGGGGAATTCCACTATCCGAGCTGACTCAAAGAGATTTGTGGAATGTCCTGGAAGCATTGTGGAGCAAAAGGGCAGCCCACCGCGAAACCCTGGCCCGGTTGATGCCGAAAACCATGCAAAGCGTCGAGAAAGTTGTGCCGGCCATTCTGGAAAAAATCGGCCAAAAAGATACCCCCTGAAGAAAATCAGGCGATCCGGGTGATCCGGAGATGCCCCCCATAGTCAAAGCGAAAACGGTCCTTACGGCCCACGAAAAAATCGTCCACAGCCCTGCGGGCCCCCTCCCAATCGTAATAATCATCAATCACAATGACCCCTTTGAGGGAGACATGGGGCACAACCCGGGCCAGGCAGACAGTGATAGAATCATACCAATCGCTATCTATGTGGGCCAGGGCGACCGGCTGATCCACCTGCAGAACATCCGCAAACAGCCCCTGGTGGAAATGGATGCGATGATCCTCCGGCGGCAGATCAAAGGCATAAAAAGTCTGGACGACCTTTTCCAGCAGGTTTTCCTGATAGCCGTAATAGGTGTCTTCCGCAATGCCCTTTGCGCAACCCCGACGAATCGCTTCATAGCGTTCCCGGGCATCATCCGCATCATGGGTGGAGGGCGGGGGAATCAGGCCGAAGGTGTCATAAATATGGAATGGGCGTTGCTGCGCTTTGTTGAGGGAAATGACAATCGCGGATCCCCCCAGGGCGCAGCCCGTTTCAACAAAGATGCCCGGGACGGTCTGCTGCTCCAACCGACGAACCACCCGGCTCAAATGGATCAACCGGGAATAACTGAGATACGTTAACCGTGCTTTTTTAACGCGATGGAGATGGGAAAAACGCTTCGGAGCGCTCAGAGCAAACCGGGCAACGGACGCGTAGGTCCTGATCCTGTCGCTAAAAGTCAATCGTGATCACCCCAACGTCCGTGGTCTCATCCGCTGGGACAGTCCACACCCGGGCCTGTCCTTCCGTATCGGTGATGATCTGATACTTGGTCATCGGGTCCCCCACAATGATGACATAATCCATCGCCTCTACGTTTTCAAACAGGAAATGGCCGTTTTCATCAGTAGTGGTGTACGGGCTGCTGGCCGTATCCAGGGCATATACCCCTTCGCCCTCCTCGTTCCGATAGATTTCAGCCATGCGGACAATGATTCCCTCGGAGATGCCGGATTGGGTGGATTGAATCTTCCCCACCACATTGGCTTTGCCGGGTTCCGGGGTTGGAATATCCTTCACCTCCGCTCCCTGCTGGCAGGATGCGAGAAAAAGGGAAAGAAATAATACGATCAAGAGCCAAAAACGTGTTTTCATGATGATTAACCTAAAATGATTATTGAAAAAGAGCCCTGCTTTTAGTACCCTAAAGATGAACAAAATTCAGTTTCTCTATTATACCCGAATTCCAGGGACACAAAGGAGATAACACTTTATGAAGATAAAAGGCTTGATCTTAGTACTGGTAATGGCAATGCTGTTGAGTTTTGCCATTCCCGCCACCCCGGTTTCCGCTGTTGCGTATGGAACGGACTTTGTCACGTCCATCACGTACATGAACGTCGGCACCGGAGAGGCTTCCATCAATTTCACCTTCTATGCGGGTGAGAGCGGCACCGGGATCCCCGTTTCAGTGAGCAACCTGGCCCAATATGCGGCCTCCTCACTGTATGTGGGCAGCCTCTCATCCATCAGCAGCGGTTTCCAGGGCTCCGGCATCATTTCATCGAGCCAGCCCCTGGTCGCCACCCTCATCCAGGTTCCCCAAAGCGGCACGGTGTTGAATCGCCCGCTTTCCAACGGCTTTGAGAGCGGCTCCGACGTGGTGAAAATCCCCACCGTGTTGAAGAATTTCTACAACACCAACACCATGTTCTCAATCCAGAATGTGGACAGCGTGGGTGCGGACATCACTGTTGAGTTCGTCCCGGCTGGCGGCGGCTCCACCATCACCGACACCATCACCAACCTGCCCGCTGGCTCTGCCAAGTACTATGACATGGGCACCACCTCTGTCATTTCCGCTGGCACCTTCAACGGTTCCGTGGTTGTGACTTCGGTCCAGACCGGCACCAGCACTCCCGGCTCGGTTGTGGCCACTTCGCTGGAAATGTCCACCATCAATGACAACACCTATGCCTTTGAGGGTGTGACCACCGGCGGCGCTACCGTCTATATGCCCTCCGCCTTCTGCAACTGGGGCTCCGGCGGCGCCATCAACTCTGCTTTCGCTGTGCAGAACATTGACGCCAGCGCAACCGCCCAGGTCACTGTAGATTACGCTGGCGGCGGCTCCGAAGGCCCGATCGCCATCGGCCCCGGCGCAAAATACAGCTTCCTCGGCTGCACCGCCAACAGCAATGGCTACATCGGCTCAGCCACCATCACCGCCACCGGCGCGGACATCGTTGCCGTCGGTAAGATTTATGGCAACAGTCTGTCCACCGCCTATGTCGGCCTGAACAGCGGTTTTGAGACCGTGGCTCTGCCCTATGTCCGCTGGACCGAATCCAACTGGACCGATGGCACCCGCCAGCGGGTGAACTTCGCCATCCAGAATGTGGGTTCCGGCCCCATTGCCGCTGGTGATATCACCGTTGAATTCTACGATGCAGCTGGCACCCTGCAGGGCTCCATAAACAATCCGTCCTCCATCGCAGTGGGCGGCAAATGGAGCACCAACGCCAGCAGCATTAACGCCGAGTTCGGGTATGTCGGCGGCTTTGGCGGCGGCGCCATCGTGAAGGGCCCCAGCGGCGCTGAACTGGCCGTTATCGCCCGTGCTGAGACCTATCTCACATCCTCGACCACAGCCGGTGAGGACTACAACGGCATTTCCATCAGCCCGTAATATCACCACCCATCAGCAATTCAAAAGGCCTTCCGCTTGGAAGGCCTTTTTTTATTTCCCAAGGATTCCGGAGCCGGCCTCCCCCCGGCACAGCTACCCGAACTCACACACCGCTTCTGGCGCCCCCCAATACACTCACAGGGGCTACTGGTTTGTGGTGATCGGCAGGAGGATCGTGTAGATTGCTCGATACGATCGGGCATCCGTCACCGCTTCTCCCGCCAGCTCCCCGCCGATCACATAGATATAGCTGTCAACGGTTTCCACCGCCGGGTGCAGCAAGGAGCCCGCCTCCTTCTCCGTCGAATCGGCGGACAACCAACTTTCCTCCACAGTGGAATAATAAATTTGCGGAACCTCCGTCAGATCGGAGGAACGACCCCCGATCAGAAAGACCTTATCCGTCAGCCGCACCACCCCCATGCCGTACAGGCTGTGGGGCAGCGGGGTTTCCTCAGTCCAGGGTTCTTCCCCGTTCCGATCCCGGGAGGGCACATAGCTTTCGTTCACCGTCAGAGAAAGATCCCCATCCCAACCGCCCATGACATAGATCCGGCCGTTGACTTCGGCCGCGCCGGCATCAAAGCGCGGGGTGGGCATGGGCGAACCCTCCCGCCAGGTGTCGGAGAGGGGATCATAGATCAGAACGATATCCAGGGCGGCCTGACCATCCCATCCCCCAAAGAGATAGAGCTGGCCCTCAAAGGCTGTCAGGGCATAGGCGCTGACAGCAGCCGGCATGGGCGCACCGGTTTCCCACTGGTCCCGGCGGGGATCGTAGATTTCCAGGACATTCGTCGGCTGGCCGTCCTCTCCGGCGCCTCCGGGCAGATACATTTTCTCGCCAATCAAGACCCCTTCCACTGCGGAAACAGGGGTCGGCTTCTGGCTGAGGGCCTCCCAGGCATCTTCGGTCAGGGAATAGCGGAAGACGGAAGCGCTGGTGCCCTGGGGCCCTTCCCCGGCAATGGCATAAATGGCATTGCCGTAACTGACCGCAGCCAAACCGGCCCGGGGCTCCGGGAGAGCCGACAGGTCCTGCCAGCGTTCCGGAATTTCAAGGTCTGGCCCGGGCGGGGCTGTGGGAGCCGCAGGCGAAAAAGGTGCACTCCGGCCGATCAGAAAGGCCGCCACAAAAATCACCAGTACCAGGGGAATCCCCAGCCAGGCAGCGCGGCGCAGCCAGCTTTGGGGCGCGGGGAGATCCTCTCCGGCCTCCTCAGCAGGGGGGTCTTCCTGACCAGGTACATCCACCAGGCCATGTTCAATGGCGAAAAATGTGGCTTCTGTGCGCGAGGCCACCTCCAGCTTGTTAAAGATATTGCGCACGTGCACCTTGACGGTGTTCGGGCTGATATAAAGCGTCTGGGCAATTTCCCGGTTGGTCATCCCGGTGGCCAGCAGCTCCAAAATCTCCGTTTCGCGTGCGCTCAGTTCCCTATCCTCAGGCATAGAATCCTTGACTAATCTCTGTTTTGACAAACAAATTATACTGGAGAGTCCCCCATCATCAGAACGTTTTCCGCAATTCTGTCAAATCGGCGTCCACCATCATCTCCACCAGGCCTTTAAAATCCACCGCCGGTTTCCACCCCAGGTCTTTCCGGGCGCGGGAAGGATCCGCCACCAGAGGATGGCATTCAGCCGGGCGGAAGAAGGCTTCATCACGGACGACAAAATCAGCGTAATCCAACCCAACATGGGCAAAGGCGATCCGGCAGAAATCCCGCACTGTGTGGGCCTCTCCTGAGCCGATGACATAATCCGCGGGATGGTCCCCCTGGAGCATCAACCACATGGCCCGGACATAATCCCCCGCGAAGCCCCAATCCCGCTGCGCTTCCAGATTTCCCAGACGCAGCTCCTGAGCCAGGCCCAGCTTGATCTGGGCAACGGCATGGGTGATCTTGCGGGTGACAAATTCCATTCCCCGGCGGGGGCTTTCATGGTTGTAAAGAATCCCGGAGACGGCAAACAGGCCGTGCTCCCGCCGATAATTGCGGGTGATCAGGTGCCCGTAGGTTTTCGCTACGCCATACGGGTTGCGCGGATTGAATCGGGTGTCCTCATCCTGGGGCGAGTGATCCGCTTCGCCAAAGATCTCGCTGGTGGAAGCCTGATAAAATCTGGCTTCGGGCGTCACCTTGCGCAGACAATCCAGCAGACGGGTGACCCCCAACGCGGTCGAGTCGGCCGTCAATACCGCCTGAGACCATGATAGCTGCACATTGGATTGCCCGGCCAGGTTATACACCTCGTCCGGCTGGTAGGTGTTGAAGATATCCATCAACGACCCCTGATCCAGCAAATCGCCGTGGGCAATTTCAATGTGCTTCTGAAACTGGGCGATGCGACTGTAATTGATCGTGCTGGAACGCCGGACCATCCCCACCACACGATATCCTTTTTCCAGTAGCAATTCCGCCAGATAAGATCCATCCTGGCCGGTGATGCCGGTGATCAATGCAAGGGGCAAAACGTTTCTCCTTAACGAAAAAAGAGCAGGTGCAAGACGACGCGGTTAATTATACCAACGACGTCCCCAAGTGCCGTTTGGTTCAACGATAGATAATTGGGAGACCGTAATTATTGGGGTATCCTGCCGTGGTGGTGAAGGTTTGGGCCGTGATCGTATTGCCGGACAGATCGGTGGCCGTCAAACGGAACATGAGAAGCTGGGCATCAGCCGCCTGGTAGGTAAAGGAAGTCGTTCCGGCATCCAGAGTCGGCGCCAGGGTGGTCCAGGTGCCGTCATTGATCTTGATCTGCAGGGTGAAGTGGGAGATCACGCTCGCACTGTCCCCCGCACTCCAGCGGAGGGTTAACTGGTTATTGCGAGAAGGATTCAACAGCGGCTCCAGGTTCAACCAGGGCGGGGTATGATCCACCAGGGCCTGCCAGGTGACATCCACCCCCACATTACCGGCCATGTCTGTGGCAAGGGCCACAAGTCCATACCCGGATCCCTCCGGCATGTTGCTGGTCTGCAGGGGGGCCTGCCACCCATCACCGCCATAATAATCCCTCCCCAGAAGAACCCATTCGTCCTCCGTCCAGTCCCGGCTGTGGAACCAGAAGGCCACAGAATAGACACCGGACCCAGCGCCGTCAGAGGCCTCCGCAGAGACCCAGCCCGTCGAGGGAAGAGCGCCGTTTGCGCCGGGGGTGGTCAGGTTCACCACAGGTTCCGTGGTATCCGGCTGACCATCGGTCAGGGTCAGGCTGATTGCATAGGCGAAGTTTGTCCCGCCCACCCCGGGATGTCCATTGGCCCGCACCCGGGCATAATACCAACCTGTTTCCGGTGCAACGTAGGCGATCCGGGAATCCGTTGTCTGGCTGTTTTCATCATTATTCTCCAGAATCGGCGGCCAATCATCCCCACCTGGATAAAGAGTCAGCACCGTGTCCAGGGGCGAGGATGGGGACAGAGCCTCCGCATCCACATCAAGGATGATCAGATCCCCTTCCTGGGCCTGGAATCGGTAAAAATCAATATCGCCCGGATGATCCACCACACCGCTGAGGGTCGTGCCGTCTGCAAGGAACCTGGCGCCGGAAAAAGTATCATCGGAATCGCTGTCCGCCGGGGGTGTTGAAAAATCCAGGCGAATATTGTCAACCACCCATCCGGCGCCCTGATTGCCCGAATCGTCCAGGGCGTCAAAAAACCAGCGCAGGCGGAAATCCTGACCGATATAGGGAGTCAGGTTGATATAGCTGCTGACAAGGTCCTTTCGGGGTGTATCATCATGGAACTGGAGAAGGTCTTGAAAGGGACCTTCCTCAATGGAAATCTGCAGCCGGCGCTGATCCCAAAATCGGGCAGGGGATTCGGTTTCATAACGGTAATCAAAACGCAGCGTGAGGGCTTCCGCGCTCTCAACCTGGATCAGAGGCGAGGTGAAAGCCCCGTTGCCAGCATACACAGCGCCATCCCCCGTACCCCAGAACAATCCGCCTGAGGGGTCAATGCGAGCCTGCCAGGGACCGCTTGCCTGCCAATCGCCCTGACCAAAATCAAACACTTCAAAAAAAGGCACCGGCAGCATATCTCCCGTCGGGAAGTTGGCGGAGCTGACGGTGAAGGTGTCGGTGGCCCAGGCGCTGTAGTAGGTGTCATAGGTGTTTCCCCGGGGCACGGCAATCCGACCGAGCACCCGCCAGGCATAAGTCCCCGCCGGCAGGGAGCCCACGGACCAGAAAGGGTCTTCATCCCAATACCGGGTTCCCAGCAAAGGCCCCCCAACGGCATCTTGATACAGTTCCGCATAATACTTGGTGGCGCCCATCCCGGACCAGGTCAGGATCAGGGAGTCCAGACTGGTGGGGGAACCGTCCTCGGCCCCCAATACGGGGGCAAGCACGGGCTGGTCGGGATACAGCGCGCGACTGCGAACCCGCAGGGAAGACACCGCCCCCGCCCCAATCACATTGTCAATCAGGTGGCGGTCATCTTCCGTGAAGGTCTCCGACCTTCCCGTATACTGGCTTTGGCTGAATAGATTCAACTGAACATTGGCGCCCAGCATGAAGGAAGCGATCTGATTTTCTCCCAGGGGCTCCAGAGCGTCGCCGTTGGGATAACTCCCCAAACCAAGGACCATGCAGGCACCGGTGAAGTTCGGCCCGCTGAACAGGGCCACCTGGCTGCTCCCTGGCACACAGGTCGGCATGGGGTCGGGTGCACAGGGCGCATCCACCACCAGATTGCGAATGCTGAGGGGCATGGATGGGTTGCCTTCAACATCCCACACCCGCAGAGCCACCTGCAAGGGGCCGTCCGAAATGCCTGCTTCGCAGAGATCAATCTGGGTCGTGAAGGGGTTGTCCGTCTGCTCCTCGCCAATTGTGAACCATGCTTCCTCATCCCTGGCAAGGATTTCCATCTTCGTCACCCCTTCATCATCCTCCCCCCACCCGGAGACCGTCAGAAGAGCAGTGTCAATCAATTGTTTATTGCCGGGCTGGGTCAGGCCGCCGTTGGGCGGGTTGGCGGGAATATTCCCGGAAATGTAATATGTCTGTCCCTCGCCGCCGTAGGTGGCCGCCTCATAGGCCAGACGGGGTCGCCCGCCCTGGGTTTCCTCATCCCAGTTGATGCTCACATCGCGGAAGGTGATGTCCTCCGCCACGCCCCACACATACCCATAGCCTGAGAAGTACTTGGTGTCTTCCGTAACCACCATGAAGTGCACGTGATGGCCCGTGCTAGCGCCGGTATCATCCACATTCCCAATATACTCTCCCTGCATCACCGGAGTCCCGACTTCTTTCAGCTCCTCGGGGATGCTGTCATAGGCCAGGTGAATGTAGATCTGATACGTCCAGGGGGTGGTGGAGCGGTCCTGAAGGGTGATGCTGTTGGTGCAGGAGGTGCTCCCATTGGGACAACTATCGTCCCAGTGATACACCGTGCCGCCCTTGGATGCCAGCAGGGGAAACATGGTGCCATCCGCAAAATCGAAGGCGTGAGTACAATAATAGATGGGTGTGCAGGATGTGTGGCCGACAGACCAGGTCAGCCGTTTTTCCAGGGTGGCCGCCCAGGGCAGATAATAACCCCCATACACCACATCATCCCGGGTCGCTTTGTCGCCGACCAGGGCCGAATCATCCAGGAGACCCTTCATCTCAGCTTGCAGGGCTTCATAGACCGCGCCAAAATCCGGATCGTCTCGCAGATACACCCTCCAGGCCCCATCCGCTTCCAGCACTGCCACCGTCAGTTCCGGTTCCCGGGCCAGCAAATCCCCGGTCTGGGGATCGTATGCGGCCAGCCACACGCTGGCCATGGTCTCGTCGGCCTGATACTGGATATGGTCAATCTGATAATCCACAGCGGTCCAGGGCGGACCGGCCTCCGCCAGGGCAGCCATCACCGCGGCAGTCAGCTCCTCAGAGTCCGCATCGGCGAAGGAACCCATCTCGAAAACCGCCTCAGAAACCGCCTCAGAAACCGCCGGGGATACGGTCTGGGCCTGGCTGCCGGGAATGCAGACCAGCAACGCCAGAGCAAGAACACCCAATGCAAAACACCCCACTGTGAGCGTTTTTGTCAACTGCGCCCCCTTCCCGGAGGATGTGTCTGGACCGAGGGCAATGCGTGCTTATTCAGAATGAGATTTTGTTCTGCCATCATCTATCCCTCATTGTAGGGGATATTAACGGAATTGGTCTTAACAAAAATGCAAAGAAGATTCATCGCCATTGCGGTTATTGTAGTGCAAGAGGCTGACCAATTGGGTTACTTAACTGTGTCATCTCCATACCACAAATGCAAAAGAGTTCATCGCAGCCCCCGCATAGACCATCCTCCGCAGGGAGGCCGGGAAACAATCGTCCGAAGGCCCAATGCCTCATTCGCGGCGTCGCAGGCAGACCATGGTGATATCATCCGTCTGGTGGATATTGCCCTGAAAGTCCTCCACACTGTCCCGGACAGCCTTGATGATCCACTGGCTGGGCCGGTTTGCAATCTGCCGCACGGTGTCGGTCAGACGATCTATGCCGTAAAATTCCCCCCGGGTGTTCATCGCCTCCACAATCCCATCGGTATACAGCAGGAGGGTGTCTCCCAAGGCGATGCGCTGAGAAATGGCCACCCAGGCCGCGTTCTCGTCAATGCCCAGAGCCATCCCATTCGGCTTGAGCTGCTGACAGCAGCCCCGGCCATTTTCCTGGATCAGAAGCGGGGGGTTATGCCCCGCATTGCAGTAAATCATCCGCCCGGTTTCCAAATCCAGGATGCCGTAAAAAGCCGTGATGAACATCTGCGCCCGGGCATCGCTCAGCATCCGCCAATTGGTCGCTTGTAAAACGGCGGCCGGATTCTCAGGATATTCATGGGCATACGTCAGGAGCAACGTCCTGCCGAGGGCCATATACAGAGCCGCCCCCAGACCCTTGTCAGCCACATCAGCGATGATGATTCCCAGCCGGTTATCCTCCAGCATGAAAAAATCATAAAAATCCCCGGAGGTTTGCCGGGCCGGATTCAACCGGGCTGCAATGTCCCAGCCCGAGACCTCAGGCACCCGATCAGGAAGAAAACTGGCCTGAATATCCCCTGCCAGGCGCAGTTCCTGGTTCACACGCTGGTGCTGGAGGGTCTCCTGATAATTTTCGGCCTGCTTCAGAGTTGAGGCGATCTGGGCGGTCAGATTTTGCAGGGCAGGCAGATGCTCCTGGATTGTTTTCCTGTCCCAGGATTGCGGCAGGGACAGCAGTTCAATGTAGATGCCGCCCATTGGCTCTCCGTCAATCGGATCGAGGATCGGGGCCGTCAGCAGGGCGAAATGCCGGTCAGGAGACCCCGGCCAGGGAAGAGGAACATTTTCGAGGAACCCCTCAGGGCCTTCCTGCAGGAGCAGCCAATCCAGGATCTCAGACGAATATCCGCCTTTGCCGTCCGGGTATTTGAGCAAAAAGGTCTCCGGGGCCAGCCAGACAACCGCCCGACGGCAGGGAAACATGTTGGGGATATGCCTGCGCAGCAAGCCCGGCAGGTCCCGGGCATCCGGCGGCGCCGCCAAAATATCCCGCCCCAACCGCTCCAGACCCATCAACTGCAGGGCATGGCGGCGGCTCTGCTCCCCGGAGCGGCTCAACTGGTGCGCCAGAAGGGCCAGCATCAGCAAACCCACCAGATAAATCCCCACCACCAGCAGGCCGTTCTCCACATACAGCCCGCTCGCTAAAATGCCGAAGGGCAGGGAGATAAAGGGCAGTTCCATGGTCGCCACCGTGAACCAGAACAAACTGTGGCTGTTTTCCAGGGAGAATTTGCTCTCCTGCACCCAGACAACGTAGAGGATGAAGGGCAGCCAGACCAGGAAATAGGTCAGGGCATAAGCCAGAACAGCAGCCAGGGCGGGCAGTAAACTGTCCAGGGACAGGCCGCTGATGGGAATTCCCCTGCCCAGGTTGCGATACAGGTCCAGGGCAATCAGGGAAGGCACCAGAAGCGCGGCAGCGTTCAGGCAGGCGGAACGGGCTCCATCCCACCGCATATCGCAGTTGATGGCCCGGGACCAACCCAGGACGAGCTCTACAAGAATCCAGAGTAGAAACAACCAGATCACATTCGGTCCAAAACGCAGCAGGCTGGCCCAGAGGATCACACCGACAAAATCCCCATCAGAACCCACCAGATGCCCGCTGCGCAGTTCCTGCATCATGAAAAAACGCAGTCGGCTGAAGACGATGATCAATAGCAGAATCACCAGCAGTGCGGGCCATTGCCGGAGGAAAAACCCCCACTCTGTCTGGCTGAGCAGCCAGAGAAAACCAAACACCAGCAAGGGGATGCTGTACAGCACGCCAACCACATCGCTCATCATCAGATACCGTATGGCAATGGGACGGTCGTTTAAATCCGGTCGCAGCCTGCGCTGCAACGTGTTCAGAAAAGCAATCATAATATGGATTATATCCGAGAGTCGCCCAGTTTTTGAGCCCTGAAAATGTCACCTGTTTCCGGGCGGTTATTCCTATTATTTTCCAGAATGCGCCTGGAGAGGGCCAATCTAATATAATTCTTATCTGGTGTGATTATAGTTAGTAGCAAAAAGACACAACAGTCACAGGGAGTTTCCAACAACATGACCGATAAAAATGCACAAACAAATGGCAGCCCGATCCCATTCCGGGCAGAAACCCGCCAATTGCTCGACATCCTCATTCATTCCCTCTATACTGAGCGGGAAATTTTCCTGCGGGAACTGATCTCCAATGCCTCGGATGCTCTAGCCCGCCTCGACTTCCTCATGCTCACGGAACGGGAAATCAAAGACCCGGAGCTTCCTCTGGAAATCCGCTTGCGGGTGGACAAAGAGGCCGGCCTCCTGGTGGTAGAAGACACCGGTATCGGTATGACCCGGGATGAGCTGATGGAAAACCTGGGCACGATCGCCCGCTCAGGCGCAAAGGCCTTCGTTGAAGCAGCCCGGGAGGGCCAGGAACGCTTGGCGGACATCATCGGCCAGTTTGGCGTGGGCTTCTATTCCGCTTTCATGGTGGCGGAGTGGATTCGTGTCGTCTCCCGCTCCGCCCAGCCGGATGCAGAACCCGCAGCCTGGTTTGCCACCGGCGAGGATACCTATACCCTGGAAGCGGCCCAACGGGAAAGGCGCGGCACGGAAGTGCGCATCAAATTAAAGGAAGATGCCCGGGAATTCCTTGAAGAATCCCGCCTGCGGGAGGTTATCAAACGCCACTCCGATTTCATCAACTATCCCATCTATTTCGGCGATTCAGAAGAAGCCATCAACCAGCAAACGGCCCTCTGGCGTCAAAACCCCCTCGAAATCGAGGAGGAAGCCTACCACGATTTCTACAAACAATTGACCCTGGATTTCACAGACCCCCTGGCGCATGCGCACCTGGCGGTGGACGCCCCCGCCCAGATGTTTGCCCTGGTGTTCATCCCCCGCGACCCGCAAAACCTGGTGTTTTCCCCTCGCAAGGAGCCGGGACTCAAACTGTATGCCCGGAAGATCCTCATCCAGGAGTTCTGCACCGATCTCCTCCCGGAGTACCTGAATTTCGTTGAGGGCGTGGTTGATTCAGAGGATCTTCCCCTGAATGTCTCCCGGGAAAGTGTCCAATCCAACCGGGTGATGGCTCTGATGAAACGACTTGTGACAGGAAAAGTCCTGGATATGCTCACGGACCTGGGCAAAAAAGCGCCCGAGGACTACACCCGTTTTTGGGAGGTCTACGGAAACCGCCTGAAGGAAGGGGTGGCCATAGAACAGAACAATCCCGAAAAGCTGTATCCCCTGCTCCGGTTTCACACAGATCAGGATATGGAAGGCTGGCACGCCCTGGATGACTACCTCGAGAGAGCGGACGAAGATCAAACAGCCATCTACTACATCCTGGGCGAGGATCCCAGCGCCGTCCGGTTCAGCCCTCATATGGAGAGCTTCCACAAAGCCGGGATAGAAGTCCTGGTCCTGACGGATCCCGTTGACCCATTCATGCTGCTGCGGTTAAAGTCCTATCAAGACCACGACCTGGTCAACGTGGCCGAAGCGGAGGCCCCCACCCCGGAGGAAGAAGCCGAGGCCGAAGAAGAAACCGCCCTGCCAGATGAGGCCCAGGCGGATCTGATCAGCCGCTTCAAAGCAGTCCTGGGGGATCGGGTCAGCGACATCCGCACCACCACCCGCCTGACGGACTCCCCCGCTCGTCTGGTGGATCCCGAGGGCGCCCCGGATCAATCAGTCCAACGGGTGTACAAGATGATGAACAAATCCCTGGAGTTGCCGGAGAAAGTGCTTGAAATCAACCCGCGCCACCCAATCGTCACCAGCCTGGCCCTCCTTGAGGCCGAGGACCCAACATTCAACCTGATAGCTGAGCAGATTTTTGAAAACGCCCTGCTGATCGAAGGGCTCCACCCGGATCCGGTTGCCATGATTGGGCGGATTCAGGATCTGATGAAATCCGCCTTGGGCAATCCCCCGGACGCTGACTGAAAAATGGGTATTTGGCAGTCTTTCTGCCCAATCCAAGCCCGCGGCCCCTCAGATATGCAGATGCCGTGAGAGCCAGTTCAGGACACACAGCCGGAAGCCGGGCGGGTATCGCGGGGGCAGCAACTTATCCACCAACCACCAATCCAGTGGTTGGTGGCCCATCTTTTTAAGCACACAGGTCTTGAAATCCAGATTTCCCCGCTTTTTCAGGGCTTTTCTCAGAGTGTAATGGGTCTCAGCCACCGGCATTTTTGGATCCTGCCCCCCCGACACCAGCAGCACAGGGCAGGAAACCCACTGCCAGCGCGGTTCGGGATGATAATCCATCACCGACCGCCACCAAACATAGGCGCCCGGCTTTTCCAGGTGGTCAAAATATTGAAGAACGGAAAACCAGGGCTGCCAGCGGGCATTGTCAATTTCCGCCTGAAACGTCTGGGTGGCCTCACCCCCACTGCGGTGATAGGCAAAAATGCGGCGTTGAAAACCCAGGGCCTGATTGATAGCCGATTGGGAAAAACCCGCCGAAACCAACGCCTGGCGCATCTGAAACAGGGCCTGGTCTGCCGGAGAGAGATGTGTGATGGAGACAAGCACCATGCAGGCCAACCCGGGCACCCGCTCTGCGACCAGCGGGGCAATCCAGCCCCCTGCATCATAAGCCCACAAGCCCACACGCTGCGGGTCAATCATCATGCAACCCGTGACAGCCCAGATCATCTCCGCCGCATCATCAGCCAGGGTATCAAACGTGTGCTTGGTTCCGTCACCGGTTGATTCCCCGCAGCCGCGTTTATCATATACCAGGGCGGCGATTTTGTGACGGCAGAGCAATTTCGCCATCTCCTGAAAGTCCACGCGGGTGGCATTGCCCGGCTCAGGCAAAAAGACAACCGCCGGGAACAACCCATCCCCAAGGGGGGTGTACAGAGTGCCTGAGAGGACCGCTTCACCA